>JBDLVQ010000057.1:0-4535 GCA_039804685.1 Pseudomonadota bacterium | reverse complement strand
ACGTTTTGGCTTAATGAACAATTCATCAGTTTTACCAAACTCAACCATTTCGCCCAAGTACATATAAGCCGTAAAATCTGACACCCGAGCAGCTTGCTGCATATTGTGTGTAACGATAGCTATCGTATAGTCTTTTTTAAGCTCGTGAACCAATTCCTCTACTTTTGCTGTGGATATTGGATCTAATGCAGATGTCGGTTCATCTAATAACAAAATGGATGGCTTAACAGCTACACCGCGAGCAATACATAATCGTTGCTGCTGACCACCTGATAGTGATAAACCACTCTGATTAAGCTTATCTTTAACTTCGCCCCATAAAGCAGCTTTAGTTAAAGACCACTCTACACGCTCATCCATTTCTGCACGAGACAAAGATTCATATAACTTAACACCAAAAGCAATATTGTCATAAATAGACATAGGAAATGGCGTAGGCTTTTGGAAAATCATGCCGATTCGAGATCGAAGCAAATTCAAATCTTGCTTAGTATCTAAAATATTTTGGCCATAGAAATTAATTTCACCTTCAGCACGCTGACCAGGATATAGGTCATACATACGATTTAAAGTTCTGAGTAAGGTGGATTTACCACAGCCAGATGGCCCAATAAAAGCTGTAACATGTTTCTCAGCAATACCGAGATTAATATTCTTTAGGCCCTGAAAAGTACCGTAATAAAAATTAAGATTCTTAACCTCAAGGGCATTCTTAAGTCCACCAGCTTGATTAGTATTTGTTTCTGTCATGATATTTCCTTGAATTGTTTCGGCATCAAAAATAGTTCTCATTATTTGATTAACCTTGAACCTTTTCCCTAAAAACCACTCGAGTCAAAATGTTCAGACCCAAGACTACAAATGTAATTAACAATGCAGCGCCCCAAGCCAAATTCACCCAATTATCATAAGGACTCATTGCGAATTGGAAGATGACAACTGGCAAGTTAGCCATCGGAGCATTCATATTGGTTGAGAAAAATTGATTATTTAAGGCGGTAAATAGCAAAGGAGCAGTTTCACCACTAACGCGGGCTAAAGACAATAGGATGCCAGTGATCACACCACTCTTAGCGGCTCTCAAGGTAACTGTGAAAGCAACCTTCCACTTTGGAGCACCTAAAGCGTAAGCAGCTTCTCGCAAGCTACCAGGTACTAACTGCAACATATTCTCTGTTGTTCTAACTACAACTGGTATTGCGATTAAAGCCAAAGCAATTGTGCCGGCCCAACCAGAAAAATGTCTGACTTGAGCTACTAACACTGCATAGATAAATAAACCAATCACAATAGATGGTGCTGACAACATGATGTCATTAACAAATCGAGTCACAGCAGCAATTTTGCTTTTTGCACCATACTCAGATAAGTAGATACCTGCCATAACGCCGACTGGCGTACTGATTAAAGTACAGCTTGAAACAATCAATAAGCTTCCCACAATCGCATTGGCTAAACCACCACCATCAGAACCAGGCGCTGGAGTGCTTTGGGTAAACATATTTAAATTAATCGCTGAAAAGCCCTTAATAAACAGAATACTCAAAATCCAAAGTAAAAAAACCATACCAAGAACCATCGCGCCCATGGATAAGGCAAGGCCAATCCAATTGCTGCGTTTGCGCTTAGCGTAAATACTTTGATTAAAATTAGAATTGTTCATCATGTTTTTTTACCTTGACCGGCTTCCATACGAGCCAACATGATTTTGGCTAGGGCCAAAACGACAAATGTGATGACAAATAGAGCGAGACCTAATGCAAATAAGGATGAGTAATGCAATCCAGGTTCTGCTTCACCAAACTCATTGGCTAATGTAGAGGCAATAGAATTTCCTGGAGAAAATAGTGATGCGCTTAACTTATGTGCATTTCCAATCACAAAAGTTACGGCCATCGTTTCACCTAAAGCTCTGCCTAAACCCAACATAATTCCACCAATAACACCCGTCTTTGTGTATGGCAAAACAATTTTGTTAACTACTTCCCAAGTTGTGCAACCAATACCGTAGGCAGACTCTTTAAGAACGGGTGGTACAACTTCAAAAACATCACGCATCACAGAGGCGATGAACGGCAGAATCATCATAGCTAGAATCAATCCAGCACAAAGGATACCAATGCCGTTGAACGCACCTGAGAACAAATAGCTGATACCGGGAATTTGTCCAAATGTAGCAGCGAGTGCGGGCTGAATATATTCAGCAAATAGTGGGGCAAAAATAAATAGACCAAACATGCCATAAATAATAGATGGCACAGCAGCCAATAACTCAACGGCAGTCCCTAAGGGCCTTCTAAGTTGAGCCGGACATGTTTCAGTTAGAAACACTGCAATACCAAAACTTAAGGGTACAGCTATCAACAAGGCAATAAGGGCTGTGACAACTGTGCCAAAAACAGCAATTAATCCTCCAAATTGACCATTGATAATGTCCCATTCAATAGTAAAAAAGAAGCCTAATCCAAATTCGCGTAATGCAGGCCATGCATTAATCACCAAAGAGATGATGATGCCGATAAGCGCTATCAAAACTGAAAGAGCAAAAAATAGTGTCGTCTTATGAAAAACAAAATCCTGAAGTCTTTGTAGCTTCAGAATTTTTTCAGCTTGCGGCGTTAACATGTCAGAGGACTGACTGGTATTCATATTAATCCTAGCGTTAGAACCACAGCTCGTAGTTCACGAACTGTGGTTATCTTACTTATTTAATACTCAAAAACAACTTATTACTTCGTATTGATTTTTGTCCAAACATTTTTACGAATGAACTCAGTTGTTGCGTCAGGCATTGGTACGTAGTCTAAGTCAGCAGCCATCTTCTTACCTTCTTTGAAAGCAAAGTCAAAGAACTTAATTACTTCAGCAGCATTAGCCTTGTTTTCTGGGGTCTTGTACATCAAGATAAATGATGCGCCAGTTATTGGCCATGACTTTGCACCTGGTGCATTCGTAATGAATGTACCCATACCTGGAACCTTTGACCAATCTGTGCCAGCTGCTGCAGCTGCGAAAGTGTCATCATCTGGAGCCACAAATTGACCAGCTTGGTTTTTAATCTGCAAGTAAGTCATGTTGTTTTTCTTAGTATATGCATACTCAACATAACCGATTGAGTTCTTTACACGGTTCACGTTAGCAGCAACACCTTCGTTACCTTTACCGCCAATTGAAGAAGCAGCAGGCCACTTAACTGCAGCACCAGAACCAACTGTTTCTTTCCACTTTGAACTTACTTTAGCTAAGTAATCAGTGAAGATTGCAGTTGTGCCTGAGCCATCAGCACGGTGAACAATAGTAATGTTGGCATCTGGTAACTTAACGCCTGGGTTCAATGCAGCAATTTGCTTGTCATTCCAGTTAAGAATAGAGCCCATAAAAATTTGAGCCAACACATCACCAGTAATTTTTACTTGGCCTGGTTTGACGCCGTCGATATTAACTACTGGAACAACACCACCAATAATTGCTGGGAACTGAACCAAACCATCTTTTTCTAAATCTTCAAATTTAACTGGGGCATCTGAAGCGCCAAAGTCTACTGTTTTCGCTTTGATCTGTTTAATACCACCAGAAGAACCGATTGATTGATAGTTCAAGCCATTTTGTGTTTTAGCTTTGTATGCTTCTGCCCATTTTGCATAAATTGGGTAAGGGAAGGTAGCACCTGCTCCCGTAATATCTGCAGCAATAGCTGTTGTGACTGTTGATAGAGCAACAACACCGGCTACTAATGTCTTTGTAAATAAAGCTTTCATGTATTTTCCTCATTCAATGACGCACATTGCGACATGTAGAAAGATACCTACGCTTTATGAAAGTTTTGTGACATTCATAATTAATGCATAAAAATTCACTTGAATTAAAAATTATCTATACAAATCATTAGCTTAATCAATTAAGTATTTAGAACTAAATTAGAATTAACTCTTGAATTTGTCCCAAATTAGGTATTTTTGCAATACCAACCCTTAGATTGATTCACGACTTTTACAACCAATAGCATCACGGGCACCTCAATCAAAACTCCCACAACGGTGGCTAAGGCTGCTCCAGAATGAAAACCAAACAAACTAATAGCCGCTGCCACGGCTAATTCAAAAAAGTTCGATGCTCCAATAAGGGCTGAAGGACATGCAACACTGTGCTTCTCCCCAAAATATCTATTAAGGAAATAAGCTAATGAGGAGTTAAAAAACACCTGAATCAAAATAGGTACTGCTAACAATCCAATCACCAACGGTTGTTGAATGATTGCCTCGCCCTGGAAGGCAAACAAAAGAATTAACGTGACCAATAAAGCTGAAATTGACCAAGGTCCGATTTTTTTCATGGCGGCATCAAAAGCACTTTGACTCTTAGATAACAAATAACGACGCCACACTTGAGAAATAATGACGGGAATCACGATATATAAAATAACTGAGGTTACTAAGGTAACCCAAGGAACAGTAATAGCAGACATACCTAATAAAAAAGCAACTAATGGCGCAAATGCAAACACCATAATGGCATCGTTCAATGCCACTTGTGAC
>JBDLVQ010000056.1:0-28808 GCA_039804685.1 Pseudomonadota bacterium | reverse complement strand
CACGCTTGCGTGTTTCATGAGGCATGATCACATCATCGATGTAACCACGACGACCCGCTACGAATGGGTTGGCAAACTTAAATTTGTACTCAGCTTCACGCTCAGCCAATTTCGCAGGATCACCCTTTTCTTCACGGAAAATAATTTCAACCGCACCCTTAGGACCCATCACCGCAATTTCAGCTGATGGCCAAGCAAAGTTCACGTCACCTCTTAAGTGTTTAGAAGCCATCACGTCATAAGCACCACCATAGGCTTTACGTGTGATCACAGTGATCTTTGGCACGGTACATTCAGCATAGGCGTATAACAATTTAGCGCCGTGCTTAATGATGCCGCCGTATTCTTGTGCTGTACCTGGCATGAAACCTGGCACATCCACAAAAGTCACCACAGGGATGTTGAATGCATCACAGAAGCGCACGAAACGAGCTGCCTTGATAGATGACTTGATATCCAAACAACCAGCGAGTACTAATGGTTGGTTGGCAACGATACCAACTGTTTGTCCTTCAATACGAGCAAAGCCAATAATGATATTTTTGGCATAGTCAGGTTGCAATTCAAAGAAGTCGCCATCATCCACTGTTTTAGTAATCAACTCGTGCATGTCATATGGCTTGTTCGCGTTATCGGGCACCAATGTATCGAGTGAGTAATCTAAACGTTCAGCCGCATCAGCACCTTTTCGAACCGGTGGCTTTTCTTTATTAGACAGTGGCAAGTAGTTAAAGAAGCGACGCAACATCATGATCGCTTCTACATCGTTATCGAATGAACGGTCACAAACGCCTGATTTGCTGGAGTGCGTCATCGCTCCACCCAACTCTTCAGCAGTCACTTCTTCATGGGTCACAGTCTTAACAACTTCAGGACCAGTCACAAACATGTATGAACTGTCTTTCACCATAAAGATGAAATCTGTCAAAGCTGGTGAATAAACTGCACCACCGGCACTTGGACCCATGATCAATGAGATCTGAGGAATCACACCAGAAGCGGATACGTTGCGTTGGAAGATCTCTGCATAACCACCCAACGATGCCACGCCTTCTTGAATACGTGCACCACCTGAGTCATTTAGGCCAATTACTGGAGCACCCACCTTCATGGCTTGATCCATCACTTTACAAATCTTCTCAGCGTGCGCTTCAGATAAAGAACCACCGAATACAGTGAAGTCTTGTGAGAACACAAATACCAAGCGGCCGTTGATCATGCCGTAACCAGTAACAACACCATCACCAGGTACAGACTCATTGGCCATGCCAAAGTCAGTACAGCGATGTTCAACGAACATATCCCACTCTTCGAAGGAACCTTCGTCAAGTAGAAGTTCAATACGCTCACGTGCAGTCAACTTACCTTTGCCATGTTGGGCATTGATACGCTTTTGACCACCTCCTAAGCGCGCCTGCTCTCGCTTGGCTTCTAGTTGCTTAATGATGTCATGCATGGAATGCTCTCCCTTGTTTCTAAATCTCAAAAAATAACGTTATTAAATAAATCTCTTCTATCTAACCAATTCAAATTTCAACTTGTTCTTTACTTCATTAAATCCAACAAACGTCTAGCAGCCACCGATGCAGCAATCTGACCATCATTGACGGATTGCGATAACTCCGGCAATGCTTTTTGAACCGCCACATTGTTTTCAAAACTTTGCTTTAAACCTGACTCAATGCGCTCCCACATCCAAGCTTGTGCTTGTTGCTGACGCCTATGAGACAGGTGACCATATTGCGTCTGAATATCTTTAAATTGGGTTACCGTGTCCCAAAACTCAGAAATACCTTCCGACTTGAGCGCACTCATGCGCATCACTCTAGGATGCCAAAGCGTTTCATCATGGTGCGCATGATCAGGATTGCCATGCATACTGAATAAACGCAGTGAGCTCATGATCTGCACTTGAGCGCGAGTAGCAGCATCTGGATCTAAATCAACTTTATTAATAACCACCAAATCAGCTAATTCCATCACGCCTTTTTTGATAGCCTGCAAATCATCGCCCGCATTAGGTAACTGTAATAAGACAAACATATCTGTCATATTCGCCACAGCAATTTCACTTTGACCCACGCCGACTGTTTCAACAATGACCACATCATGTCCTGCCGCTTCAGCGACCAACATAGCTTCACGCGTTTTTTCTGCGACACCACCTAAATTGCCTGAAGATGGGCTAGGACGGATAAAAGCTTTTTCATGAACTGATAAAAACTCCATACGAGTTTTATCGCCCAAAATAGAACCGCCATTGACTGTGGATGAAGGATCAATCGCCAACACTGCGACACGATGACCTTTTTCAATTAAGTAAAGACCTAACACTTCGATGAAAGTTGATTTGCCAACCCCAGGAACACCAGAAATGCCTAATCTGAAAGAATGGCCACTCTTGGGAAGAACGGCATTGAGTACTTCATCAGCTCTTAAGCGATGATCAACTCGAGTGGATTCAAGCAAGGTAATCGCTTTAGCCATCGCGCGGCGTTGCGCAGCACCAGGGTGTGCACCTGGTCCGCATATCGCATCGACTAAAGCTTGATCTTGAGATTCCACTGAGTCTTTTCTCTACTTAGCAGTTAATGATGACGGTTAGTTACTTCTTAAGAGCTAAACGAATTTGTTCTAAAACATCTTTGGCCGAAGCTGGGATAGGTGTACCAGGACCGTAAATGCCTTTAACACCAGACTCGTACAACTCTTCGTAATCTTGGCGAGGAATCACACCACCCACGAAGACGATGATGTCATCAGCGCCCTGCTTCTTGAGTTCAGCAATGATGGCTGGCACCAATGTTTTGTGACCAGCTGCCAAAGTTGAAATACCAACGGCATGAACGTCATTCTCAATCGCTTGACGTGCACACTCTTCAGGCGTTTGGAACAATGGGCCCATATCAACGTCGAAACCTAAGTCAGCAAAAGCTGTTGCAACTACTTTCGCGCCACGATCGTGACCATCTTGACCAAGCTTAGCAATCATCACACGTGGGTGACGACCTTCTTCTTTAGCAAAGTCAGCGATTTCTGTTTTTAATTTATCCCAACCTTCGGCTGAGTCATAAGCAGCTGCATACACACCAGTCACCTTTTGAGTATCGGCGCGATGGCGCCCAAAAACTTTCTCTAATGCATCAGAAACTTCGCCTACTGTTGCTCTAAGACGAATCGCATCAATCGCTAAACCTAATAAATTACCTGTATTAGTTTCAGCAGCAGTTGTTAATGCGTCCAATGCGGCCTGAACCTTCGCGCTATCACGCTTGGCTTTAACATCTTTCAAACGCGTAATTTGTGAATCGCGTACTTTGTTGTTATCAATCGCCAAGATATCAATGTTGTCTTCTTTGGCTAATTTGTACTTATTAACACCAACGATCACATCTTTACCTGAATCGATACATGCTTGCTTTTCTGCAGCAGCAGCTTCAATCTTTAATTTAGCCCAACCACTTTCAACCGCTTTGGTCATACCACCCATTGCTTCAACTTCTTGGATGATTTCCAAAGCTTTATCAGCCATGTCGTGCGTTAACTTCTCCATCATGTATGAACCAGCCCAAGGATCGATCACATTGGTAATGTGTGTTTCTTCTTGGATGATCAACTGAGTATTACGTGCAATACGTGAGGAGAACTCAGTTGGCAAAGCGATCGCTTCGTCAAATGAGTTGGTGTGCAATGACTGTGTGCCACCAAATACCGCGGCCATAGCTTCAACCGTTGTTCTCACAACGTTGTTATAAGGATCTTGTTCAGTTAAAGACCAACCCGATGTTTGGCAGTGCGTACGCAACATCAATGATTTAGGGTTCTTAGGATTGAACTCCTTCATGATCTTCCACCATAACAAACGAGCAGCGCGTAACTTAGCTACTTCCAAGTAGAAGTTCATACCAATCGCAAAGAAGAATGACAAGCGACCAGCAAAGTCATCAACGTCCAAACCTTTGCTTAAAGCAGTTTTCACATATTCTTTACCGTCAGCGATGGTAAAGGCCAACTCCAAAGCTTGGTTCGCACCCGCTTCTTGCATGTGGTAACCCGAGATAGAGATCGAGTTGAACTTTGGCATCTTTTGTGAGGTGTACTCAATGATGTCACCAATGATGCGCATGGATGGCTCTGGTGGGTAGATATAGGTATTACGCACCATGAACTCTTTCAGAATGTCATTCTGAATCGTGCCAGATAGCTGATCTTGCTTAACGCCCTGTTCTTCAGCAGCCACAACGTAGCCAGCCAAGATAGGCAATACAGCGCCGTTCATGGTCATTGATACTGAAACTTTGTCTAATGGAATTTCATTAAACAAAATCTTCATGTCTTCAACTGAGTCAATCGCCACACCAGCTTTACCAACGTCACCAGTCACACGTGGGTGATCTGAGTCGTAACCACGGTGAGTTGCCAAGTCAAACGCTACAGATACACCTTGACCACCCGCAGCTAGAGCTTTGCGATAGAAAGCATTGGATTCTTCGGCTGTTGAGAAACCAGCGTATTGACGAATCGTCCAAGGGCGCACGGAATACATCGTTGCTTGAGGACCGCGTACAAATGGCTCAAAACCTGGCAATGTATTAGAGAAAGGTAAGCCTTCTGTATCAGCAGCTGTATAGAGTGCTTTTAGTTTGATGTCATCAGGAGTTTTCCAACCCAAAGCGTCTAAGTCACCATTCGGTGCAGATTTACCTGCAGCTTTTTCCCAAGCTTCCATACTTGGACTAGAAAATGATGGCCACTTACTATTAGTTGTACTCATTGATTCTCCATTGATACTTTAACTAGATAACCGTAATTTAACAGATTTGACTTGACAAAAGTCTGACATTTAAGCTTTAATGAATTCATAATTATGAATTCAAAATTGTCATTAGCCCCTAGACCGCTGTACGAAGAAGTCGCTGAAAGACTGCGTACAAGCATTTTTACCCATGAGTTAGAGCCTGGTGCTTGGATTGATGAACAATCTATCGCGATTCAATGCGGGATCAGCCGGACACCCATGCGTGAAGCCATCAAGATTTTGGCCGCAGAAGGCTTAATCACAATGAAGATGCGCCGAGGGGCCTATGTCACCGAAGTCAGTAAATCCGACCTTAATCAAATCTTCACGGTTCTTGCCCTACTCGAGGGGCAAGCTTGTAGAGATGTTGCATTAAGAGCCAGCGAAAAAGAGTTAGAGGATCTAGACAGCATCCATTTAAAGCTTGAACGTGCTGCAGCAGACCGGGATTTAGAGCAATTCTTTGCCATCAATCAGCAGTTTCACGACAAAATTCAAGATGTTTGCGCCAATCCTTGGATGCAAAGAGTGATTGATGACCTTAGAAAGGTCTTAAAACTTCAACGCCGTGATTCATTGACTAAGCGAGGAAGAATGGAAAGCTCACTCGTAGAGCACCGCAAAATACTGTCGGCTCTTTTAGCCAGAGATGCTGATTTATCAGAAAAGCTCATGAAAGAACACTTGCTACAAGGTCAGCTAGCGGCAAAATAGATTTAAAAGATGTAATGGCTGTAAAGGATTTAAAAAAAGCCGCTGATTCAGCGGCTTTTTAATTGGGTCTTGGGAAGAATTACTTCTTCATCACCAATGTTCCAGGCAAGCTAGAAATATAAGCAGCGATGTCTTGCAAGTCTTTGTTAGAAAACTGAGCCACCTGACCAGCCATGATCGCATTGCTACGACCGATGTTGGGGTTATTAGTAACTTTATAGGCCTTCAAAGCATAGTAAAGGTAGTCAGCGTGCTGACCAGCCAACTTGGGATACTCCTGAGCAACTGGCTTGTTAAGGCCTTCACCGTGACAAGCAGCGCAATTGCCCTTAGCAACTAGCTCCTGACCCTTTGCAAGATCAGCAGCGTTGGCAGCGAATGCGAAAGAAGCCGTTACTGCAGCTATCAAAATACGTTTCATATCGACCTCTCCTACTTACTTCAATTTATTGATTGTGGTGGCAGCGTTCTGAGCAGCATAGTACTCAGCGATATCCGCCATATTTTGATCACTCAATGAGCCAGCGATACTGCGCATAGTTGGGTGTTTACGCTCACCCTTTTTGTATGCTTGCAAAGCTGCTGTGATGTAAGCAGCATTCTGGCCACCTAAAAGGGGCACAGTGTAAATTTCTGGGAAGCTTGAACGGTAGCCAGGAATGGCATGGCAACCAATACACATGCTCACCTTGGCTTCAGCAGCTTGAGCATTGCCCTTGATTTCTTGGGCGTTTACGGCGCCAACCATTGAAATAGTGGCGATAGCAACAGTTAATAGTTTTTTCATAGTGACCGAATATTGAGATAGATCAAAAAAATGCTGAAAAGTAGTATAGCGGATGCCTAGGTAAATTTGGCTTACAAAACGCATATTTCAGCAATTTTCACCCCATTTTTTAAAAGAAAATGAGTAAAAGAGAGTCTCAAGCCATTGAATAGGCCCGATATCTGATCGAATGACGGGACTTCCCGGAAGCACTCATAACAAGCAATACAATCACAGCATCTTTGGAGAAAAACATGTCAAATATTGCACAACGCTTAAAAGAATTAAATATCACCCTACCTGTTGCTGGTGCTCCAGCGGCTGCCTATGTGATGTCAGCACAGACCGGCAATACTCTTTTCTTATCTGGGCATATTGCCAAGCAAGACGGAAAACCTTTGGTCGGTAAATTGGGTTTGAATATGACAACTGAGGAAGGTAAAGCGGCTGCCAGAAGTATTGCTGTCGATTTGATGGCGACCATGCAAGCGCACTTAGGCAATCTCGATCGCGTTAAGCGCATTGTTAAAGTCATGAGTCTGGTGAACTCAGCCGATACCTATACAGAACACCATTTGGTCACCAATGGCTGCTCTGAACTTTTATTTGAAGTATTCGGCGAAGCTGGTAAACATGCCCGCAGCGCGTTTGGTGTCGCTCAGATTCCTCTTGGTGCTTGCGTTGAGATTGAACTAATCGCTGAAATTGAATAAATCATCATCGATGAAAAGTCCTAGCTTAGTTTTTGATGGATCTATTGCAACCATTCAGTTGAACAACCCTGAATCAGCGAATCGCTTAAGTGTTGCTGATTTAGAAATACTTCAAGAACACATGGTTGCCGTTAATCAAAATGAGGCGATCCTTGCTTTAGTTGTTCGATCAACGGGGAAATACTTCTGCTCAGGCTTTGACATCACCAGTCTTGATGAGTCAGCTAAAGAAAAATCATTGCTGTTTGAGGTTGTTGTTAACGCACTTGAAGATTGTCGACCTATCACCATAGCGGCACTGCAAGGGGGTGTTTACGGTGGCGCCACCGATTTGGCTTTAGCCTGCGATTTTAGAATTGGAACTGAAGCCACAGAAATGCTGATGCCCGCCGCCAAGCTAGGCATTCATTTTTATCAGCGTGGGCTTGAGCGTTATGTATCTCGATTGGGTATTAATGCAGCAAAACGTTTGTTGCTCAGCGCTGAAAAAATTCAAGCAGAAGAAATGGTCCGTATTGGCTTTTTAACGCAGTTGGTGAAAGAGGTTGATTTAGAAAAAACAGTCACCCTACTCATTGAACAACTGATGACAATGGCGCCATTACCCTTGCTGGGCATGAAAAAACATCTCAATCGTATTGCTCGGGGTAGCTTAGATGTCGATGAACTTAATCATGACATCAATGTGGCTCAAAATTCAGAGGACCTACAAGAAGGTCGTCATGCTTGGGCAGAAAAACGCGTCCCTTTGTTCAAGGGACGCTAGTTTTACCATCAAGCTCAGGCCTACTTATTGGCCAATAATTTAGCGTCCTTCATCTTTGGCTCTAGCGCATGACCTTTACGGGCACGGTTAGCAGCAAAAGCTTTCAAGGTTTTGGCATCCAAACCAGCTTCAGTTGGCTTGCCTGTGCGACCCAAGCCGGCAATCGTGGCACCATTGGCCCCCACAGCAATCGCTGATTGCAGTTTCTCGCCTTTTTCTAAATCCATCAAGATCACGCCCTTACCACCTGTTGGTAAACGCTTAAGATCATCTAAAGAAAACACCAATAAGCGGCCATTTTCAGATAGACAGGCTACTTGTTTCATACCTTCAGAAACTTTTGATGGCATCAATGGAGCATCGCCTGGAGCAAACTTAGCATCTACACCTACGAATGATTTACCGGCTTTGTTGCGGGTTGTCATATCTGTCACATTGGCCAAGAAACCATTACCTGAACGCATCGATAGCAACAGCAAGTCGTCGTTATGACCGGCGTAATAAGCCACCATCTGCGTGCCAGCGGCCAAGTTCACAAAGCCTGTTAATGGCGAGCCATCACCTCTAGCACCTGGTAAATCAGCTACGGGTACTGTGTACACACGGCCATTGCTACCAAAACCTAAGACAACATCTGTGGTGCGGCACTCATAAGTGCCATACATGCCATCACCTGCTTTAAAGCTAAATTGTTGCGGATCATGATCATGACCTTGTCGTGCTCTAACCCAACCACGTTGCGAAACGATCACTGTGACAGGCTCATCAATGACCTTAGCTTCTGCAATAGCTTTCTTTTCTTCTTGGATCATCGTGCGACGCTCGTCACCGAAGGACTTCATGTCCGCTTCGATTTCTTTAACGATGCGCTTGCGCATATTGGCATCACTGCCTAAAAGACTTTCTAAATCATCTTTTTCAGACTTGAGTTCTTTAAGTTCCTGTTCAATCTTGATCGCTTCTAAACGAGCTAACTGACGTAAACGGATTTCAAGAATGTCATCCGCTTGGCGTTCAGATAGCTTGAATGCTGTCATCAAGTCAGCTTTAGGCTCATCACTTCCACGAATGATTTTGATGACTTTGTCGATATTAAGAAGGATTAACTGACGACCTTCCAAGATGTGCATGCGGTCATTAACTTTGTTAAGACGGTGCTGGGTTCTACGTGTCACAGTGGTCACACGGAACTCAATCCACTCACGCAAGATTTCGCCCAAACCTTTTTGACGCGGACGACCATCGTTACCAATCATCACCAAGTTAATCGGTGCGTTAGATTCCAAGGAAGTGTGTGCCAATAGTGTTGTGACAAACTCATTCACATCAATATTTTTGGTCTTTGGTTCAAATACCAAACGGACAGCAGCATCTTTGCTAGATTCATCACGGACAGAATCTAAAAGCGACAAGATAGTTTGCTTTAAATTGTTTTGCTCTGATGTCAGCGCTTTTTTACCAACTTTCACTTTCGGGTTGGTCAACTCTTCAATCTCTTGGAGAACTTTTTGTGTTGATGTGCCTGGTGGCATTTCAGTGACAACGAGTTTCCACTGGCCGCGAGCCATATCTTCAACAATCCAACGGGCTCTCACTTTTAAGCTGCCGCGACCCGCTTGATAGATTTGTGAAATCTCAGCAGCAGATGAAATGATTTGTGCGCCACCTGGGAAGTCGGGGCCCGGCACATAGCTCATCAATTCTTCATGACTGAGCTTAGGATTCTTCATGAGCGCAATCGTGGCGCCCGCGATTTCTTTTAGGTTATGCGATGGCACTTCTGTTGCCATACCCACAGCAATACCTGATGCACCATTTAACAAAACAAATGGTAAACGCGCTGGCAAAAGTCTTGGTTCTTGCATCGAGCCATCGTAGTTAGGAATGAAATCAACTGTTCCTTCGTCGATTTCATCTAACAACAAACTCGCAATCTTTGTTAAACGTGCTTCGGTATAACGCATCGCCGCAGCACCATCACCATCACGTGAGCCAAAGTTACCTTGACCATCGATCAATGGATAACGCAATGAGAAATCTTGAGCCAAACGCACCAGAGCGTCATAAGCAGATTGATCACCGTGCGGGTGAAATTTACCAAGAACATCACCGACCACACGAGCACTTTTCACTGGCTTAGCATCAGCACGAAGGTTCATTTCGTTCATTGCAAACAAAATACGGCGCTGAACTGGCTTCTGACCATCAGCCACTTCTGGTAAAGCACGACCCTTTACAACGCTAATCGCATAGTCAAGATAAGCACGCTCAGCGTAAGTGGCCAAAGTCAATGAATCGACATCCGGCGTATTCGGCACAATCCGACGCGAAGTTTCTTGAACTTCTTGCGCTACCGGTTCTGCTTGAACTTCCTTGTCTTGCGAATCATCCATGTCTGCAAACAGATCTGGTTCTTGATTCGGATTATTTTTCTTTTTAGTCATTATTTAATTTTTCTAAGTTCTTCTCAGCTCTTTTTAGCTCTCGAGGTAGTGATTAAATATCTGCTTCAACTTCGTTGCCGCGTTCTTCTAACCAACTCTTACGTGCACCAGATTCCGATTTACCCATCAACATATCCATGGTCTTAATCGTTTCAGATTCACCAAAAGCACCTTCAGTCACTGGCAATAGTCGGCGAGTGTCTGGATTTAAAGTAGTGTCCCAAAGTTGTTCAGCATTCATCTCACCCAAACCTTTAAAGCGACTGATCTGCCAACTACCTTCACGCAGACCTTCTTTGCGCAATTTATCTTCGATGGAGCGCAATTCGCCTTCATCCAAAGCGTAGAGTTTTTGCGCAGGCTTTTTGCCGCGCGCTGGAGCATCAACACGGAACAATGGAGGACGCGCAATATAAACATGGCCTCGTTCCATTAATTTCGGGAAATGTTTGTAGAACAATGTCAGCAATAGCACCTGGATGTGCGCGCCGTCCACGTCCGCATCTGACAGGATGCAAATCTTGCCGTAACGTAAATTAGACAGATCTGGATTATCTAAAGAACCGTGCGGATCCACACCAATGGCAACAGCAATGTCATGAACTTCATTATTGGCAAATAAGCGATCTCGCTCAGCTTCCCAAGTATTCAGAACCTTACCGCGCAAAGGCAAGATAGCTTGGTACTCTTTATTACGGCCCATCTTGGCTGAACCACCCGCTGAATCTCCCTCGACCAGGAAGATTTCATTCATGGCAATGTCTTCGCTTTCGCAGTCAGTCAACTTACCCGGCAATACAGCAACACCGGATGATTTTTTCTTTTCTACCTTTTGCCCAGCACGAGTACGTGCTTGGGCCTGCTTAATGACGAGCTCTGCTAATTTACGTCCGTAGTCAACGTGTTGATTGAGCCAGAGATCTAAAGCAGATTTAACAAATCCAGAAACCAAACGCACAGCGTCGCGTGAGTTCAAACGTTCTTTGATCTGACCTTGGAACTGTGGATCTAATACTTTGGCCGATAAAACAAATGAAGCGCGCGCAAATACGTCTTCAGGCATGAGTTTCACGCCCTTAGGTTGCAAAGCATGAATATCAATAAAAGCTTTAACGGCATTGAATAAGCCATCACGCAAACCACTTTCATGGGTACCGCCTGCTGGTGTAGGAATCAAGTTCACATAGCTTTCTCGAACAGGAGATCCCTCTTCTGTCCAAGCCACCACC
This sequence comes from Pseudomonadota bacterium, assembly GCA_039804685.1. Taxonomy (GTDB): domain Bacteria; phylum Pseudomonadota; class Gammaproteobacteria; order Burkholderiales; family Burkholderiaceae; genus Polynucleobacter. Next base: position 17,378 of record JBDLVQ010000056.1, on the reverse strand, counting down.
CAACTTGCGCCTTCGCCTTCAGCAAATGAATCTTCACCAGGGCGATTAGGATCCGCGAAATGTTCACCATCAAATGCAGGAATCACGACCTGGCTATGGCCACCCTGAGCCATGGCTTCATCTAAGTAACCTTTAAGACCTTGGGCATAGAGCCAAGTTTGTGGCTCACCACCTTTTTCTTGAATCAGAGTGACTTTGACGCCTGGCAATAGAACTGCTTTAGAACGTAATAGTCTTTGTAATTCCGCCAAAGGAATATGGGCGCTGTCAAAATACTTGGCATCAGGCCATGCTCTAACGCGCGTACCATTCGGGCGATCGCCCATCGGGGCAATTTTGGTTTTAAGTGCTTCAACAACGAAGCCCGCTTCAAAGGCTAATGTAGAAATCTGTTTATCACGCCATACAGTGACTTCCATACGCTTAGAAAGCGCATTGGTCACTGAAACACCCACGCCGTGCAAGCCACCTGAGAAGGCATAAGCACCGCCAGAACCTTTTTCAAACTTACCACCCGCGTGTAACTGAGTGAAGACCAATTCAACCACCGGTCTTTTTTCTTCTGGGTGCATACCAACAGGAATGCCACGACCATCATCTTCAACGCTGACACTGCCATCCGTGTGCATAGTAACGATGATGTGCTTACCGTAGCCACCGAGGGCTTCGTCGGAAGCGTTATCGATAACCTCTTGAATCATATGTAAAGGGTTATCAGTCCGGGTATACATACCAGGACGCTGTTTTACTGGTTCAAGTCCTTTGAGGACTTTGATGGACGATTCGCTGTATTGATCTGATTTTTTTGTAGCCATGGCGAAGAATTGTATCCACATGCGAAAATGAGATCCATGGGAGCACTTAATCACCTTCGCGTTTTAGACCTCAGTCGAGTACTTGCAGGACCCTGGTCGGCGCAGAACCTAGCAGACCTAGGAGCCGATGTAATCAAGGTTGAGAGGCCAAATACCGGGGATGACACTCGCCAATGGGGCCCTCCTTTTTTGAAGGATTCTAAGGGTCAAGAAACAACAGAATCTGCCTTTTATTTAGCGATTAATCGCAATAAAAGGTCCATGACTTTGGATATTTCGACGCCAGAAGGTCAAGAAATCATCAAAAAACTGGTTTTAGAGTCAGATATCGTCATTGAAAACTATAAAGTTGGTCAATTAAAGAAATATGGCCTTGATTATCAAAGCCTTAGCGCAATCAAGCCGGATTTAATTTACTGTTCTATCACTGGTTTTGGACAAACGGGCCCTTATGCTCACCGAGCTGGCTATGACTTTGTTGTTCAAGGCATGGGTGGTTTTATGAGTGTCACTGGGGAAAAGGAAAATCTTCCCGGTGGGGGCCCACAAAAGGCCGGTGTGGCCATTGCTGATCTTTTTACTGGCATGTACGCCACTTCTGCCATTTTGGCCGCTGTAATCCACCGAGACCGAACTGGCGTGGGTCAATATATTGATCTGGCTTTATTAGATGTTCAGATTGCAACCATGGCCAATGTGGCTAGCAATTACCTCACCAGTGGTGAATCCCCCCATGCTTGGGGTAATGCCAGCCCTAATATCGTTCCCTATCAAACATTCAAAGCTGCAGATGGTTGGATCATTGTGGCTGCTGGCAATGATTCTCAATTTAGACATTTTGTAGAAGCAGGCCACTGCCCTGAATTAGCCGATGATCCTAAATTTGCTACTAATCCAGAACGTATCCGTCATCGGGATGAGTTAATCCCTCTTTTGCAAAAGATGACTTTGAAGAAAAGTAAAAAAGAATGGATCGACGCTTTGGACCATGCGGGCGTACCTTGTGGACCGATCAATAATTTCAAAGAAGTTTTTGAAAACGAACAGGTGATTGCTCGTGATATCAAAATGCAAATGCCCCACCCTGTTGCTGGCACAGTCCCCTTGGTAAGAAGTCCAATGAGGATGAGCGCAACCCCTGTGGTTGAAAATCGTCCGCCGCCATTACTCGGTCAACATACAGATGAGATTTTGAAAGAACGACTCCACCTAAGTGATACAGAAATAAACGCACTAAAACAAAAAGGGATTTTGTGAAAGAGTCTTCTAGCAGTTCGTTAAATTCAACGCATACCTTGAGCATGGCAAAAGTTTTGATTGCCACTGGGTTTATTGTGACGCTATCCATGGGTATTCGACATGGCTTTGGCTTATTCAACTTGCCAGTGACTCAAGCCAACGGCTGGGGAAGAGAAACATTTGGCTTAGCGATAGCGCTACAAAATCTGATATGGGGTATCACCCAACCGATTTTCGGGGGATTGGCCGACCGTTTTGGTGGCTACAGAATCATGTTGCTTGGCGGGGTACTTTACACACTAGGATTGATTGGTGCTGGACTATCCACCACTAGCATGGGCTTTGTCTTGACGACTGGCGTTGTTCTTGGAATGGCTCTTGCCTGTACAACATACAGTGTCGTGTATGGCGTTATAGGACGTCATTGCCCTCCAGAAAAACGTGTCTGGGCCATGGGTATTGCGGCAGCTATGGGATCTTTTGGGCAGTTCTTCATGATTCCTCTAGAGCAAGAGTTAATCACTCACTTTGACATTCAAAATGCTTTATATATTTTAGCCATCATGACGAGCTTCATGCTGCCATTTGGCTTAATTTTGCGTGAGAAAAACTTCTCACCAATTCAAACGGGAAGTGATCAAACAATCGCCCAAGCGATCAAGGAAGCTTTTGGACAACGGAGCTTTCAACTTTTACTGGTCGGCTATTTTGTTTGCGGCTTTCAAGTTGTATTCATTGGAACTCATTTAGCGCCATACCTTAAAGATATGTCCACCATCTACCCCGCTGTTGGACATCCCGAAGTGGCGACGATTGCTCTAGCACTAGTTGGCCTATTTAATATCTTTGGCACTTACCATGCCAGCAAAATTGATGGGAAATTTCCTAAACATTTATTTCTTGCCATCATTTATATCTCGCGATCTGTTGTGATTGCTGGCTTTTTACTGCTCCCTCTTAGCCCAATGACAACTTATATATTTGCGGCCCTGATTGGTTTCTTATGGCTATCAACGGTACCTCTAACAAACGGCATCATTGCCCATATATTTGGCGTGAAATACATGGCGATGCTGTCTGGATTTGCATTTTTATCTCATCAAATCGGTAGTTTCATCGGCGCGTACTTAGGAGGCTATGTATTTGATGTCACCAAGTCTTACGACATCGTTTGGATGATTTCAATTGCCTTAGGAATTATTGCTGCCCTTGTAAATATTCCTATCAATGAAAAAGAACTCGTCAGAACACCTCAGAGATCTGTCACTGCCGCAGCATAAGTTAAATTGGGATGATGACATTGTTACAACGACCAATTGTGATCAAAGTATTAACCTTGGTATTGCTAGCTCTGGTATTTAGCGCTTACCTCAGGCCTGACATGATGGTTGACATAGCAAATACCTTACTCACCCTCTGTGGGTGGTAAGCTAGCGCCCTGTTGAAGATCTCGCCATAGTACAGTGGATAGTACAACTGCCTCCTAAGCGGTAGACACAGGTTCGATTCCTGTTGGCGGGACCAAGCCAGTCAATATTATCCATACAAAACAAATACTTATTAATATAAATCAAGGCTAATTTAGATATTAATTAGATACTTGGAGGTGTTTGTGGCAATATTGAGCATTGGGTCAAATAGGATTCTTGTGAAATATCTCGTCAACAACAACGGTCTACCGTACTACCAACGAAAAGTCCCAGATGACTTAGTGAGTAGACTCGGCAAGAAGTTGCTCAAGTTCAAACTTGACCCCAAGAATGGCATGCCTGCTAAACAAGTAGCCAACTTAGCCAGAACACATGACATGCTATTCAAATCTTATAGAAATAATCCTGAACTCGTACTATCTGAAAAGAAGCTTGCTGCCCTATTGATTCTTCAAGAGTATGGGCTGTCTCAAGGAGATGCAAACCTTAAGGCTACATTCATATCAGGTGATGTACGAGGGTTTAATGACACACCACACTTGGACGAGTTTCATGAATTTATGGCTGAGCTAGAAAGAGAAGGAAGACTAACAAAAGCCGATGAATTAGCGATACAAGCATTAAAGAACCCACTCCCAACATTCTTATCAGAAATATTAGATATCTATTTTGATAACCATCTAGAAGGTAAAGGGAATGACCCTGAGTTCAGATGCAAAGTGAAAAGAGATTGGGATAGATTTGTAGAGCTAGTTGGAGACTGCCCCGCAGAACAGATAACCAGAGACATGGCTCGCAAATATGTCGAATCAAGAGAATCTGAAGGTAAAAAGAGTGCCACGGTTCAAAGAGAATTAAACAATCTCAGGGCTATCGTAGCTGTAGCTATCCTAGAGGATGCCATTAAAGTTCAAAATCCTTTTGAACGAATCCGTCCAACCAAGAAAGACGATGTCAAGAAAAGGCTTTCATATACCTATCAGGAATTAGCCTTAATTAGAGCTAAGTGTCTAGCCATCAATGATGACATCAGACACCTCATTTTGATTGAAATGTACACAGGTGCAAGAATTGGCGAGATTGTTGGTCTTAGAAAACAAGACTGCGTTTTTGTACAAAAGCTGCCGTGCATACAAATCACTCCTTACGATAAACGCACTTTAAAAACATCTAACTCAACAAGAACGATTCCATTAATACCTGAAGCTCAGGAAATAGTTTTAAGAGCGATAAACGAAAGTGAGACAGATGCTTTATTTCCTAGATATAACAATCTAATTGATAAACCTAGGGCTGACTCTGCAAGCACTTATGCATCTAAATGGCTAAAAGAGCTTACTCAAACAGATAAGACAACTCATACATTTAGACATACTCTAAGAGATATGTTTAGAAATGCAGATGTTACTAAAGACCTTCAAGATGAAATCCACGGAGGTGCGAAGCAAAATATAGCCGATACCTACGGTGAAGGTTCTTCAGTTAGAAGAAAGATGGCTGCTTTAAAGAAAGCATGGAATCCATTCTTTAAATTTATTGGGCAACCTATTTCAGAGAATAAGACTGAGGAAGAATTTAAAAAGAAACAGGCTGGATTTAGTTTCTTTTGAGTTATTTGGTCACAATACAAACCAAATCCATCAGCGTATAGCTGACACTGCCAGGGGTGACATAAGACCATTCATCAATATCTGAAAATGACTTAACAGGAGAGCCTGTACCCATTTGTCCTGAATAAAAAGTAACCTGAAGGGTTCGGTCTTTATCGTCTCGGCAATCAAACTCCCTTAACATGATTGCAGACTTGTGTGGTTTAACAGATTTTTTGATGTCATACAAAGTCCACACTTTTACTGACTTGCCATTTCGCTTGATTCTATCAATATCAATATATTGGATAACATCTGTTCCTTCAGAAACAAAGGTCCATTCAGCATTAACCGCTGTTGAAAAGAAAATTGACGAAATTAAGGTACAAATAGAAATATAGCGAATTTTCATTTTTTAGGCATTCTTCCACCAGCGTTTAAGCAAGCTTGTAGAGTCGGATAAGAGGTGTAGTTTTTAGTTTGTTTGTAATAAGTTGTCTTGGGTGCGTGACAAATCCCAGACTTTGACATCTTCACTGGCTCACTAGCAAAAGAAGCTCCTGAAACAAGCAGTGTTGTGATTAAAGAAATAATGCTAAATTTCATAATTTGGAGATTATCACAGGAAGAACAATGAAAAGCATTTTTAGCATACTTATAGCAATCTCCCTTATTTCAATTAAATCAGCAAGTGCTGGTTTATTGGACGGATTTAAAGACTCCTCTGACTTGATGCTCAACCAAAAGAAATGTTTATATGTTAATCAAGTCCAAGGTGAGATGGTTGATGGAAAATTTCTCTATAGAAACACACGAGTAATTGCTGAATTTAAAAAACTAGGCAAGGAAAGGATTTCTTTTAAAAGGCTTGTGAATCTTGATGAGGGTGAAACTGCACCTGTTTTAGTTCTAACTGTATATAGAAAAAATAATCAACTTTATGCCACCATTTCTGATGGAACTATAGTTCTGAGCTGCTCAATATAAACAGGGTATTGACTTTTGTAGGCTGACACTGATATAGGTTACATACACAACCTTAAGGAGCTTATGTATGAACTTAGAAACAGTTGGTGAAGGAGCAGATTGTTATAGCCTACCTCACCCTTATGAAAGAGCTAAAGCTGTATTGGATGCTGAGAATCAATCGGCTTTTTACCCTGAGTTTGATGGATTTGCCACTTATAAAGCCGAATTTAAGGCTGCAGATGACTTCTGGGTGTCACTATCAATCCAATCGGGATTCAATAATTCTACAAATTTGAGCATCAGCCAGTGGTCTGAAGTAAATGAGCAGCTACAGTTACTAAAAGACCTAAATCGTATGACTCACGATGCCATCAAATTTATTGAAAGACATCAACTACAAAAAAGAAGAGGTTAATCATGAGTTCTGAGTCATATAAATCAATATTTTTTATCCTCTTAGCCGTGCTGTGCTATTCGATTTATAGTCATTACTTAACAGGCAAGAGTTATAAAGAGACTTGTTATGCAGTTCTAAGTGCTGTGGATGATAACGAAACAAGATTTCAACAAGTTTTAGGTAAAAAACTTGCCTCTGAATGTAGGGATAGGATGTCATCAATTGATTGAGAATGTACGGCAAATAAGCACCCTATTAAGCCATTTATTTATTGATATTATTTGCTTAAATAATAGGCAGTCAAAGCACTACTGAAATAACTGTTATGCACTTCTTCTTGCTATAAATTATCAATTATTACAAGTACTTGTTTAGCTCTAATTCTGAACACTGAAAGCTACAGTGAAGTTAACTATGAATAATAATTCCTCTATTAATAATCCTTATTATCAGGAGTCGCTAGAGGTTCTTCAGGGGTATAGGGAAGCTGAGTTTTTATCAATCAAAGCATACTCTGATCACCCTGAGGTCTATAAGTCAGCTGAGATATTAGTGGCTGAATTCTCTAAGACTCGTTCACAGGTCAGAAATAAAGAAAAGTATCTAAGAGATGCAAAGAAACTCATTGCATCAATCTGGCTTCATCAAGGTCAATTTAGATTTACAACTAAAGATATTTATTTCAGTAAGGGTAAAAGAAAGCAAGTTTGGATGACAAACAGGACGCTGGACCTTTTTAACTGCGCCAAAGATTTAGGCTGGATTGAGCTTATAGTGGGAGCAATTCCACCTTATCTAGCAAAGAATAAAATTGGATTTTCAGCCATTTACCAGGCTACAGAGAAATTTAAAAAGCTACTTTCTTGGCTTACCATTGAAGCTATAACAGTCAATCCAGACCTTCCATGCGTAGTCCGAAAGGATGAAGATAAACGGGTCATAGAAGAGCCTGAAAGCTTCTATCAAACTCTGAGGTATAGAGAACATCAAAACCTAGTTCAAAGCCATTTAAAACGTCTTGAAGAGCATCAAATTAGATGGGCTAATGCAACTCTCATACCACCCTCGGAATTGCTTTTAACACGTCAATTTACTCAGACCTTTGGCAAAGGTGGTAGATGGTATTGCAACTTCCAAAACAAGCCCAAAACGGTTCGAAATAGCATCACTATTGGGGGTAAACCTGTTGGCAGTCTAGATATTACCCAGTGTCACCCAATGCTCATATTACGTGTCTATAGAGGCAAAGAAAATGAGCTGGGATTATTCACAAATTCCAGCGAGGATGTTTACGAAGTAAAAGGATTTGAGTATTTAGATAGAAATATTCGAAAAAAAGTAATTAACACTCTCTTTAATGCAAAAAGCGAGAAATCAGCTGAAAAATCTCTGAGAAATACCCATTGGTGGCTTGATGAGTTAACTGGTGAGTTGGAAATTAAAACTTATAAAACTAAAACAACTCGCAGAGGAAAACCAGTTTTTAGAGACTCATCTGAAATAAAGGCTTTTATTAATCAATTTCAATTCCAGCACCCTGATTTTATAAATGCCATCGGAACGGGTATTGGACTTCTCCTTCAAGGTTTTGATGGTGCAATAACAACTCAAGTTCTCAAGTTTGCAGACCTTATGAAATTACCAATAATTCCAATTCATGAGGAATTTATTGTTCCAGAGGATAAGAAATATTTAATTGAAGAAATACTCAAACAATCAATGAGAGTAGTTCTAATGGAAGCTGGTCAATACGGGACTTTGAAAGCCAAATGGACTGACTCCAAAGGGGAAAAATCAGATGTCATACTTAACTTAGAAAACACTGCGCCATAAAAAAATTTAAGATTTTTTACTTTCGTAATAACCTTTTCCAGGAATAATATGTCTAATACCTCCTCTTGGGTTTTCAACATCTCCCTTTCTTCGTGGAATTAAATGCAAATGACAATGAAAAACTGTCTGACCAGCAGTTTCTCCACAATTCAAGCCAATGTTATATCCATCTATTGACTCATCAGACTTATCAAGTAACGCTTTTTGATTGCTAATTAACCGATTAATCGCATTGATTTCTGCTTGAGTTAGTTCAAAGTAGTCTTTTGCATGTCGTTTGGGTATAAACAGAGTATGAAACTCAGTTACAGGGAATCCATCACGAATTGCATATGCTAGAGAGTTTTCATCAACGATTCTCTGTCTATCTATTGATTGAACCTGACAGAACAAGCAATTATCTTCACGTTGCTCATATTGGGTGTTTAGACCTCTGAAGTCTGTATCGTCATTATTGTTCTTTTGAGCATTACAGGTATAACAAAGTGCCTGATAGTTATGAATCTCATCAGCACCACCCAAACTCTTAGGTGTAATGTGGTCAACTTCAAGATTCTTGTCATCTGCTGATATTCCGCAGAGTTCACATCTAAAACTTGCTCGCTTTAATACTTCATAACGAATAGAACCAGAAACTGGTCTTCTTCCACGTTTTCTGTGTTCCCAGTGCGCATCATCTCTTTTAGATTCATACTCACGAATCTTCTCTTCTAATAAGTTCGTAAGTTCAGCAACTTGTTCAGAAGATAACTCTTGAGCACCCTTTAGTGTGTAACTAGAACCTTCTTTATCTGTAATCTCTCTATTTTTGGTTAAAACTTTTCCAACCATGTTTTTAACAATCTCAGAGTAATACTCAATTTGAGTTGGGTCTTTATTAAGTATCGCCTGCGCTATTTGAGTAATTGATGCTTTACCTTGATTTTTTAACAACTCAATCAACATCACAGGCTGATAAATATGCTGCATTCGCATATCTTCTTTAATAAATTGTTTAAGCTCCTGAAATGTCATCAAATGAAACTGTTTAGTCAGTAATGTTTTGATTAACCAGTAATCAACTGGTAACGCTCCCCTTGAGCATTAACGCAAGAACCAATGGCTTTCATGCCTTGATAGTTAAATTCGCACTGAATGGTATCCCCATCCTGAGACCTCAGAACAGCTCTTCCAGAATTGCCTCCATAAATTGTTTGAGAGCTTCCAGTCGCAGTAGCGCCAGCTCCATACATCTGATAATTAGAAAAACCAACTGATGAATTGGTAATATAAAAACCACTAAAGATTTTCCCGTTTACATTAACTTCTAATGTCTTACTCAATGAATTAAATTGACCAATGAACTGCTTATTTTCTTTATCCACAAGAATTAGATTCCCTGCACAACCTGATAAAAGAAAAACTGCAAAAGTGAAAAATACTTTTTTCATAATCTCATCCTCGGTAGCAGTTACATTGCCTTAAGAAGCTCAGACTTCTTGGTCTCATATTCCTTTTGAGTAATCAATCCCTTTTTCAATAATCCATTCAACTCTTCTATCTTTTGGGTTGTAGTTTTAGAACTGTTTGCTGCTTTTTTTTCAGATTCTTTTTCTAATTGGGCATCAGTAGCAACCTCAACAAATCCACACTTCTTTTCAGAAGCTAGGATATTTAGCCTGTTATACCTCTGTCTGTAAGCATTAATCTCAATCTTTTCTGATTCAGTTAAATCCATAAAGAAAAGTGGAACAAGTAAGAACGCACCAGCAACACCTAGACCGATATTCTTCCCAGACTTGTCTGACTCAGGTAGTAAACGCTGTATTTCAGATTGAACCGCCTTCATTTCGGTTTCCAATGATGCACAAGTCTTTTTGTTATCACCAACTTGGTCAACCATCACTGGGTTAGCTGGTCTTCCAGCACATGCAGATAGTACGAGCACCGAAACCAAAGCAGAAGCAATAATTCTTTTCATAAAATTCCTTTTAATTTCTAAAACTATAGCATCTTAAAAGGGTAAATTAGACTTTGATGTAAGTGGAAGGGTTCCATATTTATTGATTGAAAAATTACCCCTTCCCCCCCATACTTTTGAAAGATTTTTAGATATTATTTAGATACTTTTAAATTAAAAGCATTGAGTTGTCAATCAAAATGATGTACCATATGAGGCATAAGTCATTGATTTATTTGATAAGTACAGTGGATAGTACAACTGCCTCCTAAGCGGTAGACACAGGTTCGATTCCTGTTGGCGGGACAAGAAAATCTCTATTTTTAATAAAAAAAGCCACCCGATGGTGGCTTAGTTTGATTTCACAAATCAGCTACTTCACATACTGCATGGCCATATTGCATTCCATGAAAAAAGTGGGGGCAATGTTGTTGAACTGAATACTTGGATGCATTTCTTTGGCACGGTTGTAGGGTCTCCAACACATGTCTTCAGTTTGACCACCAATGCGTTCTTTATGAAGAGTTGACCAAGCGGCTCCCAAAGAATCTATAACCGCTTTTCTATCTGAGCAATCAACATAAATAGGTCTCTGATTAGAAGCTCGAGGTTGATATCCCTTACAAACCAACTCAAGCGCTTGAGCTGAAAAACAGAGCGTCATCAAAAAACCAATAAGTGCTATTTTTTTCATAGTTCCCCCGTTTATAAAATTGTTACCCCTGGACTTTTAAAACATAAGAGATTGCTCCCTTGATTAAATTTCTAGGATATTTATATCACGAAATTGATAATTTTTATAAGTAAAAATTATCAATTATTTAAAGAAACGCCGAGGGCGATACCCAAGTCTTCAAGTTTGAAGACTTGGGCTTTACCTAGTGAAACTCGGCTAGCTAATTCTGGTGATTTTTTTAGAAAAATAGTTTGCGCATTTTTCGCACGCAGATTAGCTAGATCGATGAGTTGCTGATCAGTGATGCGATAACTCTTAATCAGTTCATCTCTTAATTGATCCCAGCGTTCAGGTGTATTTGGTAGCTTTAACAAACGCTGTACCAATTGAATGCGCCCTACTTGTGAACCATAGGCAGTCTTTAAGCCACTTTGAATACGAGGATCAGCCAAGCTAGGGCTTGGTAGGGGCTCATCGTCATTGATCTTAAATCCAGCCCCGATCAAGATGGCACGATCAGCTTGAACTCGGGCTAACTCTATGCGATCAGCCTCAGGATCATAAGTGCCATAGAACTGGATATGAGTGGTGGATTTTTTTGAAGCATGGATGGCGAGTTTTTCTAACTTTTCTCTTTCAGGTGGCGTGATAACGCTTTCACCTAAATTAAAATAAACACCATCAAATCCATCTCCACCAAACATAGCACCTAAGGCTTTGAATGGTGCTGTCGCAATATTGCCCAAGACATTGCCAATCGCTTGCCAAACCAAATGACCCATACTGAATTCAGGCGTATCAATCTGACCATTCACGGGGATATTGACATCAATCATGCCTTCAGAGTCCTCTAACAGGCTAATTGCTAAGTTAATAGGTAAACGTTGGCCTTTGAAGTCTTCTAATTCTTTGCCTAATTTAATTTGATGGATCACAAAATGGTTTTTACCCACCAAGCGGCCATTTTTAGTGGCGTATTTAAGGTCAGCATCCATCCGACCAGACTCAATCTCATGCCCTGCAAATGTGATGGCATAAGGATTAATACTATTCAGAGGTAAATTTCTAAAAGTGATGTTGACTTCATTATTGCGACGTGGGTCCTCGAAAGCCATCTGACCTCGAGCACGCATACTGCCGCTACGATCCACTTGCCCATCTAGTGCGATCAAGGCATATTGCCCAGGGACATTGCTAACACCTAAGAATGAACCATTGAGCTGGCGAATTCTGGTTCTAAATTGTGGCTTCAATGAAAGATCATTGAAATACATGCTGCCATGACTCACCTTCAATGCTTTGATATCTAGTTGAAACTTGGATGTTTCGGTGCTTGCTAATGAACTTGACTGATTTGATGACTCAGTTGGCTTTTGAAGATCTTTTGAGAACATGCGGCGGAAATTAGATAAATGATCTTCGCCAATGGTGAACCTGACCTCAGGACGAGTGACTTTGAGCTCATCAATACTTAAGCGTCGCTTAGCTTGATCAAGGAAATTGAGTTCAAATTTGGAGAGGTCAGCTTGACCCCAGCTAATAAGGGCTTCTTTATCGCCCGGTTCATAAATAGCTAATTCACCAAAATCAATATCACCCAAAATGGACCAACCTTTAGAGGCTGTTTTCAGTTTGAGATCGGCACTAACGCTACCCTTTTCTGTGAGTAACCCTTTATTAGATGGCAACAAAGCAATCCAAGGGGCCAGCGGCAGATCTTTGAATTTGAGATCACCATCTAATTCAGAGCTCTTCATGTTGAGGTGAATCTGACTCGTTAGGGGCGCATCGTTGATTTTCAAATTCATTTGCACTTTAAGCATTTCTTTGCTGACTAACTCTAAGTGGCCACTTAAACCTAGGCTAGTTAGTTTCAAATGATTGGCTGAACCAGGAATCGGCAGATCTAAAGCGCCTAAATGGATGCTGTAGTCACCTTGCGCGCCTGCACGACCAGATGGATCGTAATTGGCAAGATCCATAACGCTTAAATTTAATTGAGGCAGATCATATTTGGTTTTAGTGATGCGATCATCAATGATGAGATGGGCATTTTTTAAATGAAACTCAGATACATCCACCTTCAGAGTTGATGGTTTTTCTTTATTCTCTTTTTTTGCTTGAATCGCTTCTATGAACTTTAGCCAGTTCCATTGAGCCGGATCTTTTTGATTGGCTTGCCGGCTGAGTGTTAATTGAAGACCATCTAAAGTAATTTCTGAAAAATGAAGATGGCCAATGGCTAAATAGATGATTTCAGCATTGGCCGTGAGACGTTTTGCTTTTAGTAGAGTCTCACCCGATGCTTGATTGATCTCCAAACCATCCATCTCTACCTTAAGAAACCAGGGAGAAATACTTAAGTCTTGATATTGGATTTGATAACCGATGCTTTGACCGTATTCATGAACTTTTGATTGGATGAACCGGGGCAAAAAAAGCAATATAGCTATCGAAGACACCACTAAAACTATGCCTAAGGGTAAAAAAACTCGATAAGCTATTTTTTTAATATTCATTATTAAATGATAAGTCTTATATCTCTGGCCATAAAGAAAAAAGCCATCTTACGATGGCTTTTTATCTGATATTGAATTCTGACTCGAATTGGCTAAGTTACTTGCTAACCGGAGGAATGACAGTACTTCGTGGAGCTACTGTGAGCATCACGCCAGTTCTACCCAACATAGAACCCTCTTCGATTTCAACCGTGGCTGTACGGTCTTTTTTAATGAATACCAAGATGCTGTTTTTGGTCTTAGTTGAAGAAACCAGGGTCCAACCCGCTTTTTGGTACTGATCCCTAAAGAAAGTAAATGTTTCAGTGGCGTTTTGGGCAGAACTGATGGCTACGCGACCAGCCCAACCATCACCAGAACCCAAAATTAAGGATTTATCGTGAACAATCGTAGCGCCACCCGGTAGAGGCATGTCACCCAAGAGTTTAGTTTGAATATCTTGAAAACTATCACCATCAGCATTTGTAACAGGCGTCGTTACACAAGCAGTCAAAGACCCCAAAAGTGCAATAACAGCAAAAGTTTTAAATAACTTATTCATTGATCTTCATCCATAAAATCCACAGCGATAATAATAGTGTAATCGCGTTAGCAATGACGACTGGCCAAGCCTGAATTAATACACCATAAATCAGCCATAAAAAAACACCTGCACTAAAAATTGAATACATCCAAAAAGAGATAGCGCTTGTGTTTTTTGTTCGATAAATTTGAATCGCCTGAGGCAAAAAAGAAAATGTGGTAAGCACCGCGGCTATATAACCTAAGATAGTTTCAAAATTCATTCAAAAATAATTTTCCGACAGTATGTCAATAGGTAAAAATAGGGTTTATTAAAAAAGATTTTTTAAAACTTATCCACAGAATGTGTGGACTACTCTACTACAAAAATAAAAAAGTCCTTATAGGACAATGCCTGAGCTGGCCTGCTCAAAAATTAAGCAGGTGGTCAAAAGTTTTTAAATAAATTTAAATAGTATTTATTTTGTCACTCGTCATTAAAAATAATAAAAAGAAATAAATCTTTTAAAGGGCTTGACAGAGAAAAATCTGACCTGCCTTTTCCTCAATATCTAGTTTGATGAGTGTCGCACCTCCTGGACAAGGACCAGAAATACATTCACCCGTATCTGGAAGATATTGCGCATCATGCGATGCGCAAATGATTGCAGAACGATCTTGTGTGAAGAATTGACCAGGCTGCCAATCGAGCTCCATCGCCACATGCGCACATCGATTGAGGTAGGCATGTGCCTGACCTTCATAACGAATCACAAAAGCAGGCAATGTTTCATCAACACGATGATCAACACCGCCTACTTTGGAGGCAATATCTGAACTACGGATCATGAAGCGAAAACCATCGCCTTGATCTTCAACAGCTTCTGATGAACAGATCAGATGACCGGACTGAATCAGTGGCTCAAAGTCGTCTTGAAGTTCATCAGATGGATTCTCTGAAGGATTATTTTCTGCTGGAGTGTCTTGGGCCATTTTTTATCTCTTAAATATGAAAACTACGCAATACCCTGCTGTTTAGAAGATAATTCAATCATATTAATAAATCACCTCAACATGTCATTCATTTCTGCCACCACCAAAGCTGCATTAGAAGAACTTCTAGAAACAGCTTTAAGACCAGCACCAGATCATTGGTTAAAGATCCGCTATGGCAGCGAGATTATCGGACACGTTCAGCCAGACTATATTAATACGATTGACTCGTATATAGAAAAGACTGAAACACCAGCCTTGGTTCGATTTGGTGATCATTTACAGCTTGAGAATCTATCCCCTTATTTATTAAGCCAAGTATTACAAGATTTTGCTGAGTTTCTAAAGAAACAAGGCTTAGCCCCTGGTTGGAGAAATGAGCATTTTTCTTGGTTAGATGACTTTGGCCACGAACGTTTCCGCATGGAAAGAGCTGTTTTCCGTTCCTTAGGCCTCCATAGTCGCGCTTGCCACATCAATGGCTATACCGCCCAACAAGAAATCTATTTAGGCCTACGTAGCAATATCAAAGCGACAGATCCTAATATGTTGGATAACTTGGCCGCTGGTGGGATCAGTGCCGATGAGACCTTACAACAGTGTGTTTTAAGGGAGTTGTGGGAAGAAGCTGGGGTGCCACTGGATATTGCACGTTTAGCCAATCCTGTCGGTCATATCCATGTCAGACGGGTTGTAGAACCTAAAGGCCTGCATGATGAGAGCCTTTATACCTACGATTTATTGCTTCCTGATGAGTTCAGCCCTAAGAACAATGATGGTGAAGTTTCAGAATTTATCAAAGTGCCATTTACTCAGGCGGCCAATTTGATTCTTGAAGGTGCCTTAACACCTGATGCCGCTGCGGTAACCGCTGATTTTCTTCTCAGAAAAGCTTGAGTTAGCCACCTCTGATCATGGAAATAGCGGCATTCTTACTTTCGCTGATTTGCGTAATTCTGAATGCCCAAGGTCGGGTGTTAACTTGGCCATTGGCGATCGCTAGCTCGGCCACTTATGCCTGGGTTTTCCAAGATGCCCAATTATTTGGTGATGCCGCCCTTCAATTGGTTTTTATTGGTCTAGCTATTTACGCGTGGTGGTGCTGGTCTAAAAAGGGTGACCTTGATGGTCAATCAAAGGGCAAACCATTTGGCAAAGTCCCACGCAATCCCTTGATCGCTTGCCTCTTGGCTTGGGCTTTGTTATTTTTTTTACTGAAATGGGCTTTACTCAATTTCACCAGTTCTGATGTTCCTAATACCGATGCATTTTTAACTGCTGGTAGTTTGGTAGCAACTTATATGAGCGCCCAAAAATGGCTTGAGAATTGGCTTGTATGGGCTTTTGTTGATCTTATTTACGTAGGCTTATACCTTTATAAAGATTTATATCTGACAGCTGTTTTGTATAGCTTATTTATTGCTTTGTGCTTTTGGGGTTGGAAGCATTGGTCAGAGCAGATAGAGCAGCCATCCTCTTTGACTTCGGGTTCGACTGAATGAGTCGCTTGATTATGATCGCCATTGTTGGTGCAGAGTGCACAGGCAAGACTACTTTGGCCAATGATTTAGCGACGGAGTTTAAGAAGACCTACCCTGCTGCTTTTGCCCACGAGTATTTAAGATTATTTGTGGAACAGGCGCAGAGAACGCCGCATACCCATGAGCAAGCTCAGATTGCACAAGAACAAAAATCTCTAGAAGATCGATTAGCTCATGAATTATTAGCCAGAGCTCAAGGTTCAGAATCAGGGCATGCTTATGCTTTTCTTTTTTGCGACACCACCCCTTTATTAACGAGTATTTATAGCGAGTGGGTGTTTGGCAAGAAAGATGCCCTCGTCGATGCCATTGCAGCAGCGCATGATTACGATTTAACTCTTTTCACACAAGTCGACTTTCCATGGATCAGTGACGGCATCCAGAGGGATGGGGCTAAAGCCCAATCTGCCATCCATTCTCTGATAGAAACAAGGCTCCATGAGCAAAATATTCCATATCTCGCTATCAGCGGCACTCCTCAAGAGCGCTTAGAAATAGCTCAAAGCCATATATCGAATTGGCTTGCAAAGCTAAAAGCTTAAATATTCCCTATAATCATCATATCTAGTAGTTTTAGATATTAGCTCGGGGTCCTGCATCTAGTTGTACCGGATGTGGGTGAGAAATACCCGTTGAACCTGATCTCGATAATGCGAGCGCAGGGAAGCGTCAAAACCGCATCCCCAACTCGCCATCGTTCCTACAAGGAGTACTGACGATGGCTTATATGCCAAAAAAGAATCACATCGCGGGCGCATGCGCCCTGCTGTTACTCATTAGCTCTCAGAGCCAAGCCCAAACTGAAACACAGTTATCGCCAGTGGTAGTCACTGGTGAAAAAGGGACTGGTTATGTTGCCAAAGGTGCCATGATTGCCGGTCCTGGTGGCACAGAAGAAGTAGCACTGAAAGATATTCCTGCTTCTGTCACGGTGATT
>JBDLVQ010000055.1:0-7949 GCA_039804685.1 Pseudomonadota bacterium | reverse complement strand
AGCCCCGTTCTTGCGAAAGATGTGAAGTACTCCTTCGATATTTTGATGAGTAAATTGGCCAGCCCACAATACAAAACAATTTATGCGGATGTAAAACAAGCAGTCATTGTTTCTGAGAGAGTCATTCGCTTTGATTTTCATCGCCGTAATAGTGAGTTACCTTTGCTGGTTGGTTCTTTGCCCATCTTCTCTGAAAAGTGGGGCAAAGATGCTAGCGGCAATGGCAAAGCATTCAATCAATTAACTTTTGAAAATCCAATTGGTAGCGGTCCTTACTTAATTGAAAGCTACGATATTGGTAAAAGTATTATTTTTAAAAAGAACCCAGAATACTGGGGCTTTAATCTGAATGTCCGCCTAGGATTTTTTAATTTTGAACGTGTCGCTTATCGCTTATATAAAGATGATACGGCCCGACTGGAGGCTCTCAAGGCGGGCGAGTTTGATACCTTGGTTGAGTATCGCGCTAAGAACTGGGCCAAAAGTTATGTTGGCCCAAAATTCAGAGATGGAAGCTTGAAGAAGCAACACTTTCAGCACCGCAATGGCGCTGGTATGCAAGGCTTCATCATGAATATGCGTCGTCCGATATTCCAGGATCAGCGAGTCAGAGAAGCTTTGACTTTGGCGCTTGATTTTGAGTGGATGAATCGTCAACTTTTCTTTGGCCAATATCACCGTATTGATAGTTATTTTGCAAACAGTGATTTGGGAGCTTCTTTTGAAGTCGAAAGCTTGCCAAGCGTTCAAGAAAGAAAGCTACTTGAACCTTTACAAAAAGCATACCCACAATATTTTCCAGCAAAAGCTTTGGGCCCCATGTTGAAACCTGTTTCAACTGCTGAACCCCACACCTTGCGTCAAAATCTTAGACAAGCCAGAGAGCTTCTAGCAAGAGCGGGTTGGGTTTATAAAGATGGCGCTTTGAGAAATGCCAAAGGCCAAGTATTTGAATTTGAAGTGATGGACGATGGTGGCGCCATGGTTCGTTTGGTTGCTGCTTATGTGCGTAATCTTGAAAAACTCGGTATGAAGGTTCAAATCAGAACTACAGATTACGCTTTGTATCAAAAACGTTTAGAAGAATTTGATTTTGATATGACCACTATGAAGTTCCCTGATTCTCAAAGCCCAGGTAATGAATTGTGGGATCGATACGGTAGTCAATCTGCTTCGACAAAAGGTTCAGACAATATTATCGGCGTTCAATCACCTGTTGTAGATGCCTTGATTGCACATATTGTTAAAGCGCAATCTAGAAAAGATTTGCTTGCTGCAACACGAGCTTTAGATCGAGTTTTGAGTCACAGTTACTACTTAGTACCTCATTGGTATAGTCCTAGTCATCGCGTGGCATATAAATCGAATTTAGCATTCCCCAATCCACCTACGTACTACCAGGCTGAATCTTGGATTTTAGGAACTTGGTGGCGTCAACCATCTGAAGTGAAGGGGGTTCGATGAATAGCACCTTATTCAGATACATTTTTAAACGTATTCTCTTAATGATTCCAACGCTATTGGGTGTCATTACTTTAACCTTTGCAGTGATTCAGTTTGTCCCTGGTGGTCCAGTTGAGCAGATGATGCTTGAGATCAAAGGTCGTGGAGATGCAAGCGTCGGAGCTGGCGAATCATCGGGTGGCGGTGCTAGTGCTACTTACCGTGGACGCCAAGGTGTTGATGAAGAGCGGCTAAAGGAAATCAAGGAGCTGTATGGCTTTGATAAGCCGCCATTGGAACGCTACTTCCATATGCTCAAACGTTTTGCGATGTTTGATTTAGGGCAAAGCTATTACCAGCATAAAAGTGTTTGGGAACTTGTTTTATCAAAGATGCCCGTATCCATTAGTTTGGGTCTGTGGACTTTCTTAATCACCTACCTTATTTCTATACCTCTGGGTATTAAAAAAGCAGTTCAAGCTGGCACGCGCTTTGATACGGCAACGAGTGTTTTAATTTTGATTGGTTATGCGATTCCTGGTTTTGTTCTGGGAGTCTTATTGCTTGTTTTATTTGGCGGCGGTAGTTTCTTTCAATTATTTCCGCTTAGAAGTTTAACTTCTGACAATTGGACCGAATTAAGTCTGATTGGAAAAGTCTTGGATTATTTTTGGCATTTAGTTTTGCCCATCACTGCATCTGTCTTAGGTAATTTTGCAGTGATTACTATTCTGACAAAGAATTCATTTTTAGAGGAAATTCGCAAGCAATACGTTACTACTGCTCGCGCTAAAGGCTTAAGTGAAGATAAGGTTTTATGGAAACATGTTTTCAGAAACGCCTTGATTCCTTTGGTCACTGGTTTCCCTTCTGCTTTTGTGGGAGCCTTTTTTACAGGCTCTTTATTAATCGAAACACTATTTTCATTAGATGGTTTAGGGTTGTTGTCTTATGAGGCTGTGATGAAGCGTGATTACCCAGTTGTCTTGGGCACACTTTATTTATTCACATTAATAGGTTTGGTTACTAAGCTCGTTTCTGATATTGCCTACGTCTTAGTTGATCCGCGTATTCAGTTTGATCAGCAATCAGGAGGCCATTAATGAGGGTGGCTTGGTTAAGCAACTTCCAACAAAGTGATCAGTGGCAACGATTTAGAAAAAATCGTTTGGGCTACTGGAGTTTATGGATTTTTAGTACCTTATTTGTATTGAGTTTGTTTGCTGAGCTCATTGCTAACGATCGACCCCTATTGATTAGATACCAGGGCGATTTTTATGTTCCGATTGTTAAAGATTATTCAGAAATTACTTTTGGTGGTGACTTCCCAACGCCAACAGACTACTTAGATCCTGACATTAAAAAAACATTTTCTAAGCCTGGCAATTGGGCCATTTATCCACTCATAACCTATCGTTATGACACGTTGAATTACTTTGCCAAAGAGCCTAATCCAGCATCACCGTCACGCGATAATTTATTAGGAACTGATGATCGAGGTAGAGATGTGGTGGCACGCCTCATTTACGGTTTTAGGCTCTCGGTTTTGTTTGGTTTTTGTTTAACCATTTTGGGTGTCCTGATGGGTGTATTCACTGGCGCTGTGATGGGTTACTTCGGTGGAAAGACTGATTTAATTTCTCAGCGCCTGATTGAAATCTGGAGTTCAATGCCGGAACTCTATTTATTGATCATCTTTGCATCTATCTTTTCTCCAAGCATTGGTTTGCTCATTATCTTGCTATCTTTATTTGGTTGGATGGGTTTATCTGATTACGTTCGCGCAGAGTTTTTGAAAAATAGGGCACTCGAGTATGTCAGAGCAGCAGAGGCTCTTGGCTTATCCAGTTCACAAATTATGTGGCGACACATATTGCCCAATAGCCTTACGCCCGTGATTACTTTCCTGCCTTTTAGAATGAGTGCTTCAATCTTGGCTTTAACCAGCCTTGATTTCCTGGGTTTAGGTGTGCCACCAGATAAAGCCAGCCTTGGAGAGTTATTAGCTCAAGGCAAGGCTAACTTAGATGCTTGGTGGATTTCCTTATCAACATTCTTGGTGTTAGCGATCACGCTGATGCTGTTAACGTTTATGGGTGATGCTTTGAGGGATGCTTTTGATAATCGCCGATCTAATGGGGTTGCTAAGTCATGAGTCATCTCAATCCAACTCAAGAGCCAATGCTGATTAACGTTGAAAATCTAACTGTTAAGTTTGGTCGCAAAACAGTTGTTAAAGATTTAAGTATTCAAATTGCTCAAGGCGAGCGCTTAGCGATCGTGGGTGAGTCGGGCTCTGGGAAAACTTTGACCGGCTTATCTTTAATTGGATTAATGCCAGATGCTGCAGAAGTATCTGGCAAGATAGAAATGACTTGCGATGGTCAGACTCAAAATATTTTGCAGATGACACCTTCACAATTGCAAGCTATGCGTGGCAAAGACATTGCGATGATCTTTCAGGAGCCGATGACTGCGCTCAACCCACTCTACACAGTGGGTAATCAAATCATGGAAGCAGTGCAGTGTCATCAACCACTCCTTAGCTCTCATTCTTGTAAAGAGCGGGCCATTGCTCTATTAGAGAGAACGGGTATTCCATCTCCTGAGCACAGGTTTTCTTTTTATCCTCACCAGTTATCTGGTGGGCAACGACAAAGAGCCATGATTGCTATGGCCTTGGCTTGTCAGCCTAAGTTACTGATAGCTGATGAACCAACAACGGCGCTTGACCCCAGTTTGCGCTTACAGATCCTTGATTTGCTGAAAGAGTTACAAGAGGATGCTAAGAGTCACGGTGGTATGGCTGTAATTTTGATTACGCATGATTTAAATATGGTTCGGCACTTTGCAGATCGGGTTGGCGTGATGCATCAGGGAAAACTTCTTGAATGCCGTTCCACAGAAGCTGTTTTTCAGTATCCTGAACATCCTTATACGGAGAGCTTGGTTCATAGTGAGCCTGTTAGAAATGTCTTGCCACTCGTACCCATTGCACCGGTCTTGCTCAAAGCCGAGGGTGTTAGCGTTGCTTACCCTAAAGCCGGTAGCGGTTTTCTAAGTAATGGTATTAAAAATTTCTTAAGAGGATTCCACTTTTCGGATTTGTGGAAGCGTGAATATGATGAAGTTGTTAAACAAGTTGATTTAGATTTGCGCCAAGGCGAAACGCTGGGTCTGATTGGTGAATCTGGTTCGGGTAAATCTACTTTAGCGATGGCTTTACTTGATTTGTTGGGGCAAACAGGAGCCAAGACTTCAGGGCGTGTTGAAGTCTTGGGGCATGATTGGTTCAATATGCCGAAAAAAGAGCGCAGCCAATTGAGAGCCTCTTTTCAGGTGATATTCCAAGACCCGTTCGGATCTCTATCCCCACGCATGACTGTTGGCCAAATTGTGGGCGAGGGTTTAAGACTTCACCATCCAGATTTATCCTCTGATGCGATTAAGGCCAAGGTTATTGAAGTATTGAAAGAGGTGGGTCTTGATCGAACTGCTTATAGTCGCTACCCCCATGAATTTTCTGGAGGGCAGCGTCAAAGGATTGCAATTGCAAGGGCGCTCATCTTAAAACCCCAAATTTTGGTCTTAGACGAGCCAACTTCTGCTCTGGATGTCACCATTCAGAAGCAAATTTTGAGCTTATTGTCCGATTTACAGCACAAATACAATATGGCCTATTTGCTCATTACCCATGATTTAAGTGTGGTGAGGGCTATGTCACACAGGGTCATAACCTTGAAAAAAGGTAGAAAAATCAAGCATGAAGACCTTTAGTCGGCGGTTTATCTGCCAGCTAGGTTGTCAGGATTTGTTCAGGTTATAATGGAATTTCATGTTTAAAGCCAAACAAACTCTCTTAGCGATCATTGTGGCGGCCTTCTCTTTGCAGGTGTCCTATGTCTTTGCGCAATCTGCTGAACAAGAATCTGCTGCAATACCAGCTCCAACAACGGGCAATCGTTTCACATCTGTTGCTAGCCAGTTAGCAAGCAGCATGAGTTCGACCGTGGTTGACGGAACAGAGACTTTGATTGATAACGCGATGCAGCTTATTGGTGTTCGTTACCGTTGGGGTGGTAACACACCTCAAAGCGGACTCGATTGCAGTGGTTTTGTGCGTTATGTTTTTAATGACACTTTTGGATTTTTACTACCTCGCAAATCTGCTCAAATGAGCAAGGTTGGCATGGAAGTTGGAAAAGAAGAATTACGTCCAGGCGATCTCGTGTTCTTTAACACGATGCGCCATGCGTTTTCTCATGTAGGTATTTATGTTGGCGACAATAAATTCATACATGCACCATCTAGAGGTAAATCTATTCGTGTTGACGACATGACTAAGGTGTACTGGGAAAAGCGTTATAACGGTGCTCGTCGTATGGAAGGTTTTGATTCCATGACAGAAGAGCAACGGATTCAATTGCTGAATGACTACCAAGAACGTCTAGATAAGACTGGTCGACTCTAAGTTCAAGAAAAAAATATAAAAAAAGACCTTCAGAAGGTCTTTTTTTATTGGAGTTACTCACTAGCTCTTAAATCAATGTATCCCCAACTTAAATTTAATTTGATCTATTTGTTTAAGCGTGGCTTCTTCACCAGCCAGAATCGCAGCATTTCTGGACTTGAAGTCAGTCCCCTTCATGGAATTCAATTCTGGGCGAATGACAATTTGAGCATATTCCAGTTCTAATTGATTGATACTTTGCCCCATGATAGATGTCGTCTGTAATAAAACTCCAAAAGTGCCGCTACTGTCCTGTGTACTTGGTTCTGTTGAAATGTTGACTGCAATCACAAAGTCAGCACCCATTTGTTTGGCATATCGCACAGGCACTGGCGAAACCAGGCCACCATCAACATACTCACGACCATTAATAATGGTTGGCTGAAAAATACTTGGTACGCTACAAGATGCTCTCACAGCTTGACCCATGTCACCTCTTTGAAATAAAACACCTTGACCAGTTTTTAAATCTGTAGCAACAATACCCAAAGGTATTGGTGTGTTTTCAATGGATTGATTTTTTACAAGACGATTAATCATGTTTTGAAGAGCATCGCCTTTAATCATGCCGCCAAATTTTCCGGAAAATGGCAGCGCCCAATCTGTGATCGCAGCCTCATCTAAGGTGAGGGCGATTCGATTGAGATCGGTTCCTTTATTGCCAGCGGCATAAAGTGCAGCAATTACACTGCCAGCGCTAGTTCCCACGACTAAATTAGGTTTAATACCATGTGATTCTAGGGCTTTAATGACGCCAATATGAGCGAAGCCCCTAGCGGCACCGCCACCAAGGGCTAAGCCAATCACAGGTTTTTTGCTTCCAATGGTGCTGCAAGCAGATAAACCAGCCAGACTTAATGAGCCCATACTGATTAAGGTCAAGAAACTTCTTCTTGAAGTGTGGTAATCTACATGAGAATTATTCTCAATAGCACTTAATTTGGTTTTTGAAGTGTTATTTGTAGGTTTATCTATATTGGAGTGTTTATTCATGTTTTTAGCTAAAAAATCCTTGTTAGTAGCGCTTGCTACGCTGGGTATCGCTACATCGATGCCTGCATTATCTCAGTCTTCTCAAGTTTTGAATTTATATTCAGCAAGACATTATCAAACTGATGAGGCGCTTTATTCTGAATTTACAAAGCAAACTGGGATCAAAATCAATCGAATTGAGGCAGATGACAATGCATTGTTTGAACGTTTAAAGAGCGAAGGTAAAAATAGTCCGGCCGATGTGATCTTGATGGTGGATGCTGCAAGACTATGGCGTGCAGAAATTGAAGGCTTATTTCAGCCTATAAAGTCTAAAACATTAGAGGCAAAAATCCCTAAAAACTTAAGATCCAATGACTTAGGTGAGGGTAGTCAGTGGTTTGGATTTTCAACACGGGCCCGCATGATTGTTTACAACAAGGCTAGCATGAGATTGGAGAACGTTGACACCTATGAAAAATTAGCCGATCCAGAAAATAAAGGGAAGGTCTGTACACGTTCTGGTTCACACCCTTATATGTTGTCTTTGATTGGTGCGATGTATGAGCGTCAAGGTGAAGCTAAAACAGAAGCCTGGGCTAAGGGGATGGTAGCTAATATGGCGAGATCTCCTAAGGGTGGAGATACTGATCAAATTAAGGGTGTGGCATCGGGCGAGTGTGGCGTTGCCTTAACTAATTCATATTATTTAGCGCGTTTGATACGTTCTACAAAACCGGAAGATCAAGCCATCATTGCTAAGATTTCTTGGGTTTGGCCGAATCAGGGAAGTTCTGGAACACATATGAACGTAGCTGGTGGTGCAGTTGCTAAAAATGCACCTAATAAAGCCGCCGCCATTAAGTTCTTGGAATATTTAGCCGGCGATCAAGCTCAGCAATATTTTGCGGATGGTAATAATGAGTGGCCAGCCGTGAAATCTGTAAAAACCACTAATCCTGCATTAAATCAGTGGGGAAGCTTCAAACAAGAGAATATTTCTATCAGTGCAATTGGTAAAAAT
>JBDLVQ010000054.1:0-4662 GCA_039804685.1 Pseudomonadota bacterium | reverse complement strand
GATAATGCAGGTTTTAAAGATTGCCTTTTTACTGATACTCTTTGGGCCAACTGTACGTAGTCACAATAAGCTTCCCATACCACGCCATCCATATTTCTACTTGGGTCATACTCAGAATGGACAATAAAAAGGTCTTGCTTCATGCGAACAGCGATTCCCACATGTGAAAATCGCTGATCACCCTGAACTCTCAGAACAATATTAGAAATCATTGAATCTTGATATCTATAAACCAAATCCCCAGTTTCTATCTGACTAGGGGGCTTACAGACTAATTTACCTGCAAAGCAACTGAATGCTTGAAGCAGGCAAATGGCAACAATTATTTTCCTGCTAAGGCTACTTTCCATTGACCATTTTCTAAAACAACAATTGCTTCTTTCATTGCGCCACTATTTTCTTTGTAGCGAATAATGTATCTTTTGTCATTAACTCTAATTTCATCAATAATGGAAAGCTTGCTATTAGCGCACTCTTTAGCAAATTCATCCTGTAAGTTGCCTCCACCTAGGGCGCTACCCAAAACAGCAAAGCTAGCAGTTAGTTCAAGCATTGGCTTTGAGCTCTCAGTGACGTAAGGCACAGCATCTGCCAAGTTATAGTTTTTGCAAATCGCTTTTTGCATATTCGCGAAAGCCTGAGCCTGTGGTGAAAGTGGTTTTCCACAACCAGCAAAAACACCAATAACAACACAACAAACAAACCTTGAAATCAAGTCAACCCTCTTCATCAACTCACCCCTTAATTAATTCCAAAAAGTATAAAAAACACATAACCTCATACTAAATCAATAATCCAATAGACTCTAGAGATGCCAATAAAAAAGGCGCCTTTAGCGCCTTTTTTATTAATTTAAACAAGCTTAAGCTTCAAATGGATGTTGCAAAAGAATTGTTTCATTACGATCTGGACCTGTTGAGACCATAGAGATAGGTACACAAGCTACCTCTTCGACACGTCGTAAATAATTCTGTGCTTCTTTAGGCAATTGATTCCAGTCTTGAATGCCAACAGTACTTCCCTTCCAGCCTGGGAAAGTCTCGTAAACTGGCTCACAACGGGCAACAGCATCTGAACCACGAGGCAAAACGTCCAGCTTTTTGCCGTCAAGGATATAACCCACACACAATCCAATTTGCTCTAAACCGTCCAGAACGTCTAATTTAGTCATACATAAGCCACTAACACCACTGATTTGGATAGAGCGCTTCAATGCGGCTGCATCTAACCAGCCTGTTCGGCGCGGGCGGCCTGTCACAGAACCAAACTCTTTACCAACTTGAGCTAGGCGTAAACCAATAGGATCTTGGGCTTTTGGATTATCGTGGTCATATAGTTCACTTGGGAATGGGCCTGAACCAACGCGAGTGCAATAAGCTTTAGTAATGCCCAAAACATAGTGCAAGCTTCCAGGGCCAACACCAGAACCAGCAGCAGCGTTACCTGCCACGCAGTTTGAAGACGTTACAAATGGATAAGTACCGTGGTCGATATCCAATAAAGCGCCTTGAGCACCTTCAAACAACAAGTTTTTACCTGCTTTTTGAACGGCATCTAAATCACTCGAGACGTCAGCCACCAATGGGCGCAATTGTTCAGCATAGCTGAGCATACTGTCTCGAACTTCAGCAAAATCTAATGCTGGAGCCTTAAAGTACTGGGTTAGTACAAAGTTGTGATATTCCAAGTTGTCTTTTAGCTTCTCGGCAAAAGATTCTGGGAAAAATAAGTCTTGGACACGTAAAGCACGACGAGCTACTTTATCTTCATATGCTGGACCAATACCGCGACCGGTTGTGCCGATTTTGGCATTACCGCGTTTCGCTTCCCGTGCATGATCAATAGCCACGTGGTACGGCAAAATCAAGGTTGTTGCTTCTGAAATCTTTAGACGCGAGCGAACATCAACGCCAGCGACTTCTAACTCACCAATCTCTTTAAATAAGGCTTCCGGTGACAAAACAACACCATTACCGATATAGCATGTCACACCAGGACGCATGATGCCTGATGGAATCAAGCGCAAAATGGTCTTTTGACCATTAATGATCAAAGTATGCCCAGCATTGTGGCCGCCCTGGAAACGAACAACGCCTTCAGCGTGATCTGTTAACCAATCAACGATCTTGCCTTTACCTTCATCACCCCATTGGGTACCAATAACAACTACATTGCGACCAGATTTGCTGGCTGATTTCTGTACGGACATATAAACCAAGAAAAAAAGAAAATTAAATAGAGAATGCGCAAAAGAGCATTTTACGCTCTTGTCTTGACGACCCACGCACCTTTTTGATCTAGCAACTCGCGATCGCAATGAAATTCATCACCATCTTGTTCATGACCAGGCAGCAATTGAATAACCACTTCACCTTGATGACGCAGTTCTGCAATCTGTTCACTCAGTTTTGAGTCATTTGACCATGGCGCTAAAATAGCAGACTTCCTAGAATCAATCTTAGATAGTCTTGATAAAGTCATGATATCTAAAGAAAAACCTGTTGCAGGTCTTGATCGGCCAAAAGCAGCTCCGACCATATCATAGCGACCACCTCTGGCCACAGCAGCGGGCAAACCAGCAACATAAGCGGCGAACATAACACCACTGTGATACTGGTAACCTCTTAAATCAGACAGATCTAAATTTAACTGAGGCGCATTAGATAATGATGAAATTGCCTGACAAAGACGCTCTAAATCATTTAAGGCATTCAAAACGCCAGGCAAATTAGGCAAACTTTGACGAGCTGTTTTCAAAACAGGTTCTGGGGATCCACTCAGAGCCACTAAAGCCAAAATAGATTCCTTGATTTTTACTGGCCATGAAGCCAATAAGGCATTTAAACCTGGCAAATCTTTAGTTTGAAGTGCGGCATAAAGGCCATTTAAGGCATCAGATTCAGGCTGATAATCACCCAAAATTGCCGTCAAAAGACCCGCGTGACTCATATCAAGGGTAACAGTCCCTACTTTACTTAAATTTAGTACCTCATTAAGCAATTTTTGAACTTCAAGATCAGCCTCCCAACCAGCATAACCATAAATTTCGGCACCCAATTGAAGTTGTTCACGAGACATTGAGCCGGGAGCTGCAAGGGTATGCAAAACCGAACCGGCGTAACAAAGACGTGTAACACCCTGGCGATTCAATAAATGAGCATCTATACGAGCCACTTGAGGGGTGATATCAGCGCGCAAGCCCAGAGTTCTACCTGACAACTGATCTACAAGTTTGAAGGTTTTAAGATTTAGATCCTGGCCAGCACCAGTCAATAAAGAATCCAAATACTCCAACATTGGAGGCATTACCAACTCATATCCGTATGACTGAAAACGATCCAATAAGATACGGCGCAATTCTTCTATTTTTCTTGCCTCAGATGGCAATACATCTGCGATATTTTCAGGTAATAACCAACGATTCATTATTTAGCTACCGGAGTGGGATTAGATCCATTTAAACGACTGCTTTTCATAAACTTTAAAAATTCAGAATTCGGCTCAATAACCATCAAATCCTGTTTAGTTTTAAAGCTATTACGGTAAGCATCCAAACTTCTATAAAACTGGGCAAACTGAGGGTCACGACCAAATGACTCGCCGTAAAGCGCAGTTGCACGCGCATCCCCCTGACCTTTAATTTTCTGGGCATCACGATAAGCACGGGACAAAATGATATCGCGCTGACGCTCAGCATCAGCTCGAATCTTTTCAGATTCGGCAGCGCCAGTGGAGCGAAGTTCATTAGCAACGCGTTTACGCTCAGCTTCCATACGACGGAATACTGACTCGCTGATCTCTGCCAATAAATCGATACGCTTCAAACGAACATCAACAATTTCAATACCAATATCAGCGGCCTCTTCAGCGACTTTCTTGCGGATATTTTGCATGACCTGCTCACGCTGCTCAGAAATTAACTCACGAACAGTCCGCTTTGTGAACTCCTCGTTCAATGCAGACTTAACAAGCTGGTTTAATCGATCTTGAGCCAAACGCTCATCCCCACGGAAACTAATAAAGAAGCGACGAGGCTCAACAATGCGCCACTTCACATAGGAATCCACCAACAAGTTTTTCTTTTCAGCGGTGATAAAACGCTCTGCATCGGGTGTGTCAATTGTCAAAATACGACGTTCAAAAAACTGGACACTCTGAAATGGTGGCGGCATCTTAAACTGCAAGCCCGGCTCTTCGACCACGCGAACCAACTCACCGAATGAGAAAACGGCCGCATATTGACGTTGATCCACAACAAAAATAGTTGAAGACAACAGACCTAATGTGATTAAAAGAGCTGCTAGAACTGGAAATATACGATTTGTCATGTGCTTATCTCCTAGCGCTCACGGCTACGCAAGCCACTAGGGCTATCTCTTCGCTCAATAGGCGCAGGGGTAGTATTAACAACCGGGGATGTCGAGGTTGTAGTCGATGTATTGGCCGGGGTATTGGTAACTGTATTGGATGAAGGAACAACAGGGGTTGATGAGGGGGTTACCTGTTGAATTAATTTATCTAATGGTAAATACAAAAGACTGTTACCGCTAGCTCGCTGATCAACCATAACCTTAGTCACGTTGCTATAGATTTCTTGCATCGTATCAATATACATACGCTCGCGGGTAACCTGAGGAGCCTTAGCATACTCAGCTTGTACCA
>JBDLVQ010000053.1:0-12714 GCA_039804685.1 Pseudomonadota bacterium | reverse complement strand
TTTAGAGGTATCGAAGAGTCCTCAGATGAATTTCATTCAACTTCCATTTATCCCGCAAGAAGACTATGACTGGCTGTTGTCTCGTTGCGATTTCAACTTGGTTCGAGGTGAAGATTCTTTTGTGCGAGCTCAGTGGGCTGGGAAGCCATTCATCTGGGATATTTACCCGCAATCTGACCTTGCTCACGAAGTTAAACTAGATGCGTTCTTGGAGAGGTATTTTGAAGGAAGCCCTAGTCCTTTGAATACTCAAGGAAAAATCGCTATGAAATGGGCTTGCCCCAGCACTTGGTGGTCAATTTTGGAAATTTGGACACAACATTCTGGGGCTTGGGCTCATAAGTTGAGAGATTTAGGTCAATTAGAGGGTAAAATCTTAGACTTTGTGAAATCTCAGGAAATATCGCGATGAAAATTGCTCAAGAACTCCGCGTAGGTAACGTTGTCATGTTGAATGGCCAACCATTAGTTATTCAAAAATCAGAATACAGCCGTTCGGGTCGTAATGCTGCAGTTGTGAAGATGAAATTTAAGAACCTCATCACTGAGGCACCTAACGAAGGCATTTTCAAAGCTGACGATAAATTTGAAGTGGTTATTTTGGAACGCAAAGAATGTACTTACTCTTACTTTGCTGATCCTATGTATGCATTTATGGATACTGAATTTAACCAGTATGAAGTTGAAAAAGACAATATGGGTGATGCACTTCACTATTTAGAAGATGCCATGCCAGTTGAAGTTGTTTTCTACGAAGGTAAAGCGCTATCAGTTGAATTACCAACTATCGTGATTCGTGAAATCACCTATACAGAACCAGCAGTTAAGGGTGACACAAGCTCAGGTCGCGTATTAAAGAACGCTAAGATTGCAACTGGTTACGAGCTACAAGTACCATTGTTCTGTAGCGAAGGTGATAAGATTGAAATTGATACTCGTACAGGCGAATACCGTAGCCGTGCTAACTAATTCAATTTTTGATTAGTCTTCTTTTAGTTGATAAAAAACCACCTTCGGGTGGTTTTTTATTTTCGAGCACAGTCATGCAATTTAGTTCTAAAACAATCCAATTAAATCGAGCATGGTCTTCTGAATCTGCCACTTTTTTAAGCAAACAACCTAGTGGCTTGAATTAAGTAGGATTCTGATTAATACTGTGTAAGTTATAAACATTTTCTGTGGATAACCTAGAGTCGGGAGCAAACAAAATGAACCATCATGGTGCACCCAAACATCTTTATGTTGAGTACATGTATGGATTTTTATTCCATTACACACACCAACCTTTGCTACCCACAACACCAGCCTATACCCTAGTCAAAGAATTAAACTCTGACGCCAAAAACTGGGAGGCGATTTATAAAACAATTGATGGGGACAAGGCTACGTTTGAATTTGATGGCATCAGCATCAAAATGAAAAAGACAAGCTAACGCCTCAAGTTAAAAACTAAAAAACCATCTTTATTGCTAAAGATGGCCTTCTTATTTATCGCACTAAATCTACTTTATAGACCTTTTTTCTCAAACCATCTAAACACCGCCAGCGTTATGACTGTAAAGATAATCGCAATGATCCATTGATTAACACCCAATGCATCAGATAAACCAATCTTGCCAAAATCAGCCCACGATAAAACAGTTGATTTAAAGAATGGAAACAACTCTGCATAGACGGCAGCCCCTGCAATCATCCCAGCAACCCCAAAAATGGCATGCCAACGACCCTCTCCCACCGCACCGACTGACGTTCCTGGACAGAAACCCATCACTGCCCAACCAATTCCAAACAATGCCCCGCCAATCACAATAGCGCCGACGTTCATCGCTTTATGGCTCAACTTAATCACTTCCAAATCATTCAAAGCAAGAATGCCAAACATACCCACAATGATTGCAGATAGCATAAACTTCAAGATAGTCATATCTTGAAAGAGCATCGCTGCCACTTGTTTGTCATAACGTAAAACTCGACCCTTTTGTAATAAGAAGCCAAAAGCCAAACCTGTTAGCAACCCTAAAATTTGTTCTGTTGACATGATTAAGCCTTTCTATAAATAAAGTTAGCAACTAATGCGCCAATGCCGAAGAACATTCCTAAGGCAACGAAAGCACTCACCGATAATTGCATCATCCCGCTCAAACCATGGCCACTCGGACAACCATCAGCCAACCTTGCTCCAATCATGGCAACAATCCCGCCCAGGAATGCAAAGATTGCGCGTTTTGTAATTGATGGTCCAAATCGTTTTTCCCAAATAGCAGGAACCGCTTCTAACTTAAAGCTTTTATCCATTAAAGAAGACACCAAGGCGCCAAAGAAAATGCCAATGATCACCATGAATTGCCAATCTACTTTTACTTTTTCTTTTATGTAATAAGCATTTTCAGCAACGTGAGTAGGGTCAACACTTTGAAAGATCAATCCAGCTGCTCTAACAAAAGTAGTGGATGCACCTAAGTAGTTCGACTTACCCATTAAAGTCGTCGTTAAATACACTGAGACGATCGCTAAAACTCCCACTAAGGCACCCGCTAAATAAGGGCTCCACCCTTTACTGAGCTTCTTCTGAGCTAGTGTTTCGATATTTGAATTCATACTCTTTTCCCCTTGATTAACAGACACTTATTAATTGATCACTAAATAATATATTTAATTATATATTATTTAAGAATTAAATGTTTGTGAAGTCGCAAGAAATACAACCGCTAGGGTAATGGGAAATACTTATAACTAAATCTAGTGTTTAGTGTTAACTTGTCAGTGTTCAAGAAAGAATGGAATATGAGAAAAATAGTCGACGTATTTAAAAGAAAAGACCACTCACTTGTGTGGACCTATGTGATCTCTCTAGATCGCCAAAGGCTCAACTCAGGAATAATTGAGTTTGAAAGAGAAGCCCTACGCTTAGCTGAAGATCAACATGGCGACAAAGAGTACCTAACAGCTAAGGTCAGATTAGCTTAAAAGCCTAGCTTACTTAAATCTGTAGGTAATACCCATACCTATCTGTCTATCAGTTTCAGTATGGCGAAGTGATTTTTTATAACCAACATCTAAATCCAATTCATCACTAACATGGTGAATTAATCCCAAAACCGCAAACTGAGGATCTGTTTTTTGAGCCTTAGTTTGATGTGATCGAACACCAGAGTCTAGCAAGACATGCCACTGCTCATTGAGTTCATAAAGCATAGCCACAGAGGACTTGTTGATATAACGACGATTCTCTTCTTGCTTAGTTGGGTCAGAAAAACGATGTCTTTCAGATTTAATATTAAAAAGCCAAGTCATCGGACCCCATTCATACTGAACCATAAAGGTTAAAGCCTCACCAGAGCGGCCATCACCTAAACCTTTTTCTTGATCTCCAGAAGCCATTCTATATTCAGGCTTTAAGCCTAAAGATAATCCATCAGCCTCTAAAAAGCGCCACTTAAATCCTAAACTCACATCATTAAATCCATTTGGCTCTGACAAGGCGTAAGGGGTGTTTAAAAAAACATCAAGGTTCTCTTGAATGCCTCGCGTTAACGTCACTGTAGATGTACGAGACTTAACCCCCTCATCTTTAAGCCAATCTGTATTAACTTCTACCTGATTGCCACCTATGCCTTGTGTACCAGTGTCTTCAGTAACTAAAGGATGCGCAGCATAAGCTGGGGTCACAGATATTTGAAAAACTGCGATAAACAATAATTTATAAAAAAAAGACTTCATTAGTACACCTAAATTATTCATTGATTAATTAATTTCAAGCTTTGAAGCTGAAGTTTAGCTTTTTGATAATCTGGACTAGCTTGCAAAGCATCCCAAGAAAAAGCTTCTGATGTTGGCATTAATTTCTGAATGCGTGCCCTAGATGTTGCAAAGGCTTTTTGATCATAATGAAGGTTCTTTAATAATTCATCAGCCAAATCAGGGCGATTACAAATTAACACCTGGTCGCACCCAGCTTTTAGAGCCATCTCGGCCCCTCGGACAACACTACCAGCAACCGAAGCACCTTCCATTGATAAGTCATCACTAAAAATTACGCCCGTGAACTTAAGCTGCTTTCTCAAAATATCTTGTAACCAAACTTTAGAAAAACCTGCTGGATGTTTATCTACTTTGGGATAGATGACGTGAGCTGGCATCACAGATGCCAAACCTAAACCAAGATACTCATAAGGCTTAGCATCATCATTCATGATGCTCTTCAAAGATCTTTCATCCACTGGAATAGCAATATGAGAATCTGCTTCAGCCCAGCCATGTCCAGGAAAGTGCTTACCGCAGTTGGCCATGCCAGCCAGTTGCAAACCATGATTCAAGCTTTTAGCTAAGCTTGCTGTAATTTGCGGATTACGATGAAACGAACGATCGCCAATAACACCACTTCGACCAAAATCTAAATCAAGCACTGGTGTAAAGCTAAAATCAACGCCACAAGCTCTTAATTCGCTGGCCAAAATAAACCCAACAGATGTCGCTGCGTTCATTGCCAGTAGCGCATGCTCCGCTCCTGCACTCTTACCGTGATTGGACCAAATGTCACCCAACTTTTTCATGGCTGGTAAGTGGGTAAACCCATCCGTTCGACAACGCTGAACTCGCCCACCTTCATGATCAATACTAATCATGACATCGGCTCTTATAGCTTTAATTGCTTTTGTTAATGTAGTTAATTGTTTGCGATCTTGATAGTTACGTCCAAACAAAATAACGCCACCTGTTTTAGGGTGCGCAATACGACGAATATCTTCTTTATTGAGCGTTTTACCTACAACGTCGAGAACGATGGGACCTGCATTGAAATAATCTTTTTTAGCCATGGTCATTTTATATATTTGGTTATTTAGTAATTTTTATTTACTTGGACATTTACTTAGTCACTGGAATTCGTATCTTTAAGATGGTGAATACTAGTCACAACAGGTACTGCAGAACTAACAACGACAAAAGCAATGGCCATATCGACTTCATCGCTAATACTCACCTCTACAGAGAAGGATTTTTCTGTCATAAATTGCTCTAACTTACCAGAGCATTTGACTACAGGTTTACCTGTCGGGTCGTTGAGCGTTTGCATAGCGCGCCATGACATCGGCGAACGCATTCCCAACCCAATCGCTTTTGAAAATGCTTCTTTAGCAGCAAATCGAGTCGCCAGGTAAGCCATGCCACGAGATTCATTACGCGCTAGACGCGACTTAAAAACCAACATTTCATCAGGCCCCAAGATACGCTCAGCTAAACGCCCCTGAGTACGTTGGTAGCTCGCAACTAAACGATCTATTTTAAGAATATCAGTGCCCACACCTGCAATCATTTATTGACCTGTATAGCTTTTTTGCGAGCCGTTAACATCAGCGCACGCATATCTTGAATGGCTGCCTTCCATCCCTTGAATACTGCTTCAGCAACAATCGCATGCCCAATATTTAACTCTGCTATTTCCAATATTTCAGCAACAGCCTGAACATTGCCCTCATGTAATCCATGTCCCGCATTTACTTTGAGGCCAATAGATTGGCCATATTTAGCTGCTAACTTAATTCGCTCCAACTCTTTCAACTGCTCAGTACCTTGTGTATCTGCATATCTACCGGTGTGGAGCTCGATAACGGTGGCACCAGTGTCTCGGGCTTTAGCAATTTGAGCCTCATCAGGGTCAATAAAGATTGAAACTGTAATCCCAGCCTGAATCAATTGATGAGTGGCTTTTTTAATTTGCTCAAAATGGCCAATAACATCTAAACCACCTTCAGTTGTTACCTCTTGGCGCTTTTCGGGAACCAAGCAAACATCGTGAGGTTTTACCCGACAAGCAATATCAATCATTTCTGCAGTAACAGCGCATTCCAAATTCATGCGCGTTTTAATCAAAGGTCGCATGTTAATTAAATCCGCATCTTTGATGTGACGACGATCTTCTCTCAAATGCAAAGTGATCAAATCAGCGCCAAACTCCTCGGCCAACTGAGCTGCCTTCAAAGGATCAGGATAAACCGTACCGCGAGCATTCCTTAAGGTGGCCACGTGATCAATATTGATGCCAAGATCTATGATGTTTTTGGGACTTAGTAATTTATTTACCATGATAATTTCATACTTTAAATGGATTCAGAATGTTGACATTGAATCTTTTGAAATCTTTAACATTCCTAGTGACAACTGTTAGATGATGGCTAATTGCAGTTGCCGCAATCATAGCGTCTTCTATAACTGTATCTGACTCTCTGTGCATTAATTGCCCCCAAATACGAAAAACACCGGCATCCATTGGAAGAACACTATACAAAGCAGCGACTTGATTTAACCATTCATTGAGCTTCTGTGCTTTATGGGCATCCTGCTCCTGTGTTTTCTCAATTCCCAACTGAATCTCACCAACACTGACGGCGGATATAAATAGTTCAGATTCAGGTATGCCTCCAATCCAAGACACTACAGCACCATGGGGCTTGACGCGCCTTAGCTCTGAAATAACGTTTGTATCGAGTAAATACATTTAAAAATTGAATAATTAGAGATTGATGATCGGACGACGGTTTGTCCGTCCTCTTTCTGGTAACTCTATGTCAGCTCGCCCCTCATTTGTCAGCAAAAGAGACTTTAAGGTTGGCTGAGCATGATCTTTCAACTGATTCCAGGTGGCAATGGGAACCAAAACAGCAGCCTCTGAACCCCGACGGGTAACGATTTGGGGGCCATCACTTAAGCAGGCATTTAAAAACTCACTAAATCTAGCTTTTGCATCTTGAACTTGCCAGTTGTTTTTCATTTCCCACCTTAAATGACTAGTTAGATGACTAGTCATTATACAGGAGAAATTAAATCTTTTTCAAATCAATCAGAATCTGACGGGTCATCATGGTTTGATCTTGTAAATGAAGCCCCAGAATAAAACGCGTCAAAGACTTACTCTGACTTAAGGTGTCGGAATCGCTATAGTCTTTAGCATTCATGTAACGTAAATGCTTACCGGTCATCACAGGCCAATGACCAGGGTCTTCTGCTTGTAATTTACGAATACCGCGCTCTGGTTGATAAACATAATGCTCATCATCTTCAAATGGCTCATGACTATCCACACAACGATCAAGTGCAGCAGCAAAACCTGTCTCTTTTAACAGAGCAATCTCAAATGGTCTCAGAATAGGTTCCAAATCTTTAGGGTCTTGACCCAATTGATGAACAGTTGCAGCGTACTCATCGTAAAGATCTTCATGAGCATCTTCCCGAGCTGTGAACTTCACAAGTAACTCATTAAGGTAAAAGCCACATAAGAGCGCATCACCTACCAATGGTGGTACACCCCCCAACCACTCTGCCTTGGTCATAGTTCTCAGCTCACTCTTACCGCTCCAAGAAACCGCCAAGGGTTGAAATCTTTGTAGTACAGGTCTTAAAACAGAATGAGGGCGTTTAGCCCCTTTAGCAATGAGAGC
Source organism: Pseudomonadota bacterium (assembly GCA_039804685.1). Lineage (GTDB taxonomy): Bacteria > Pseudomonadota > Gammaproteobacteria > Burkholderiales > Burkholderiaceae > Polynucleobacter. The sequence continues at coordinate 5,278 of JBDLVQ010000053.1, read as the reverse complement.
CATTCGGCCGTATGAGCGCGTAAACACGTCCAATATAAGACTGGTCTCTTTGTAGGGAATGCTATGAAGCACAAAGGCTGGCTCGTCTAGAACACGGGTCGCCATCGTTATACCTTTTACTCGATGCCCTGCTCACGCAGAATCACACGATCATCAGCCCAACCACCCTTGACCTTGACCCAAGTTTCCAAGAAAACTTTACCATCGAAGAGTTTTTCCATATCCAAGCGAGCCTCCGTCGAAATGCGCTTTAGCTTCGCGCCTTTCTCTCCAATTACCATCGCCTTATGGCTATCACGATCTACCAAAATAGTTGCAGCGATACGGCGCATCGTGCCATCCATTTTAAATTGATCAATAATCACAGCGCTGGCATATGGCAACTCATCACCTGTGTAGCGGAATACTTTTTCACGTAATATTTCAGCGGCTAAAAATTTTTCACTACGGTCAGTCAACATCTCCGGATCATAGATAGCTTCTTGTTCGGGTAAATAGGGCTCCAAGAAACTCAACAAACGCTTCACATCGTCTGTATTTTTAGCAGTCATAGGAATGATTTCTGAGAACTCAAATTTCTCACTCATCTCTCTCATGAAGGTAAATAACTTCTGATCACGATCTTCTGGTGCGTCAGCTCTAGAAGCAAAAACATCTAATTTATTAGCCAATAAAACAACTGGGATATTTTTTGGCAAAAGTTCCAAAACTTGCTCATCAGCCTTACTCCAATAACCCGACTCAACCACAAAACAAATGACATCCACATCCGCCATGGTGGTTTTGACTGTCCGATTCATCACCTTATTCATCGCATTGTTGTACTTGGTCTGAAATCCTGGGGTGTCCACCAAAATAAATTGGGCTGTATCTGTTGTTTGCAAACCCAAAATACGATGGCGTGTTGTTTGGGCCTTACGAGACGTAATACTGACCTTCTGGCCAACAAGAGCATTCAGTAGCGTCGACTTGCCAACGTTAGGACGACCCACCAAGGCAACTGTTCCGCATCTAAATGTCATGTAGCTTAAGTCCTTATATATTCTTAATGTGAATTACTCTGACTTCAACTTCAAATTAAGTTGATCATCAGATGGATTAGTTGGAGTAACTAAAGAAGCTTTCTTCTTTGTTGCTTTTGTTTTTTTTGGTTTGCGGCCACTTTGAGAAACAACTTTTTGCGCCGCCTCCAAAGAAATCTTTGCCGCAACTTGTTCAGCCGCTCTTCGAGATGGCCCTTTACCATTAAGAGTGATTTTCAAACTAGGAATCGAACACTCAACTTCAAACTGTTGATTATGGGCAACACCAGTTGTGGCAACAACGTTATAGATCGGCAAGGGCAATTGATGACCTTGAAGATACTCTTGCAATAAGGTTTTATCATCCTTACCCAAAGTTCTTGGATCAACATGCTCCAAAATTTGCGAATACCATTTGCGCAGAACTTTCTTGGAAGCCTCAAAACCAGAATCCAAAAAGATAGCTCCAATAATTGCCTCAAAAGTATCCGCCAAAATGGAAGGTCGCTTAAACCCACCACTCTTTAATTCACCCTCACCCAATCTTAGACAATCTGATAGTTGAAGTGCTTGAGCAATCTCATACAAAGCTTGCTGCTTTACAAGGTTGGCGCGAACACGAGACAAATCACCTTCATCAAGATCGGTGTAGCGCTCATAAAGCATTTCAGCAACAGTACAGTTCAAAACAGAATCACCTAAGAACTCTAAGCGCTCGTTATTTTTTTTACTATGGCTACGATGAGTCAAAGCTTGAGTGAGCAACTCTGGCTTTTGGAAAATGTAACCCAAGCGCTCCTGAAGAAGTTTGATATCAACAGGTGGGCGCGTTGTCATATCAGCCTTAAGTGCTTTACTCACTCAAAACGCCCAATACGCTTCAGGTCGCCTAAGTTCATCCAGACAAAGAACGCTTTACCAACTAAATTATTTTCAGGCACAAAACCCCAGTAACGCGAATCGGCAGAATTATCACGGTTATCTCCCATGACAAAGTAATGCCCCTTTGGCACAGTACAAGTCACACCGGCAGAACTATATTGGCAGTTTTCTGAATAAGGGAATCGATCTTGAGTAAATATGCCGCCAGAGCGCTCTGGGTGGTTCAAGATATTGTGTGTATAAGCGCCGAATTCTTTAGGAAATGATTCGCGATAAAACTTGGCATACCCCATCGACTCAGGATCTAAAAAGTCGGGCTTAGCTTCATAGTTGAGTGGCTGACCGTTTAAGCTCAATCTCTTATCTTGATAGGAGACCACGTCACCCGGCAAAGCAATGACTCGCTTAATGTAATCCACTGACTCATCTTTAGGGTAACGGAAAACAACTACATCACCACGCTCAGGTAGGTTCATATCAACAATTTTTTTATTGATGACTGGCAATCGAATGCCATAGGTATATTTATTCACCAAAATAAAATCACCAATCATTAATGATGGAATCATTGAACCTGATGGGATCTTAAAGGGCTCAAATAAAAATGAACGCAAGAAAAATACAGCAAAAATAACAGGGAAGAAACTTGCTGTGTATTCCAACCAAAGCGGCATGCGATCAATGCCAGCTGCTTTTCTTTGAGGTGCAAAGATAAGCTTATCAGCAACCCAAGCTACGCCTGTAATCACAACAGCAATAAATAGAATCAGCGCAAAGTTCATTACTTGTCCTCTACCTGAAGAATGGCTAAGAAAGCTTCTTGCGGAATTTCAACGCTGCCCACTTGCTTCATGCGACGCTTACCTTCTTTTTGTTTCTCTAATAACTTCTTCTTACGCGTGATGTCGCCACCATAACACTTAGCCAAAACGTTCTTACGCAAAGCCTTGACGTTTTCACGAGCAATGATGCCACTACCAATAGCAGCCTGGATGGCTACATCAAACATTTGGCGAGGAATAATTTCACGCATCTTAGCCACTACCTCGCGGCCACGATACTGACTATTACTACGGTGAACAATAATCGAAAGTGCATCAACTTTTTCACTATTGATCAAGATATCAACTTTGACCACATCTGATGCGCGATACTCCTTAAATTCGTAGTCCATCGAGGCGTAACCACGAGAGATGGATTTCAAACGATCGAAGAAATCTAATACAATTTCAGCCATTGGCATCTCGTAGGTCAACTTCACTTGACGACCTACGTATTGCATATCCATTTGAATGCCACGTTTACCTGTACAAAGCGTAATAACTGAACCAACATACTCCTGTGGCATAAATAAGTTCACCACCACAATCGGCTCCAAAATCAACTCAATGCAACTTGGGTCAGGCATCTTTGATGGATTATCAACCACCAGTTTTGATCCATCTTTTAACTCAACTTCGTAAACCACTGTGGGAGCAGTTGTAATTAGCTCCATATTGAATTCACGCTCAAGACGCTCTTGCACAATCTCCATATGCAATAAACCCAAGAATCCACAACGGAAACCAAAACCTAAAGCCTGAGAAACTTCAGGCTCGTACATCAATGCAGCATCATTGAGCTTAAGCTTTTCCAATGATTCGCGCAAAGCATCATATTGATTAGACTCAACAGGATAAAGTCCCGCGAACACTTGTGGCTGAACTTCTTTAAAGCCAGGCAAAGGGGCCAAAGAAGGTATTCTATTTTGCTGACCAGGTGCATGGGTCACGGTATCACCCACTTTGGCAGCTTTTAATTCCTTGATACCTGCAATGATGAAACCTACTTGCCCAGCAGATAACTCTGAGCGGTCTAAAGATTTGGGAGTAAAAACACCAACGTGCTCAACCAAATGCTGCGTGCCAGATGCCATCAATAAGACTTTATCCTTAGGCTTTAATGTGCCATTGATTACGCGCACCAACATCACAACCCCTACATAGTTATCAAACCATGAGTCAACGATTAAGGCTTGCAATGGTGCAGATGCGTCACCTTTAGGTGGTGGGACTTTTTTAATAAGATCTTCTAAAACATCTTGAACACCTAAGCCAGTTTTTGCAGAGCAAGAGACAGCATCAGTAGCATCAATACCAATCACATCTTCAATTTCTTGTTTTGCTCGATCAGGATCAGCCTGTGGCAAATCAATCTTATTTAAAACTGGGACAACTTCAACCCCTAACTCAATGGCGGTGTAGCAGTTGGCAACAGTTTGGGCCTCAACGCCCTGACTTGCATCAACCACTAATAGTGCACCCTCGCAGGCGGACAAAGAACGGCTGACCTCATAAGAAAAGTCAACGTGGCCTGGGGTATCAATTAAGTTAAGGTTATAAATTTTGCCATCGAGGGCTTTGTAGTTCAGCGCAGCGGTTTGGGCCTTAATAGTAATGCCCCGCTCTTTCTCAATGTCCATAGAATCAAGGACTTGCGCTTCCATTTCGCGGTCAGAAAGACCGCCACAAAGCTGAATAATTCGGTCCGCTAGGGTCGACTTACCGTGGTCGATATGAGCAATAATAGAAAAATTACGTATGTGATCCATGGATTCCTTAAAACGGCTTGCCGCAATGCAACACCATATTGCACTGCAATAAGACGCCTCTTTCCTCTATTGTAGTCGGAACGGCAAGATAGCCTGAATTTCCGACTAAGGTGAGCTAAACCTAGGGTTATTTGACTGAAAGCTTATGAACCTGGTCTGACAGGTATGACAATTGTGCTCTCAGCCCTTCGAATAAATACAGCCGCTGGTTTGTTTTTAGGTAAGGCCTTCAAGGCAAGCTCAAACTGTTTTGAACTGGTGATATCAACATCCCCAATTCTGACAATCACATCACCAACTCTTGCTCCAGCCTTGGATAATGGGCCATCATTAAGCCCCTGAATTTCCACACCAGACTTGATAGTTAATTCACGACGCTTAGCATCAGTTAAATCGGCAACAGCTACGCCAAAACTATTATTCATCGTTGTATTACTATCGGGCTCAGTTTTCTTCGCTGTTACTTTTTCATTAGGCTCAAGATCGGTCACCACGACTGTTAAATCTTTTTGACTACCTTTGCGCCAAACTTGGATTGGCGCCTTCGTACCAGGTTTTGTATCACCAACAATGCGTGGCAAGTCAGATGACTTATCGATTAAGCGGTCATTAAAACTCAAAATCACATCTCCAGCCTCAAGACCAGCTTTATCAGCCGGAGCCCCTAGCTCAACGTTACGAATTAGAGCGCCACGTGCTTTTGATAATCCTAAGCTTTCAGCAAGATCCTTACTCACTTCAGCGATTGCCACACCAATTCGTCCACGGCTAACTTTGCCGCTAG
>JBDLVQ010000052.1:0-38813 GCA_039804685.1 Pseudomonadota bacterium | reverse complement strand
AACTCGGAATCCTGCCAAACAGAGTAGGCGGCCAAGGGAACGTCACATGAGCCTCCCAAAGCTCTTGAAACAGCTCTTTCAGCTGTTACTGCCATCGCTGAAGGGGCATGATTTAAAGGCGCCAAACAAGCTAAAACTTCTGGCCTTCCAGATCGGATTTCTATACCTAAGGCGCCCTGACCAGCTGCCGGCAAACTATCCTCAACTGCTAATAAGCTTCTGATTCTAGATGCCATACCCAAACGCTTTAAGCCAGCTGCGGCCAAAATGATGGCTGCATACTCACCTTTATCTAATTTACCCAGACGCGTATCCAAATTACCCCTTAAAGGCTGGATATTTAGATGAGGATATCTAGATCTAAGGGAAGCTTCTCTGCGCAAACTTGCAGTACCTACAACAGCACCTTCGGGCAAGTCAGCTAACCCAGCGTAATCGTTAGAAACAAAGGCATCTCTAGCATCCTCGCGCTCCATAATGCAAGCCAAATCAAAGCCTTCTGGCAACTGCATCGGAACGTCTTTGAGCGAATGCACCGCCAAATCAGCTCGCCCCTCCTCTAAAGCGACTTCCAATTCTTTAACAAAAAGCCCTTTTCCACCCACTTTTGAGAGGGTTCGGTCCAAAATCTGGTCCCCACGGGTAGTCATGCCCAAAATGCTCACATCACACTCGGGATAGAGCTTTTTCAAGCAATCACGGACATATTCAGCCTGCCACATGGCCAAACGGCTCTCTCGGGAAGCAATAACTAATTTTTTAGGATAAGAAATTTGTGTCATAACCATAAGAATAAAGCCTTTGAGGCAATATACTGCTGTTTATGGCAGATTTAGACAAAAATAAAAACTCTCTAGACAACAAAGATCAGGCATGGTCAGCACGATTTGCTGAGCCTGTAGCGGAACTCGTTCAACGATATACCGCATCTGTTGATTTTGATAAACGTATGGCTTTGGTGGACATCCAAGGCTCTTTAGCTCACGCGGAAATGCTTGCTGCGCAAAAAATTATCAGCGCTCAAGATTACGCAGAGATCCAAAGGGGCATGTCGCAGATTCTTTCAGAAATGAAAGATGGCACATTTACTTGGGAGTTAGCTCTAGAAGACGTTCATTTAAACATTGAAGCACGCCTCACAAAACTAGTGGGCGATGCAGGCAAACGCCTACATACAGGACGCTCTCGCAATGACCAGGTTGCTACAGATATCCGCTTATGGTTACGTGGCGCAATTGATGAAATTCAATCCGAATTAACTGCATTCCGCACTGGTTTATTAGGCTTAGCTGAAAAGCATGCTGAAACAATCATGCCTGGCTTTACTCATTTACAAGTTGCACAACCAATTACATTTGGCCACCACATGATGGCCTATGCTGAGATGTTTGCGCGTGATGCTGAGCGCCTTAATGATTGCCGTAAGCGTGTTAATCGTTTGCCACTTGGTTCAGCTGCCTTAGCAGGGACTAGCTATCCAATTGATCGCGAACGTGTTGCCAAAACATTGGGTTTTGAGGGTGTTTGTCAAAACTCACTCGATGCAGTCTCTGATAGAGACTTTGCAATTGAATTTTGTGCCGCAGCTTCTTTAGCAATGACACATATCTCACGTTTATCTGAAGAGCTGATTCTTTGGATGAGCCCTCGTGTTGGCTTCATTGATTTACCTGATCGCTTTTGCACAGGCAGCTCAATCATGCCTCAGAAAAAGAATCCAGACGTGCCCGAATTAGCGCGGGGCAAAACAGGCCGAGTGAATGGCAACCTCATCTCATTGCTCACTTTGATGAAAGGTCAACCTTTGGCCTACAACAAAGATAACCAAGAGGATAAAGAGCCATTATTTGACTCTGCTGATACTTTGCGCGATACATTGCGCATCTTTGCAGATATGGTTCCGCATATTCAAGTAAAAGCAGAAACAATGCGCACAGCCGCACTTCAGGGTTTTGCAACAGCCACTGATTTAGCTGACTACTTGGTTAAAAAAGGCTTACCGTTCCGAGATGCGCACGAAGCCGTAGCTCATGCAGTGAAGGCCTGTTCCATGAAAGGTTGCGACCTTTCAGATTTAGATCTTGCTGAACTACGTGCAGCCTGCGATCTTGGCAACAACGCTAATTTAATTGAAGAAGATGCTTTTGAAGTTTTAACTTTGGAAGGATCAGTCAATAGCCGTAATCACACTGGTGGCACTGCCCCAGAGCAGGTGAAGAAAGCGATTGCTGCTTATAGGAAAACATTAGGTTAATAACGCTTCATTAGTTCATTAACTTTCTTGTTATAAAAAAGGCTCACATCAGTGAGCCTTTTTTATTTGAAGCGTTTTTATTCGTTACTTAGCTTTTAACGCAATCGACGTAATACTCTTTACGGCCATTCAACTCACCTTTTACAAGACCGTGAACATCTGTTTCGAAGCCAGGGAACTGCTCATTAAAGTCACGCGTAAATCGCAAATAATCAACGATGCGTTTATTAAAACGCTCACCAGGAATCAACAAAGGGATGCCTGGTGGGTAAGGCGTTACCAACATCGCAGTCACTCGACCTTCCAAGTTATCAATCTGAACACGCTCAATGTCACGGTGAGCCATTTTTGCCCAAGCATCAGATGGCTTCATCGCCGGGACCATGTCTGACAAATACATTTCTGTTGTCATGCGAGCAACATCATACTTTTTATAAACCTGATGAATCTGCTGACAAAGATCTTTTAGACCAATGCGCTCATAGCGAGGATATTTAACAACAAACTCAGGTAGAACACGCCATAAAGGCTGGTTTTTATCGTAGTCATCTTTAAATTGTTGCAAAGTTGTCACCAAGGTATTCCATCGACCCTTGGTAATACCGATTGTGAACATAATGAAGAACGAATACAACCCAGTTTTTTCAACAATCACACCATGCTCAGCTAAATACTTAGTGACGATGCTTGCTGGAATACCTGTGTCAGCAAAATCACCATCCATTTCTAAACCAGGAGTAATCACAGTGGCTTTGATAGGATCAAGCATATTGAAGCCATCAGATAATTGTCCAAAGTCGTGCCAACGCTCGCCAGCTTTTAACACCCAATCTTCGCGCTCACCAACACCTTCTTCAGCCAAGAACTCTGGGCCCCAAACCTTAAACCACCAATCAGCACCCCACTCCTGATCGACTTTGCGCATAGCTCTTCGGAAGTCTAGTGACTCTGCAATAGACTCATGAACTAAAGCTGTGCCTCCAGGCGGCTCCATCATCGCCGCCGCAACGTCACAGGAAGCAATAATGGCGTACTGAGGACTAGTTGATGTGTGCATCAAATACGATTCATTGAAGCAGTCGTTGTCTAACTTATTCGATTCAGAATCTTGAACCAAAATTTGCGATGCTTGAGATAAGCCAGCAAGCAACTTGTGAGTGGACTGAGTAGAAAAGACCATGCTCTCTTTTGAGCGTGGACGATCTTTACCAATCGCATGCATGTCTTTGTAGAAATCATGGAATGTGGCATGAGGCAACCAAGCCTCATCAAAATGCAAAGTATCCACTTTGCCATCCAACATTTCCTTGATCATTTCAACGTTATACAAAACGCCATCATAGGTACTTTGTGTAATTGTTAAAACGCGAGGCTTAGCTTTTTTATCAAGAATGAAAGGATTGTTTTCAATCTTTTTCTGGATAGTTTTCCAGTCAAATTCTTCTTTAGGAATCGGGCCAATAATGCCATAGTGATTGCGAGTTGGCATTAGGAAAACAGGAACCGCGCCAGTCATCATGATGGCATGCAAAATTGATTTATGACAGTTACGGTCCACAATCACAATATCACCAGGAGCTACGGTTGAGTGCCAAACAATCTTATTAGATGTAGATGTGCCATTGGTCACAAAGAACAAATGATCAGCATTAAAGATGCGAGCAGCATTGCGCTCACTTGCAGCAACCGGTCCCGTATGATCTAAAAGCTGGCCTAGTTCATCAACGGCGTTACATACGTCAGCACGCAACATATTCTCACCAAAAAATTGATGGAACATTTGCCCTACAGGGCTCTTTAAGAAGGCTACACCACCAGAGTGACCCGGACAATGCCAAGAGTAAGAACCATCAGAAGCGTAGTGAGTTAGGGCTTTAAAGAATGGTGGCGCTAATGAATCTAGATAAACCTTGGCTTCACGAATGATATGGCGAGCTACAAATTCAGGCGTATCTTCATTCATATGAATAAAGCCATGCAACTCACGCAAAACATCGTTAGGAATATGGCGTGAAGTTCTGGTTTCACCGTACAAGAAGATAGGAATTTCTTCGTTACGTTTTCGCACCTCAACGACAAATGCTCGCAAACTTTCTAGAGCTGAATCAATTTCAGCATCGGAACCAGTGCCAAATTCTTCATCGTCAATCGAAAGGATGAAACAAGAAGCTCTTGCAGCTTGCTGAGCAAAAGAAGTTAGGTCACCATAGCTGGTAAGACCAAGCACTTCCATGCCTTCTTTTTCAATCGCTTCAGCAAGGGCGCGCGCACCCGAACCTGAGATATTCTCAGTACGGAAATCCTCGTCAATAATGACCACAGGAAAACGAAACTTCATAGCGACCCCTTACCTAGCAAGTCCCCTTTAAATAAAGGGGTTTTTTCTTAAAAACGTGACTATATCGATAAAACTGATATTTGGCACAAATTCTTTTACTTCTTCGTGAATCAGTAGCCTATGCCAGCCCTAAAAGGCCAGCTAAACAACATACTATTGGAGAAATATGACAAAAAGGGGGCTATTTAGCCCCTTAGAGCTTAATTTAAGTCTTAGGAAGGGTTACGCCAACCTGCCCTTGGTATTTGCCACCACGATCTTTGTAAGAGGTCTCACAAATCTCGTCGCTTTCGAAGAATAGAACTTGAGCGCAACCTTCACCTGCGTAGATCTTTGCTGGTAATGGCGTTGTATTGGAGAACTCCAGAGTCACATAACCTTCCCACTCTGGCTCAAAAGGTGTGACGTTAACAATAATGCCGCAACGCGCATAGGTACTCTTACCTAAACAAACAGTTAAAACGCTTCTAGGAATTTTGAAGTATTCAACGGTGCGAGCTAATGCAAAAGAATTCGGTGGAATGATGCAAACATCACCCTTGAAATCTACAAAGGATTTGTCATCAAAGTTCTTAGGATCAACGATAGTGCTATTGATATTGGTAAAAATCTTGAACTCATTCGCACAGCGAATGTCATAGCCATAGCTTGAAGTGCCATAACTCACAATTTTATTACCAGCCTCATCCTTACGAACCTGGCCAGGCTCAAACGGTGAAATCATGTCTTGCTCTTCGCACATGCGGCGGATCCAGCGGTCAGATTTAATAGTCATAGTTCGTATTTTGACATACTCAACTGAGTCACACTGTATTTTTAATAACCAGAAAACTCACCTAGAATCGAGGGTTATTTCTGTGAATTAAGTAATTCTTCATGTGTATTGATGTTTGCAAAAGCTGCCAAATCATCAAAAATCACTGGGGCCGTCTTCAATAGATCAAACCACTGATCTATCTTGCGTCCACCGCCACCTAAAAAGGTTGTTAGGGAAGTAATAACAGTTGACTTCATCAAACAAAAAACTGGATGCGACATGACTATGCCATCCTCCATAGTCGCTGCATAAGCCACATCTAAATCTTGAATAATTAAAGCATGAGATAACTTCTCAACTAAATCCATTGGGAATCTGGGCGAATCACAAGGAACAGTTATTAAGTATGGGTGTTCACAGGTTTCAAGTCCCGCTTGAAAACCTGCTAAAGGGCCAGCAAAATCGCCAATGACATCAGGGATAACAATAACGCCCATTGATTCGTAAGCCGCTAAATTACGATTGGCATTAACTCTAACCATATCAACTTGGGGCTCTAAGCGCATGATGGTATGCATAGCCATAGGGGCACCCTTGAATGGCTGCAAACCTTTGTCAGCCCCACCCATTCTCTGACCTCGGCCACCAGACAAAACTAATCCAGAAATTAAATCACGCGGAATGGACATCAGTTACCTTCGAGATTAAGCGATCAACGCCGCTATAAACTAAATAATGCTCGCCACTACAACGACCCAACAATGTGAGCTTGACTTGATTAGCCATATCTAGCCCCATCGCCGTAACACCCGAGCGCGATAGTAAAAATGGAATTCCCATTTGAGCACCCTTGATCACCATTTCTGAAGTTAACCTGCCAGTTGTGTAGAAAATTAGATCTTCCCCTTCCTGGTGGTTTAACCACATCAATCCAGCAATTGAATCGACTGCATTATGGCGCCCAACATCTTCAATAAAGTGTAATAACTCAGCATGCTCACCACAATTTTTAAATACAGCACATGCATGAACAGATCCTGCTTGCTTGTAAATAGAGTCACGGGTTCTGATGTGATTAACAATTTGGTAAATGGCAGATTGTTCAATTTTTGCAGCATCTGACAATCTGATTTGATCAATATCATCCAACAAACTTCCAAATACAGTTCCTTGGCCACAACCAGTAGTCACAACTCGACGGCTAGTTTTTTCTTCAATATTGACAGTATTTCCAAATGTTTTAACAGCGGCCGACTCAGTTTCCCAGTCAACCTGAATGCTCTCGATCATATCGATAGATGGCACTAGCCGTTGATTGCGCAAGTAACCCAAAACAAGGGCTTCAGGTGCTCCACCCATTGTCATGAGTGTTACGAGTTCTTTTTTATCTAAGTAAATCGTGAGCGGTCGCTCACCCGGGATATACCCAGTTTTATCTCTACCCTTTTCATCAACTACTTGAACCTCATGGATCAAAGGGGCAATAGCATTAGTTAATTTAACCACGTGAACACTTCAAGAAAATTAGATAAAAAAAATCAGTAACTAAGAGATTATCTTAGTTACTGATTGAGTGTGGTTTTATTTTGCTGCTGGTACAGGTGCTACGAATGGACCAGGGTTAACACAGGCTGCAGGTGCGGCAGCCCCAGCCTTCTTGAACTTATTAGCAACCTCATTTTGAGATAAGCATAATTTATATCCGCCCACTTTGTCACCATGAGCGGTTTTTGCTTTTGCTAAATCAGCAGCTGCTTCAGCTTCAGGTGATAGTGCTGGCAATTTAGCAAGGGCAACACTAGACACAAGAGTTATAAGTAATACAGTTAGTTTTTTCATAATTTGAGTTCTCCTCACTTACTTTTGTATTTTTCCAGACTTGACGTCGTTGTACCAAAGCTCGTGATGCTCTTTCCCCCAAGCTTCGTCGACATAACCAGTTTTCATACCTTGAAAAGCACCCTGCATACCAATTGAGCCGATGTAAATATGCCCCATCGCCATAACAGTCATCAAGATAGCAGCTACACCGTGAATGATGTTAGCCAATTGCATCGTGCCACGCCAGTACTCTAAGTTCGGAACAATCATATCTAAAACCCAACCAGAACCAGACACAACTAGACCAAGAATTGTGACACCACCCCAGAACCAGAACTTTTCGCCAGCATTAAAACGATGTGATTCAATGTGCTTACCCGAGAGAAGGCCACCAAAAGATGCGAGCCAAACTAGATCGTTTTTTGTTGGCAAGTTATCTTTTACAAATAGAACAAAGAACAATACAGTACTTGCTGTGAATAGCGGACCTGTGAAGTTATGAATATTCTTCATCACTAACAAGAGCGCACCATAAGCACTACCACCCATAATTGGCAGCAAGAAATGCTTACCAAAAAGAATTAATAAACCTGTGATTGCCAATGCTACAAAGCTAAAAGCCATCAACCAGTGTGAAAATCTTTCAACACTGCTAAAACGCTTCATTAATCGACCAGTCATTGGTTCTTTGAGCTTAATCGTGCCTTTAATAACAAACAAAGCCAATATCGCCCCAGCGGCAAGAACTAGTAACCATCCGCCGTAAACAGTGATAACACCGTTACGAATCAAACGCCATTGCTGACCAGATTTCTGGATTAAAACACCAGCCTCTTTATTTGGGATGCTGACGTAGTGAGCTTTATCAGAGTTTGCGCTTTTCCAGATTGGCTGGTTATTGGCTGGTTGGCTTTCTGCTTTTTCACGCTGCGCCTGAGCATCTTTATTAACCTCTAAGATGTTAACGGACTCAACCTGTGATTGAGCGGGAGCAGCAGGGGTTTGAGCTAATACCACTGTTGCACCTAAGGAAAGTACCAAGCTTGCGAGTAATTTTTTTATTGTCATTTTTAAACTATCTCCTCGACGATGTCGATGGACTACTTAGCCTTTACGTAATCGTCTTGACCCAAACTACGCGTCTTCATCTGCTTTTCCCAGCTAGCTTGATCACCAGATGTCCAACCATTAACAACGTAGTTATTGTCGGCAGCAATATAAGCCTTTTCATCGCCTTTTTTAGCAGCAACAACCCCTTGAGGCTTTTCAGAACAAGCAGTCAAAGTTAATGCAGATGCCATTAAGGCGACTATTGAGATTTTTTTAATCATGATTTGTTTCCTGGAGCTTGTGGTTTGCCGTATGCAGTACCCCAACCAAACACATTGGCGCCCGCAGCCTTACCATTTGATTGACGCTTAACAACGCGGTTGCGGAAAATATCTGCAACAACATCGCCATCACCGCCAATCAAAGCTTTTGTTGAACACATCTCAGCACACGCTGGAAGCTTGCCCTCAGACAAACGATTGCGACCATACTTCTCAAACTCAGCTTGAGTTCCATTCTTCTCTGGGCCACCCGCACAGAATGTGCACTTATCCATCTTGCCGCGCAATCCAAATGTGCCAGCACTTGGGAATTGCGGTGCACCGAATGGGCATGCGTATGAACAGTAACCACAACCGATACAGATGTCTTTATCGTGAAGCACAACACCTTCTTCAGTTCTGTAGAAGCAATCAACAGGACAAACGGCCATACACGGAGCATCTGAACAATGCATACATGCAACTGAAATTGATTTTTCAGCCCCAATTTGACCGTCATTAATTGTCACCACACGGCGACGATTAACACCCCAAGGCACTTCGTGTTCATTTTTACATGCAGTTACACAGCCGTTACACTCAATACAGCGCTCTGAATCGCAGATAAATTTCATTCTTGCCATCATCTTCTCCTAAATTCGGCCGCTATTAAGCGAATCTCTCAATTTGACAAATGGTTGTCTTTGTTTCTTGCATCATGGTTACGCTGTCATAGCCATAAGTTGTTGCTGTATTAACAGCCTCACCACGAACAATCGGTGCCGCACCCTTTGGATATGCATCAAGGATGTCTTTACCTTGCCACCATCCAGAGAAGTGGAACGGAATAAATGCTGTGTCTGGACCAACACGCTCTGTCACCAAAGCTTTCACTTTGATCTTTGCACCCGTTGGTGACTTAACCCAAACATATTCACCGTTACGGATACCACGTTTGTTCGCAGCAGCTGGATTAATCTCAACGAAGTTATCTTGTTGTAACTCAGCAAGCCATGGATTAGAACGAGTCTCCTCACCACCACCTTCATACTCCACTAAACGACCTGAAGTAAGAATAATTGGGAACTTCTCGTACAACTTGTCTTCAACGTTCTTCTGTTGAATAGACTTGTAGAGAGTTGGCAAGCGCCAGAAGGCTTTTTTGTCATCATGGGTTGGATACTTGGCAACCATGTCAGGACGAGTACTGTAGAGAGCCTCACGGTGCTGAGGTATTGGATCAGGGAAGTTCCAAACTACAGCACGCGCTTTAGCGTTACCGAATGGATGGCAACCGTGATTTTTCATAATTACGCGGATTAAACCGCCTGAAATATCAGTCTTCCAGTTTTTACCTTCAGCAGCTTTTTGCTCTGCTTCAGTCAACTCGCCCCACCAACCAAGTTTCTTGACAAGAACGTGGTCAAACTCTGGATAACCAGTTGTGATATCTGCACCTTTAGAGTGAGAACCATTCTCTGCCAACAAGTTCTTACCGTCTTTTTCTACGCCAAAGTTGGCACGGAAGTTACCACCACCCTCCATCACGTGCTTGCTTGTGTCATAAAGATTTGGGCTACCTGGGTGCTTCATTTCTGGCGTACCGTAGCAAGGCCATGGCAAACCAAAATAATCACCAGTTGTATCGTATCCAGTCACTGGATCTTTACCACCCTTAGACTTCAATGTTTTCACATCAAACACATGCATCATGCGCATGTGAGCTTTTAGACGCTCAGGGGAATGACCTGAGTAACCGATCGTCCAAACTGATTTGTTAATCTCACGCAAGATTGATTCAACTTCAGGCTCCTTCCAATCCTTACCTGCGAACTTACTCTTAAGCATTTTGTAGTTCTTAGATAATTCATTACCAAAGCCAAGCTTATCAGCCATTGCTTGCATAATGACGTGGTCAGGTACTGACTCCCATAACGGATCAATTACTTTTTCACGCCACTGAATAGAACGATTAGAAGCTGTTGCTGAACCGCTTGTTTCAAATTGTGTCGCTGCTGGCAATAAGTAAACAGCACGATCTTTATTAACTTCAGCACCTTCAACTTGCATAGCTGCCATCGCCGCAGTAGCACTTGGATAAGGATCTACGACAACTAAAAGATCCAACTTATCCATGGCCTTTTTCATATCCGTGCCACGAGTCTGTGAGTTAGGAGCGTGACCCCAATAGAACACACCCTTCACGTTACTGTCTTGGTCAATCAACTCGTTCTTTTCAAGAACAGCATCAACCCAACGTGAAACTGTAGTGCCAGACTTCTCCATCATGTTAGGAGCGTACTGAGCTTTGATCCATTCGTAGTCAACACCCCAAACACCAGCAAAGTGTTTCCATGAACCAGCTGCTAGACCATAATATCCTGGCAATGAATCTGGATTAGGACCAACGTCTGTTGCGCCTTGAACGTTATCGTGACCGCGGAAAATGTTTGTACCGCCACCTGTTTTACCAACGTTACCAAGGGCCAATTGCAAAATACATGAGGCACGGACAATGGCGTTACCGATGGTGTGCTGTGTTTGACCCATACACCAAACGATTGTGCCTGGACGGCTCTCGTGTAATGTTTTAGCAACCTTATATATTTCAGCTTCTGGAACACCGCAAGCTTCTTCAACTTTAGCTGGAGTCCACTTTTCAAGAACGTCCTTCTTAACATCTTCCATGCCATATACACGGTCATTGATGTATTTCTTATCTTCCCAATCGTTTTTGAAGATGTGATAAAGAACACCGAACAAGAAAGGAATATCTGTACCTGAACGAATACGAACATACTGATCAGCTTTCGCAGCAGTACGCGTATATCGTGGATCAACCACAATCATCTTGCAACCAGATTCCTTCGCATGCAACATGTGCAACATAGATACCGGGTGAGCCTCAGCCGCATTTGAACCAATATACAAAGCCGCCTTAGAGTTTTGCATATCGTTGTAGCTGTTTGTCATCGCACCATAGCCCCAAGTGTTTGCAACACCTGCAACTGTTGTTGAGTGACAAATACGAGCCTGATGGTCTGTGTTATTTGTTCCAAAGAATGACACGAACTTACGCAATAAATAAGCTTGCTCATTGTTGTACTTAGACGAACCAATGAAGAACAAAGAGTCAGGGCCGGACTTCTTCTTCAAGGCTTTCATCTTGGTGGTAATTTCTTCTAGCGCTTGATCCCAACTAATTCTCTCGTATTTTCCGTTAACGAGCTTCATGGGGTACTTCAAGCGGAACTCACCGTGACCGTGTTCACGAATCGCAGCACCCTTAGCGCAGTGAGCACCTAGGTTAATCGGTGAATCAAAAACTGGTTCTTGACGCGTCCAAACACCATTTTCAACAACTGCGTCAATGGCACAACCCACTGAACAGTGCGTACAAACAGTACGTTTGACTTCAATCTTGCCTTTGCCATCACTCTTAGCACCATCAGATGCTTTGGCTTTTTGCACAAGTGTTAGCTGGGATGCGGCTAAGCCAACACCGACACCAACACCAGAGCGCTTGAGGAAAGTTCTACGATCCATCATTGGGATGGCAGATTGGAGACTGCGCGCCAAACTACCCATCATTTGGGCTGAATGGTTTTTTGCTGCAGTTACTTGTTGTGATGATTTACGAATCAGACTCATGGTTAGACCCTCTAAGAATCAAGAGAAATAAAAAACGCTTGTTAAATTAAACAAGCGTTGTTTTGTAATATTTACGAATGTGGTCGGAGACTTTGTAACCCTTAGAGTCTTCAACTAAAGAAGCTGCTTGCTCAGCAATTGCAGTGCCGATAGGTGTTTGAGATACGGCGGCAACAGCACCGGCCGCTAGACCAGTCGTTACAAAAAACTTCCTACGAGACTCTTTGTGATTGGATTTTTCACTCATGTCATTCTCCTATTAATTATTGTCATGTGCCACTGATTTACATTAGCAACACCTGCATTTATGAATTAACTATAAACCCATTGAACTTAAATTGCACCAAGATGTATACAAAAAATAGTGGGGGCTTTCCCTTACTATTTAGATCATTAATTAAAGCTATCAAGCAGCCATTTATGAAATTCATAATGGCTTTGAATCAAAGCTATTCAACCATGTCCATGGCATAGCCCTCTACTTCGAAAAATGCTCGAGAAAGACCTGCAACAGACTTATAAAGTTCTGCAGACGGATGGATTTCTATTGCACCGCACAAATCCGGTAGCCATGAGCGCATATGCTCATTAAAAAACTTTTTTTGTTGGGTTAGGTTGGCAATACTCAAATCATCACCTGCGATCAGGTATCTCATCACCTCACAAAGTGTGGCAATGTGATCTTCACTCTCAGTTACCTCTTCAACTGATTCAAGGCCCAACTCACCAAGAGCATCTCTTAGTCTCACCAAAGGCTTTTCGTTCAAGAATCCGGTTTGATAAAAGGAGCCGTATAAAAATATCTCCGGCTTACCAATACCGATAAAAAGTTCCTGGTACTCATTGGCCCATTGTTCAGCGTTAGATTCAGAAGCAACACGCACCAACTCATCCCAAGCTTGGGTCAAGGCTGCCTCTGCAGGGGCACTTGCTCCTGACCCATAGGCAGCGGATGCCGCAATACGATGCAGAAGATCATCATCAGGCGCTCTAAAAAAGACGCTAGCCAACAAACCATATAAATCTGCTCGAGCGACATCTTCCTCTAAGCCATCAGCAGTTACTGATGTTTTTAAATCATCATCAATCTGTTTGTTCATATCACTCATCAAACCACGTCATTATCATTTGGTTTATTAATCATATCGACCACACGGCAGTCGCTACACATTTTCAATAGGTCAGTTGCGGCGCCCGAGAAGGCGGCATGCAAAGATAATTTGCCGACCATTAACTCAACCATTTTCAAAGTACCAAATGGCTTACCGCAACTAATGCAGTGGAATGGTTTTGTTTCATTGAGAACAACGGTTTTCTTTCTGACTTCTGTTGTTTGCAAACGCGGCAACAAACTAATCGCATCTTCTGGGCAAGTCTTCACGCACAAACCACACTGAACACAGTTACGCTCAATGAATGAAAGTTGTGGTGTGTCAACGTTATCGCGCAAGGCACTTTCTGGACAGGCACCCACACACGACATACACAAAGTGCAGGCGTCTTGATTAATTGCTAACCCACCAATAGGTGATCCAGCTCTTAATGTCAAAGGTTCAACTTCAGTCACCTTTTGCTCAGCATGAGCCATTAAATGCTCAAGAGAGGCTTCAAGGGTTTCACGCTTTTCATCAGAAAAAGCAAACGTTGCTGGCGGACATAAAACATCACTTGGAAGCAACGAGGCCAGTTGCTTATCTAGACTATTTGGATCATTAGCCTGCAATAAAACAACTGAATCCTTAGCGTAACCAAGACCTTCCAAAATTAAACAAGCATGGCCAACTTGCTGAGATAAGGCAACCTGATACTCCGGGGCCTCTTCACCACTCAAAAGAATGGCCACCTTTGAGAAACCGTGCGCAATAATGCCAAGCCAAAACTCAAGGCCAGTTGAGGCGCTGTGATGCAATCCCATCGGAATAACATGCGCCGGAACACCCTTGAACTGATCTTTCTTTATCGACGCCAATCGACCCAATTGCTCGATCAATTCTTGACCTTTTGTATCGCTATGAAGTAACAGGCTGGGAGCACTCTTTGCGCCTGCTGCTCGATAGGCTTTCGCCATCACTCTTATTTGCTGCCCAAGGTAAGAAACACTTGGATAGTTATAGCGCATGGCACCAGATGGACAAACAGTAGCGCAAGCGCCACACCCCATGCAAAGATTAGGGTTCACAACAACTGTGCCCTTGCCATCTCTAAATTGAGATTGAATGGCAGAAGTTGAGCAAACGTCAACACACGATGAGCATCCTACTTGACCATTACGGCCGTGGGCACAAATTTTTTCGTTGTATGAAAAATACTTAGGCTTTTCAAACTCACCGACCATGCGCGTCAATTCTGTAACCGCAATTGCTTGATCAAGTGGATCTGATTTCGGTGCAAAGTAGCCCTGAGGTGGCTGACTCATTTTGAAAATGGGTTCTTTTGAAAGATCTAAAATCAAATCCCATGTTTCTGAGCGCTCTTTGGCAGTGCGATCAAAGTTAATCGCGCCGATTGCGGAGCAGGCTTTAACACAAGCACGATGGCTCTGACATTTACTCGCATCAATCTGGTAACTCAAATCAATTGCACCTTCTGGGCAAGCATCAACGCAAGCACCACAACGAGTGCACAACTCTAAATCGATGGGGTTTTCTTGAGTCCACTCAATCTCAAATGCGCCAAGATAACCAGTCAGACTCTTAACTTGGCCGCTATAGACTGGAAAATCTCTAGATTCAGGAAGAGTTCCGCCACCTGTACTAAGAACGCCAACACTTAAATCTTTTGATAGCCGCTTCGCCCAATCGATTGCAACATCACCAGGACCAATAATTAATAAACGTCCGCCGCTTTGATAATTAACAACATTCACTGGATCAGCGTCAGGCAGAGAGGCCTTCGCCAACAAAGCTGAAATCTTAGGCATAGCTTGCTTAGCATCCGTAGACCAACCACCCGTTTCACGAATATTCACAAACTTAATTGGGGAAACCAACGCTTTTTCCTGCTCACTGGCCACCTCATCAAATAAGCGCTTTTCCTGTGTGCAGGCAATAACGATGTCATCAACCCCTTGGCATGCCTGAATGAATGTCCCAATTTCTTGGCGACATAAGGCATTACTCAACTGAAGATTTTTAGTTTCAACATCCAAACCCTTAGCTATTTGAACAATATCTAAGGGCATGGTTTGATTACAACTACAAACAAGCGTTTTCTTTGTCATCCTCAACCTTCAACCTTTAAGCAAAATGCTTGTCGGTTTTTATTTTTAAAACTTGACTCGAGTAACTTAAAAATCTCAAGCAGTTTTGTTATTTGTATTTATCGTTTCTTGCGGATTTTCTATTTCTAGTGATTTTGCAGAATTGTCAGCTTTTATACCATTAGAGTTTTCATCAGGTAACGACGCGGTATTTTCGCCAGCTAAAGATGCTGTTTTTTCTAACTCTTTCAGAGACTCCGCCTCATCTAACTTGCTCAGGCGCTCCTCATAACCTTTTCTCTCAATGAGCTCAGCTTGATAATCTTGTTCCTTTTCTTCTGGCGTTTTGAATAAACCAAGCATTTGTGATTGGTTCATTTTTTTTAACATTTCCAAAGGAATAGGGTCAGACTTGTTGTAATCATCGATGTAAATATCCAAGCCATCCATGATGTTGTAGTGTGGATCTGAGAATAATTGGCGCATGGCTGCTTGCTGAACCGCAGGATCAACTCCTGGCTGCACAAATACTGAATAGTCTGAGTCTTTGGTCAACCTTAGAACATCATCCAAAGTCGGCAAGCTGGGTGTCTTGGGTGTTACATCTACTGGATTATGAGATTCAGGTGTTACGGCAGCATCTTGGGCTGCCAGAACCGAATTAATCTGAGTTGGAGGCGAGGGTTGAGTTTTTACCTTTGATTGATCCAACTCAGGCTCAGCAGGCTCAAGACCTGACTTACGCTTAGCCCATCGATTTAAAAAACCTGCCATTAACGAACCCCATCATCTTTTGGTCGATGAGCGCCTTTAAATGAAACTGGGCGTGCTCGTTTTTTCGGTTCTGGTTTGTAGTGCTCCAGCACAAAATCAGATAACCACACAGCTGTATCAGGATCAAGAGGGATATTTTCAACCGTTTCACCGCCGTCCAATAATCTTCCAGCTTCGTAATAACTAACACTTAAAAAGTGGGGGACAGCAATAGGCTCAATGCCATCAGGATGATCTTCAAGACGCCACATCACAAACCAGACAGGCTTAGTAGCAGTTGAGTTGAGGTAATACCCTTCTGCCTCATCAGGATGCAACTGCAAATCAAAACCTTTGTAAAGCCATTGTTCAGCTTTGTCATCTTTCCTCATACAAACAGCTGATCTGCCAGCGATCTCAAAATCAGCTTGCTGATGGGCAAATTGACCAATATCGAAAACAACCTCATCCAAGGCCCAACGATAGGACTGCCAAGGGTTATCAATAAACTCCTTGCGCATCACAATAGCCAACTTTAGTTTCATATCCGCGGAGGGCTAGGTATTTTTAATAACGATAGTTGGGAACTTGCTCGTCATATCTTTAGCCATTTGAGCGACCTGTATAGCTATCTTACGCGCAATACCTTTGTAAATTGCGCTGATAGCGCCATCAGGATCCTCAACCACAGTAGGCCTTCCAGAGTCAGCCTGCAAACGAATTGATAAGTTCAAAGGTAAACTTCCCAAAAACTCGGCACCATATTCGGCACACATTTTCTTGCCACCATCTTGACCAAAAATATGCTCTTCATGATTGCAGTTAGGGCAAATATAAGTGCTCATGTTTTCAACAATACCAATAATAGGTATACCGACTTTTTCGAACATTTTTAAACCCTTGCGTGCGTCTAGCAATGCAATGTCTTGGGGGGTGGTCACAATCACTGCACCAGTCACTGGCACTTTTTGTGAAAGAGTTAATTGAATGTCACCAGTTCCTGGAGGCATGTCAACTATTAAGTAATCTAAATCACGCCAATTTGTTTGGCGCAATAACTGCTCCAAGGCTGAGGTAACCATGGGGCCACGCCAAACCATGGGACTATCAGGCTCAATTAAGAAACCGATTGAAATGGCCTGAATGCCGTGCCCTTCCATCGGTTCAATCGTATTGTCAGTAATGGACTCCGGTCTACCCGTGATACCTAGCATCATTGGTTGGCTTGGTCCGTAAATATCAGCATCCAACATCCCAACAGTAGCACCTTCAGCCGCTAGGGCTAGAGCCAAATTCACAGCTGTGGTTGATTTACCAACGCCCCCCTTACCACTTGAGATAGCAATGATATTTTTTACGTTCGGTAAAAGGCTCACACCCCTTTGGACAGAGTGGGCAACGATGTTCATCGTCACATTCGGGCTAACATTTTTAACGCCAGGCAGGTCACGTAAACCTGCAATAACCGACCTTCGGATAAGGTCAATTTGACTCTTGGCTGGATACCCCAAAATCACATCAAGGGTCACGTCACCATTTTCAACCTTAATATTTTTGACAGATTTTGTAGTTATCAAATCTTTGCCAGTATTAGGATCTATAACGCTTTGAAGCGCTTTTTGTACATTTTCTACTGTTACAGACACATCTATCTCCTAGTACTTTTTATATAAATTAGCTAGTAACTATATCCGCAGACTAAAATCTATGCCTATGCGTCGAATTTTAGTTACCTCTGCCCTTCCTTATGCCAATGGCCAAATCCACATCGGTCACTTGGTTGAATACATCCAAACCGATATCTGGGTTCGCTTTCAGAGAATGCGCGGCCATGAAGTTCATTATGTAGGAGCTGATGACACCCATGGTACCCCGATCATGCTTCGAGCTGAAAAAGAGGGCATCACCCCTAGGGAGTTGATTGCCAACGTCTGGAAAGAGCATAAAAGAGATTTTGATGATTTCCTAGTTTCATTTGACAACTACTATTCAACTGACAGCGAAGAAAATAAAGTTTTATCCCAAGAAATTTATATCAAACTTCGGAATGCCGGCCTGATTGAAAAGCGCGCTATTGAACAAGCCTATGACCCTGTCAAAGAAATGTTCTTGCCTGACCGCTTTATTAAAGGTGAATGCCCAAAGTGTGGCGCTAAGGATCAATACGGCGATTCTTGCGAAAAGTGCGGCGCCACTTATGCCCCTACAGATTTGAAGAACCCTTTCTCAGTAGTGAGTGGTGCTACGCCTATCCGCAAAGTATCAGATCACTATTTCTTCAAATTATCTGATCCCCGTTGTGAGGCTTTTTTACGCGATTGGACACAAGTGAAAACGCCTTTACAACCAGAAGCTCGGAATAAGATGAAAGAGTGGGTTGGCGAACCCGGCGAAAGCAAGTTGGGCGATTGGGATATCTCTCGTGACGCCCCGTACTTTGGTTTTGAAATCCCAGATGCTCCAGGCAAGTACTTTTATGTTTGGCTAGATGCGCCAATAGGTTACTACGCGAGCTTCTTAAATTTATGCAAACAAAAAGGTCTTAACTTTGATGAGTGGACAAAGGCTGGCTCAAAGACTGAGCAGTATCACTTCATCGGCAAAGATATTTTGTATTTCCACACGCTATTTTGGCCGGCCACTCTTGAGTTCTCTGGCTACCGAACACCGACCAATGTGTTTGCTCATGGCTTCTTAACCGTTGATGGTGAGAAGATGAGTAAATCACGTGGCACCTTCATCACTGCACACAGTGTGATTGAGTGCGGCTTGAATCCAGAATGGCTTCGTTATTATTTTGCTGCTAAGTTAAACGCCAGCATGGAAGACCTTGATTTAAATCTACAAGACTTCACAGCACGCGTTAATAGTGATTTGTTAGGCAAATATATCAATATCGCCAGTCGCAGCGCAGGATTCTTAGTGAAGCGCTTTGGTGGCATTGTTGATGATACCGCTATGAATCATCCTTTACTGACTCAACTGGCAGAAGCTAGCGATGAGATTGCAGAACTTTATGAATCTCGTGAGTTTGCTAAAGCATTGCGCCGTGTGATGGAATTAGCAGATGCCGTGAATGGTTTTGTTGACACGAATAAACCTTGGGAAATCGCTAAAGATCCTGCTCGCGAACAAGAACTCCAAACAATCTGCAGTATTACCTTGGAAGCTTTTAGAAGACTAACACTCTACTTAAAGCCAGTTGTTCCTAAGGTAGCTGCAGGCGTTGAAAAGTTCTTTGGCATTCCAGCAATGACTTGGAGCGACATCAATAAACCTCTCAATAGTCATCAACCTGTTCAAGCTTATCAACACCTGATGACAAGAATTGATCCTGCATTGATCGATCAACTGATTGC
Organism: Pseudomonadota bacterium; assembly: GCA_039804685.1. Taxonomy (GTDB): domain Bacteria; phylum Pseudomonadota; class Gammaproteobacteria; order Burkholderiales; family Burkholderiaceae; genus Polynucleobacter. Next base: position 19,371 of record JBDLVQ010000052.1, on the reverse strand, counting down.
CGCCAACCAGCAATGATTAACTTAGCGCGTTTTCGACCAAAAATCTTAGACGCTGCTAAAGGCTACTCCTCTCAAGATTTCTTTAAAGATCTTACTAGCGGTATTACTGTTGGAGTGATCGCCCTTCCCCTTGCAATTGCATTTGCAATTGCCTCTGGACTTAAACCTGAAGCAGGTCTTATTTCTGCCGTGATTGGTGGTTTTTTAATTTCAGCATTCGGTGGTAGCAAAGTTCAAATTGGCGGTCCAGCTGGTGCATTTGTAGTAATCGTCTATGCAATTGTTGAGCGCTATGGCGTTGCCAACCTGATCATATCGACATTCTTTGCAGGCATACTTTTGGTGACAATGGGACTTTTTAGAGTCGGGAACCTCATCCGCTTTATTCCTGTAGCTATCATCATTGGATTTACCAGTGGCATTGCGGTGCTAATTGGTTTCTCACAAATTCGAGATGCCTTAGGCCTAGAGATAGAAAAACTTCCTGGTGATTTCTTTTCACAAATTAAAGCGTTTGCACTTCACCTTGACACTGCCAACCCTCATGCCATTATTTTATTTGCAGCTTCATTGTTCACTATCATCGTATGGCCAAAACTCATTAGCCCACTTATAAAAAAATGGGCATGGCTTAGCAATATCCCTGGAATTATTGTGGCTCTGATTGGCCTATCCATCGCAGCAGATTTTTTTGATTTATCTATTGTGACAATTGGTAGCAGATTCGGTGAAATCCCAAACGGCATCCCGGCACCCACGATTCCCAAGCTTGACTGGGAAACAGCTAAGCATCTGTTTGCTCCAACATTAACAATTGCCATCTTAGGCGCCATAGAGTCTTTACTCTGCGCCCGAGTTGCCGATAACTTATCTGACGACAAACATGATCCCAATCAAGAATTAATAGGGCAAGGTATTGCCAATATCGTTGTTCCTTTTTTTGGTGGACTGCCAGTCACAGGAACCATTGCTAGAACGGCAACCAATGCAAAAGCTGGTGCAAAAAGTCCTCTCTCAGGAATCATCCACGTTTTGGTCATTTTATTAATCATGTTAGCTGCAGCCCCATTAGCTGCACATATACCAATGGCGGTGTTAGCAGCCATCTTGATTTACATTGCTTGGCATATGTTTGATTTACACGAATTCAAACGTCTCAAACAATTCAATGTCACCTACCGCTCAATCCTATTGGGTACGTTCTTCCTCACAGTGATTTTTGATCTGACTGTTGCCGTAGAGGTGGGTCTCGTCTTGGCCTGTATTTTCTTTATTTACAGAATTTCTTCTTTAACTCAAATTGAGCAACTTGAACTTCCACAGGATTTTATTCAACAGGATGAGTTAGCTTTATTCCAAGAGAGCAAAACCAATCATCTCGTCAAAGCTTATGGCATTTATGGATCATTATTTTTTGGGGCTATTGATAAGGTTGAAGATCTCTTCAATCCGCTTGATGTCACAAATCCATCGCCTAAAGTGATGATTTTAGAAATGCATCAACTGATTAATATTGATACAAGCGGGATTGATGCATTAAAAATATTAGCCAAAAACCTCCAAAAACGCGGAGGGACGCTGATTGTTTGCGCAGCCAATACACAACCAGCATCTCTCATGTTTAGAAGTGGTTTTATTGCTGAAATTGGCGAAGAAAATGCATTAATCGACCTGGAAACCGCTTATAGCAGGGCTAGAACCATCTTGGCAGACTCCTGTAAGGTAATTGTAGGAAGCTGACCCCGTTAAATCGCTACAATTGACAAACTATGGCTCAATACAAATCAAATATTTCACTATTCCTAGAAGAGTTAAAAGCTCAACAGCCTGATTTAGAACAGGCTCAGCAGGATGGACGCGCTCTTTTATGGGACAAAGCACCAGTCAGCCCAGAAGACCAAAAACGTCATCAAATCGCACGCGTTAAGCAAAAGGCTTACGTTTATCAATGAATGATTTGCTAAGCACTGTTCCGGAAGTTACTGATGGCATGTCAGAGTCATTCGCTAGGTTATATGGCGAACCACTATTTCAGTTGCCATCTGATTTATACATTCCACCAGATGCCTTAGAAATTTTCTTGGAGGCTTTTGAAGGCCCCCTAGACTTACTGCTTTACCTGATCCGCAAGCAAAACTTTAACGTTTTAGATATTCCAATGGCAGAGGTCACCAAGCAATATCTTGGTTATATTGAACAAATTCGTCGCACGAATTTGGAGCTTGCTGCTGAATACTTATTAATGGCAGCTATGCTAATTGAGATCAAGTCACGCATGCTCTTGCCAATGAAGAAGGCAGACAGCGACGAGGAAGTTGAAGATCCTCGCGCAGAATTGGTTCGCCGCCTGTTAGAGTACGAGCGTATGAAGTTGGCGGCTCAAGAACTGGACAAAATGCCCGTGCTAGGTCGTGACTTTTATAAAGCTAGCGGTCACGTTGATACAACTGTTGCCATTTCTTGGCCAGACATCAATCCAAACGATATTCAAGCCGCCTGGAAAGATGTCTTGTATAGAGCAAAGCTCAATCAACACCACACGATCAGTCGCGAACAGTTATCTGTTCGTGACTTCATGACTCGCATTTTGCGTCGCCTTCAAGGTGAGCGGTTTATCGAATTTACAGATTTGTTTGAAGAGGCTATTGCAACAGGTCAAGGCGCCCCAATGGTGGTCGTTAATTTTATTGCGATGTTAGAGCTTTCCAGAGAATCCCTTATTGAAATTACTCAGGCTGAGCCATACGCACCCATCTATGTGCGCCTAGCATACTCACCTAACTAATTGTCACCCTCCACTTTTAATCTAATAAAAATACTTTAATGAAGATCATTAGCAATATTCAAGACTTGCGTGATCAATTACGCGGTCAAAACCGAGCAGCCTTTGTTCCCACAATGGGCAACCTGCATGAAGGTCATTTATCCCTGATGCGCCTAGCCAGACAGCACGGAGATCCGGTTGTAGCCAGTATTTTTGTAAATCGCCTTCAATTTGGACCCAATGAAGATTTTGATAAATATCCTAGAACTTTTGAAGCTGACGTTGAGAAGCTTGAAAAAGAAGGTGTTTATGTCTTATTCGCCCCAACAGAAAAAGATCTTTATCCAGAACCTCAAGAATATCGTGTAGAACCCCCACATAATTTAGGGAAAATTCTGGAAGGCGAATTCCGCCCAGGTTTCTTTCAAGGGGTTTGCACAGTTGTACTTAAGCTTTTATCTTGCGTTCAACCTAAAGTGGCTGTGTTTGGTAAAAAGGATTACCAGCAGTTAATGGTTATTCGCCAAATGTGTCATCAATTGGCTGTACCAGTAGAGATCATCCCTGCAGAAACAATTCGTGCTGATGACGGACTAGCCCTATCCTCAAGAAACGGCTATTTATCTAGCGATGAGCGCGCTGAAGCTGTCCATCTGATCCAAACTTTGAAGCAAGTACAAGAAAAAATTCATCAGGGTCAGGTGAGCGCAGAAGCGATTTTATTAATTGAGCAAGCAGCATGCGCTCAATTGGCAGCACGTGGCTGGAATCCCGATTACATCTCAATTCGCAAACGGAAAGATCTATTGAGTGCAACCGATGATGAACTTCGGGCCAATGAGCAATTAGTTGTTTTAGCCGCCGCGAAATTAGGTAAAACTCGCTTAATTGATAACCTCGAGATTTAAATAGTTATGGGCTTTCAAAGCTTTTCAACAGCATTGATTGCGGCCTGTTGCATCTCTAGCCCATTAGCTCATTCACAGCCAAATCAACAAAGCTTCCCAAAACGCATCATTACAGTTGCGCCCCACCTAAGCGAAATTGTGGACGCTGCAGGTGGAGCAGAACATTTGATCAGCGTGAGCGCCTTCAGCAACTTTCCAGAATCAATTAAAAAACTTCCCATCACCAGTGACTCCAGATCGGTTGATCTGGAGAGAATGAAACAACTAAAGCCAGATTTAATTATTTATTGGCGCGGTGGCATGCCTGAAACTCAGATTGAGGCCATTAAAAAAACCTTCAGCTCAACAGGCAACAATGGGCAAGCAGCAACTCAAATTATTTCTGTAGAACCCAAGAAATTGATTGATATCGCAAAAGATATTGAATCTATCGGAAAAGTTTTAGGCACCCAAACAATTGCCAATAAAAATGCAAGAGAATTCAGCACACAAATAATGGCACTAAAAAGCAAATACCAATCTCCCAATAAAAGAAAAGTGCGAGTTTTCTATCAAGTTTGGTCTCAACCTTTGATGACGCTAAATCAAGATCACCTGATTGCAGACATTATTCAAATCTGTGGTGGCGAGCAATTATTTGCAAAAGAAAAGTTGCTGGTACCCACTGTGAGTCGTGAAGCGGTTGTAGAAGCCAATCCAGAAATTATTTTCACAGCCACTGATAGCGCGAGTATGAAAGTTGATTGGTCGATGTGGGCTTCGAATTCACAACTTGCGGCCAGCAAAAATAAGGCTTTCATTGCCTTAGATGGAGATATGATCAGTAGACCGTCACCCAGAATTATTCAGGGTGCCAATAAGATTTGTTCAGAAATCGACAAAGTCCGACAACACCTTTTACCTCAATAAAAGTTAGGCGGCTACGTAAATAATTTGACCCGTGGAGGTTGTTGCTTCAACGATTGGATGACCTAGTGACTTCTCTAAGTTACTAGGATTAACAATCTCAGCAATTGTTCCTGAAAGATAGGAAGAGTCCTCGAGCAACAGTAACGCATGAGTAAAACCTCGGCCAATCAGTCCAATATCATGCAAACTGGCGATGATAGTTTGATGACAAGATTCGCTTCGCTCAACCAAAGTATTTAAGAGAGTAATTTGATGCCGAACATCTAAGTGTGATGTTGGCTCATCCAAAATTAAAGCTCGAGTATTTTGCGCAAAGCAAGCAGCCAAAGCCACCCTTTGACGCTCCCCCCCTGACAGGTTTTGCCACTGGGAAAACGCCAAGTGCTGAACATCACACAGAGCCAAGGCATTCATAGCCAACTCTAAATCTTTGACATCAGACTCTTCTTGATGCCAAGGCCACCTAGAAGCTAGAACAGCATCAATAGCTCTTAATCCAACGCCACCAATGGGTGACTGCTCAGCATAAGCGCGAATCTTGGCTAGATCCGCTAGATCAAAATTAAATAATGACTGCCCTTGCCAAAAAATTTCGCCATGAGAAGTGTTTTTTTGAACTCCTGAAATGACTCTTAATAAAGTTGATTTGCCAGCACCATTTCGTCCAATCAAACACCAGCGCTCACCTTCTTTAACCGTCCAATTAAGATCTTTAATTAAAATTTTTCCTGGGACTTGAATAGCTAAATTCTTAGTTTCTAAAATAATAGATGGGGATGATTGATTCATTAGGAACTCCAATGCCTCAATCTAGACAAAAGCCATAAGAAACTAGGAACGCCAATCAATGCTGTAATCACTCCTACAGGCAATTGCGCTGGGGCAATGATTGTTCTTGCAAACATATCAGACAGCACTAAGAAAGAGCCCCCCAATAATGCAGATGCAGGCAATAAGAATTGTTGATCTGGTCCGTGCTGTTTAATGATCAAGGCTCTTAAAAAATGAGGTACCAATAACCCAACAAATCCAATCGAACCTGCAATAGAGACCGCTGCTGCTGCAGAAAGCGCCGATAAGAAAACCATCATCCACTGGATGTAACTAACATCAATCCCCAAGGTGATTGCCTTATCAGTACCCAATTGCAACAAATGAATTTTTGGGGATAGCTTCCACACAATCAATAACACTGAAAGCCATACCCCTAAGATCGCGCCAACTGCTTCTAAACTTGTCACTGAATCCAAGTCACCCATGAGCCAATGAATCATTCCTGGCATGGCTACATTAGAAGCAAACACAATCATCAAGGTACTAATTGCTCCACAACCAGTGGCAATCATGACTCCAGCCAATAACAGTCTTGATGGATGGGTGGCATATCCACCCACCAAACCCCAAAGCAACAACATGACAACAATAGCACCCAACCAGGCGCCACCAGCAACCCAAAATGTTCCAGCCCCACCAAGCATTAAAACAGCCAATGCGCCTACTGAAGCTCCGCCAGATACACCCAAGACAGAAGGTTCCGCCAATGGGTTACGCGTGAGTACTTGCAAAAGACTGCCTGACATGGCCAGCAGCCCTCCAACAGCAAAAGCTGCCAAGACCCTAGGTAGTCTTAATTGATAAATGATGGTTGCATCGGCATTAGAAACGCTACCAATAGATAAAGCAGCTGCAATGCTCAGAATTGCAAAAAATATTAATAAGAGGAATAAATACAACTTCTTCATAAACCGCAATATACAGGGTTCTGAGATATACAAATGTTAAAATGTCTTATCTTTTGAAGAATTAAAAGATAGTAAGTGTGGTGTCAACTTTCAATAGGAAGTTGATTAAATGGGAAGTCAGTGAGTGAAAACAAATCTGACGCTGCCCCCGCAACGGTCAATGAGCATGCGAAGCAAGAAACCACTGGATTATTTATCTGGGAAGGTGGCTAAGCAACCTGTAAAGGAACTCATCAGCCCGGAAACCAGCCCTCTTACTTGGTGGTCATGCTACGGGGAGTTGCATAAAAGCTTGTATTGAATAACTCCTTTGGCATGACATTGTTAATCCTGGTTCGGGGTGTAACCAGATCAACGGTTAGTCACGTCAAAAAATATCGTGGCTACCTTATTGGAGTACTCATTTATGTTATTGAACAAAAAGCCCTTAATTGCGGCAACCATCATTTCCATCGCATCAGCTTCACAAGCTCAATCAAATTCAGACTTACAACCAGTTACTGTTTATGGCTCACGCTTTCAAGAAACAATAGAAAAGGCACTGCCACAGACCACCATTATTACCGCTTCTGAAATTGAGAAAAGTGGACTGACGAATGTATCCGAAATACTTCAAAAACTAGGCAACATACCAGTAAGAACCGACTTGAGAGGTGGCAATAACGTCAGTGTTGACCTTCGTGGCTTTGGCGATACTGCAGATAACAACGTAGTTATCTTGCTTGACGGAGTTCGACTGTCAGAAGATGAAGGGGCACCAGCCAGAATATCCATGATTCCGACTGAAGCCATTGAACATATTGAAGTTCATAAAGGTGGCTCAAGTGTTCTATATGGTAATGGCGCTACAAGTGGTTACATTAACATCATCACCAAAAAATATATAAAGGACCAAACAATCCTATCTGGTGGTATTGGTAGCTACAACACGATCACTTCTAATATATACACATCAAAAAAAATTAATGATCTAAGCATTAGCTTATTTGGAAAAACCAACAACTCCGACAATTACCGTGATAGCAATAAAACGAATGAACAATCTATAGGGTCAGTTCTTCAGTGGAATCCATCAGAAAAAACAACTGCTGGCATAAAAGTCTTTGGAAACCAGGAGAGAGCTGAACAACCAGGTTCACTACCTTCTATCCTTTTAAAATCGAACCCAAGACAAACTCAAGTACCAGGCTATCAATCCAACTTTGAATTTAATTCAAACAACATCACTGTATTTGGTTCGCATAAAGTGAATGACATTGAGATTAGCGCAGACTTGAATACACGCAAGAAGAAAACTGAGTGGCTTTATAACTATGATGCATCAACAGTTTCATCATCTTATTACTACGCCCCCTATTCAACATCATGGGGTAACACCAATAGCGACACCACAACTAACTCATTCAGCCCTCGCGCAAAGATTAATAACTTTTTATCAAAAGGTAATTCACTCACAATTGGTTACGATTGGTCTAAATGGAATTTAAATTCAGCAGGAATAAAAAATAACGCTGACCCGGGTTACGAAGATCGGGTTGCATTTACAAAAAAATCTGCTACGAATACATCTGAGGGAATTTATTTCTACGATGATTGGTACCTAAGCTCATCAGACAGAGTCTTATTAGGCGCAAGACGTCAAAGATATGATCAAACTAGCCAAACTATTTATGGTGCGAATCCTTCTTATACAAGTTCTTATGTCTGGCAAGGTATAACTTACTCATCTGTTTCTGATGGGGCATACGGACATCAGGCCAGAGAATATCTCAACGCATATGAACTTCAATACTCCAAAAAATTGGCGAATGGGTTCGAGCCCTACATCAAACAAGGTAATAGCTTTAGACTACCAACAGCAGATGACAACGGCTTAACCTCAACGGGTCAACCTTTAAAACCTCAAATTTCTCATGACCAAGAAATTGGTGTGAAATGGCAGAATACTCAAAGTCAAATCAAACTTAGCTTATTCAAAAGTGAGTTGACGGATGAAATTGTATTTTCTGGTGGGGCCAATAAAAATGAGGCTCCAACAAGCAAAAAAGGGGTAGATGCCAGCGCAAACAGTAAGCTAAATTCTGTATTTACAGCAAGGGCGTACTTGCAAATTGTTAATGCTGAGATATCACAAGGCGCTAATGCTGGGAAAAAGACTCCCGGGGTCGCTCAACGTAGCGGTGGCTTTGGTATAGAAGCAAAAGTTACCAACAATCATATTTTTGATATTTCAGCTCGTGGAGCATCTGGAAAATTTGCATCAGAAGACACTTCTAATATCGCAGCTAAAAATCCAGGGTACTTGGTGGGCGACCTAAGCTATATTTTTAGAGAAGGTGCTTGGACATGGGTTAGTCGAATCAATAATGTTTTAGATAAGCAATATTCAGACTACTCTATTTACAAATCAAGTAATTACGATGCTCCGTTTAATATGACTCTTTACCCCAACCCAGGGCGCAACTTCAGTCTCACTGGACGTTATGTTTTTTAAGGTCTTTTATCTTCAAAATCAAACCCGCTTAGGCGGGTTTTTAAATTCTTGAAGGATTCCTGGATATGGATACAATGTACCTATGTCAGAACTTACAAACAACTCACATACTCGTTTGCAAGATAGTCTTGTGCGCTTAGAAGCTAAAACTAAGGCACTTTTGACTGCCGTAGAGCAAACACATAAAGAGCGCTTAGCGCTTGAAGATAAGATTGAGGATGCGCAAAATCGCATCCAAAGCATCTTGAATAAATTACCTAGCCCAGGCGACACAGGTCAACTTGATCTTTTAGCCTCAGCTCCAGAGGGTGATCAATGAGCCAACATCGCATCGAAATTACCCTGGCTGGGCAAAAGTTTGCATTTGCCACAACACCAGAACATGAAACCAGCCTTCGTGCTGCTGCAGCAATTGTTGATGAACAATTAGAAGCCGCACTATCAGCTGGCAACCGCAGCATTGAGCGCGCCGCCATCATGACAGCCATTAAATTAGCTGGCGACTTGCAAGCTGCAAAAATGAATCTCAGTCAAACACAGAATCCAGGGGCTAGCATCGACCAAATCACTTTATTGCAAAATAAAGTTGATGAGATTGAAGCCTCTGTAGATACTGCACTGAAACTGCTTTCCCTGCCTGGCACGCCAAGGCCAATAGTTCCTTGAACCGATGCGCAAGCATCTGGCGTGGGCCATATAGTGTGGGCGCGAGCGCCTCGTTGCTCATAGAGCATTACCTTGGGTAATGCTCTCCCTGAAAAACTTGATGCACCCGAAGCACTATTGCCATGCCGCCTTGAACCTACTGGGTTCAGGATGACGGCCTAGCGACCAAGGTGGGGAATCCTATTAATAAAGAGAGGGGCTAGCATGCGCACCAATCAAATTTTTAAAATCGAATTGCTCTTCACCTTAAGTGTTTTGGGTAACCTTGCTCAAGCAACCGATATCCAAAATGGAAAAAATCTTCATCAGGCTAAGTGCTATCAATGTCATGCGGAAAAATCAGGTCTTGGGAATGGCGATATTCTTTACACACGCCTTGACCGAAAAGCGAAAGATCTAGACAAAGTTAAAAGTATGGTGGGCATGTGTAATACCGAATTACGCTTAGACTTATTCCCAGAAGATGAGGCTGACTTAGTCGCGTACATCAATCAACAGTTTTATAAATATAAATAGAAATGAATTTTGAATGACTCTTATACAAATAGTTGCTCTGGTTGCACTTGGTAGCTTTACAGGATTTTGCGCCGGCTTGTTGGGTATTGGCGGTGGGATGATGTTAGTTCCTTTTCTAACATTTTTATTTTCTATCTATGGCTTCCCCCCCGAAAGTATTGTGCATATTGCTATCGCAACTTCAATGGCAACTATCTTATTTACCTCTTTATCATCGGTAAGAGCTCACCACAAACGTGGCGCCGTTCGTTGGGATATTGTCATTACTCTTGCCCCAGGAATACTCATTGGCGGCTTGCTTGGTGGCGGTCAATTATTTTCTTTGTTAAAAACCTCATGGCTTTCATTTATTTTTGCAAGCTTTGTAGGCTTTTCTGCCTATCAAATGCTTCGCAATAAAAAGCCGCAGGCGAGCAGAACACTACCTCAAGGCGGCGGAATGTTTGGCGTGGGTACATTTATCGGTTTTTTATCTAGCCTAGTCGGGGCTGGCGGTGGATTTATATCAGTACCTTTTATGTTGTGGTGTAACGTCAACATGCATAGCGCCGTGGCCACATCTGCAGCACTGGGCTTCCCAATTGCTCTAGCAAGTGCTATTGGTTATATTTTTAGTGGCTATGGCAACCCTAATCTGCCAGAGGGTTCATTGGGTTACATTTACCTGCCAGCACTTCTATGTATCGCCTTAGCCAGCGTCACAACTGCGCCACTAGGAGCAAAGGTAGCCCATCAACTCAATGTGGCTCAACTTAAGAAAGTATTTGCCATTGTTTTAATTGCCTTATCTGGGTACATGCTTAATAAGGGGCTAACAAGCTTGGGACTTTATTAAAGAGCCCAATTAACACCTTCCTTTGCTTAGACAGAAATAAAAAAGGCCTCATTTAGTGAGGCCTTTTTTGTTCAACATGTTGATGACTAACTATAGTTTTGTCTCAACACATTTTTCTGCACCTTACCCATTGCATTTCGAGGCAATTCAGAAACAACCACGATGCGTTTTGGCACTTTAAAGTTAGCGATCTTGCCCTTTAAGTCAGCAATCATTGACTCAGCATTGAGTTTGACCCCTGGCTTACCAACCACAACTGCCAGCACTGCTTCACCAAAATCAGGGTGAGGAATACCTATCACAGCACTTTCATCAACACCTGCCATATCGTCAATAAAGCTTTCAATTTCTTTTGGATATACGTTATATCCACCAGAAATGATTAAATCTTTGCTTCGACCAACGATACAGAGATATGAATCAGGCACCTTACCGGCACTTGTTTCACCACCCCATCGACCTACGTCGCCTGTTTTAAACCAACCATCTTTGGTAAATTCCTCTTTGGTTTTTTCAGGCATCCGCCAGTAACCTTTAAAAATATTAGGTCCTTTGACTTCAACATTGCCAATTTCATTGACGCCACATAACTTGCCATCATCCTTGATGATGCGTACTTTGGTTTGTGGCAATGGTAAACCTACAGATCCGCCGATACGCTTACCTTTGTAAGGATTAGAAACCAACATTGCTGTTTCACTCATACCATAGCGCTCCAGAATCGTATGGCCTGTGCGCTCTTTGAATGAATTAAAAGTCTCAGTTAATAATGGCGCTGATCCAGAAACAAACAAGCGCATATTCTTAACAGTTTTCTTTGTAAATGTTGAATCTAATAACAAACGTACGTAGAAAGTTGGCACTCCCATCATGATGGTTGACCGTGGCATATGCTTGATTAACTCTTTTGTATCAAGACGAGGCAACCAAATCATTTTGCTACCGTTAAGTAAAGCACCATGAGAAGCTACAAATAGACCATGAACGTGGAAGATAGGTAAAGCGTGCAATAACACATCACCCTTTTCCCAAGCCCAGAACTTTTGAAGCACCTTGGCATTACTGCCCAAGTTACCATGACTTAACATCGCTCCCTTGCTTCTTCCCGTTGTGCCAGAAGTGTACAAAATAGCGGCTAAATCATCGTCAGATCGTTTAACGGTTTTAGATTGAGCGGATTGTTTACCCGCCTGTTCCAATAAAGTTCCAGATCTATCTTCACCAAGAGTAAATACATGCTTGGTGCCAGATTTTTTTGCGACTTGAGCAATCCATGAGTAGTTCTTTGGACTACAAATAAGGACTGCAGGCTCTGCATTACCAACAAAATATTCCATCTCTGCAGATTGGTATGCTGTATTAAGTGGCAAATAAACTAAGCCAGCCTTAAGTGTTGCCAAATACAAAAATAAAGCCTCAGGCGATTTTTCAACCTGCACAGCCACTCGTGAACCCTCTGGCAAACGTAGGCCAATTAATAAATTAGCAATCTTTGCAGTTGCTTTTTCTAGGTCATCCCAGCTGTAATACAAACCATCATGCGTTTCAATAGCACACGATGATTTATCTTTTGGGAAGCCATTCTCTAATAACGTATATAAATTCATATCAACCTCAAAGATTAACTAGGGGACAAGCCCCCTATAGTTAATCATTAATCCATTTTTGCGCCAGATGACTTGGCTACATCACCCCAACGTTTAATTTCTGCAGAAACGAATTTTCCATAAGCTTCTCCAGTCAAGTTGGGTGTGTCTGAACCATTATTCAACCATGAAGCTTTTAACTCTGGACTATTTAAAGCTTTTGTTACTTCAGCAGTCATTTTGTCGACCACGTCTTTAGGAGTACCTTTAGGAGCCCATAAACCATACCAAGTGCTGACTACATAACCAGGCACACCAGCTTCAGCAGCAGTCGGCACATCTGGAAAAGCTGCAGAACGCTTATTAGAAGCAACTGCTAAGGCTTTGATCTTGCCGCTCTTAATATGTTGTGATGATGAACCCAAACCATCAAACATCATGTCTACTTGACCAGCAATTAAATCACCCAATGCTGGACCAGCGCCACGGTATGGAATGTGTGTAATAAAAGTTTTAGTTTGCATCTTGAATAACTCACCAGCTAGATGATGAGAACTTCCATTACCAGCACTACCGTAATTCAATTTACCTGGGTTCTTTTTAGCGTATTCGATAAAGCCTTTAAGATCATTCACTGGAACGCGCTGAGCATTCACCACCACCACTTGTGGAGGCGTTGCAAGCAACATCACTGGCACAAAGCTCTTTTCAATATCGTAGTCCAACTTTGGATACATAGAAGGAGCAATCGCATGGTGCGCACCACCCATAAAGAATGTGTAGCCATCTGGTGCCGCTTTAGCTGCAATACCAGCACCTAAAGTGCCACCAGCACCACCGCGGTTATCAATCACAATTTGCTTACCGAGTTGCTTAGTCAACTGGGCAGATAAAGGTCTTGCAAATGCATCTGTTCCACCACCAGCAGGGAACGGAACAATGAATGTAATTGGCTTATTGGGCCAATTAGGATCAGCTAAAACAGTACCTGAACTTGCAACCAAGCCCAATGAAAGGGCTACTGTACTCAACATACCTACTACATTTACTGGCTTTTTCATATTTGTCTCCTCGTACTCCAGTTAAATAACTTCTCTATCAATGATTCATCAGATCAGTTGTGAAACTGCTCTTGAATAAATAATCTCTCCATTAACAAAACGCTCGTGGTTATCTTCCACGTTTTCTAAGTCATATAGGTAATTCACCATCAATCCTGCTGATTGCTTAATACCTTTTTTTGATAAATCTCCTGCCCAGTTAATTCTGTGTAACTTCGCACCATTACCCAAGTGGAATTTAGCGACCGAGTTACCTCCTCTTTTTGATGATTGAGTCATCAAATAAAAGGCACACAAACTCATTAGAGCTTCCTTTTCTTTTTCTGTTGCAGTGTCAGGATGCCAACCTGACTGCAAACGCTCATTCCAAGATTTTTCTTTAAGGTTCAAATTTTTGCAGGCTTCTTGAAACTTTTCATAGACCGTAGGCTTAACATCATCAGAGCTTAAGTCTTGATTGGTGGAAAGCCATTCCATAAAATCAGGGATGGGCGATAAAGTACAAAAGGTTTTTAAAGATGGAAATTCTTTTTTTAAGCTCTCAGCAACCCGCTTGATCAAGAAGTTACCCATTGACACCCCGCGCAAGCCTGGCTGACAGTTACTAATTGAATAAAAAATGGCGCATTTGAATTGATTTGGGTCAATGACCTCAGACTTCTTATTAACTAAGGGGCCAATGGCTTCAGGAATCTCAGGGAGCAGCGCCACCTCAACAAAAATGAGAGGCTCTTCTGATAATTGTGGGTGAAAAAAAGAAAAACAACGACGGTCTGGCTGAAGGCGGCGACGCAAATCATCCCAGCCATCAATTTCATGAACAGCCTCATGTTGAATAATCTTCTCAAGAATATGTGCAGGAGACTTCCAATCCACCTGATGCATTTTCAAAAACCCTGGATTAAACCAAGAACTTAAAAGGTGCTGCATATCAGCATCAACTGCTTTTAACTCTGGCTTCTTATGGAGCAACTTTAATAATTGGTAACGCATATCAACAATCATGCTGGTACCGCCTGGCGCTCTATTCAATCGGCGCAACAGTTCTTGTCTTGGTGCTTCTGTCACTTTCATTAACCAAACTAAATTGTCGGCATTAGGGTTAGAAGCATAAATTTGGGCGGCACTCAAAACATCTGCTGGGCTTGGATTAAATTTGTCGGCCAAGTAATGGAAATACTTAGCTCTTTGATCATCACCAAGTGTTTTAAAGTTTTCAATGACATCACTGGCCATGCTCGCTGCATTTGATTCGCCACGCTCTGATAACAAGCGCTTGGTGGCATTCACTGTTTTTGTGAAATGCCTTGACTTAAGAAGATTATCTAAAATCATGCGCTCAGAACTTCAGAAGATTTAAGATGTTTTAGAGCTTCGCGCTGCCTTAAGATATGCGTCTTCATTAACTCTTCAGCTTGTTGAGCATTTCCAATTTTTAACGCAGCAAAGATAGAAAGGTGTTCTAGGCAGGATTCTTCAATACGGCCCTTATGATGCAAGCTACGATGTCGAGAGAGATTGAGGATGCGGCGCAAATCACTCACCATATTAGCCAACCACTCATTGCCCGCAAGACTCTGAATAGCCTCATGAATTTTTCTATTGGTGACGTAGTAGTCATCAATATTCTTTGCATCCGCACATTTCTTTAAACGAAGATGTAAAGACTCCAAGGAACGAATATCTGCTTCACTGGCTTTTTCTGCTGCTTCATAAGCGCATCTTCCCTCTAAGAGAGCCATCAGAGGAAAGATTTCATTTAAATCATGTTCAGTTAGCTCAGTGACATAACAACCTTTGCGGGGCACAATTCTTAAGATGCCTTCAGAGGCTAAGATGCGAATAGCCTCACGGAAAGGTGTACGTGAAACACCCAACTCTTCAGATAGCTTTTGTTCATCAATCCAAGAGCCCGGCTTCAATACACCGCTTGCCACCATGGAGCGCAAACACTCAGTGACTTCTACATACAGTGCTGTTTTAACTATTTTTACTGACATGTACACAATGTATTTTGTATACATTTTTGAATACATAGGTGCTAACCCTTAAAAAGGGAAAACACTTAGAAATTTTCTGATTTTAGTAATTAAATCTTGTGCGTTTTTCTGAAAATTAAATACGCACCAGCTAGCACCATTGGGATTGACAACCATTGCCCCATCGATAAACCAAGGCTCAGTAAGCCCAGAAAGCTATCTGGCTCACGAGCAAATTCTGCCAAGAATCTAAATATGCCATAACCCAATAAAAATAAACCAGAAATCTGGCCTAGAGCCCTAGGTTTAGATGCATACCACCATAAAACAAAACCCAAACACAAACCTTCTCCGAACAATTGATACAACTGAGATGGATGGCGGGCCAACATATCACCTGCCTGAGGAAATATCATGGCCCATGCGAGGTCTGTTGGTCTTCCCCATAATTCGCCATTGATAAAGTTTCCTAAACGCCCAAATGCCAAACCGAATGGCACTAATGGCGCTATGAAATCAGTTACCTCGAAAAAAGTTTTTTTATTTCTTCTGCCCCACCAGAGCATGGCAGCTAATACACCCATGAAACCACCATGGAAAGACATGCCACCCTCCCATACTTTTAAAACATCTAAGGGATGCATTAAATAATGACCGGGCATGTAAAAAATAATGTAGCCTAAGCGGCCACCTAAAATAACGCCGACCACACCTGCAAATAAAAGATCTTCTAGAGCTTTATATGTCCAAGCATGATGAGCAACTCCAGTTTGCTTTAAACGCAACTGACCTAATAGAAGAAACTGCGCAAATGCAAGTAAATACATCAACCCGTACCAATGAATGGCTAAGGGCCCTATGCTCAATGCAATAGGATCAAATTGTGGGTGAATCAATGCCATGGCTATAGTTGATATCTTTGAGATGTTTTACTGACCAGTTTGATCAAAGTTATGTAATTCATGTCCTTCATCTCGGTAGGCCTTATAGCGGTCACGTCCTGCTTGACGATCAGCCTCATCTGTTGAAACAATTTCCACAATTCGTGGAAATCTACTTGCTAGAGCTTCTACTGATTTTGGTAAATCACGGCCCACATGAATCAAGACATCGCCGTGAGGCAAGTAGCCCAACTCGTCAGCTTCAAAACTTTCTAAAAATACGATCGGTGTTTCTGCAGCAAAGTCATCACTACCCCAGGCATGAGGTAGAAAATCAACTGAGCTAAAAGCCCATAGCTGCTCATCTAATTGTTTAAGAAAATCCTTAGAACCAACAACAACAATATTCCTCATGGGCATTGCCTCATTAGGACTTGCCATGATTTTTCTAATCAAGCGGCAACTATATTGAGGCTTGTTATTAACTTGACTGTGAAAATCTATTCTTGCCATAAATTCCAATGAATCCTAATCAAGCTTTTAAGCTAATAAATAATTAACCAACAAAGGAACAGGGCGACCGGTAGCGCCTTTAGCTGCGCCACTCTTCCAAGCAGTCCCTGCAATATCCAAATGAGCCCAAGTGTATTTTTCTGTATATCTAGCTAAGAAACAAGCAGCCGTGACGCTACCAGCAGGTCGGCCACCAATATTAGCCATATCCGCAAAATTAGATTTCAGCTGGTCTTGATAAGCAGTATCAAGAGGCATGCGCCAAACTGTATCTTGTGAATATTTTCCTGCCGTGAGCAAACCTTCAGCTAACTCATCATCATCAGAAAATAATCCAGAGTGCACACCACCTAAAGCAATTACACAGGCTCCGGTTAAAGTGGCAATATCAATCACTGCAGCTGGTTTAAACCGTTCGACGTATGTCAGAGCATCACATAGAATTAAACGACCCTCAGCATCTGTATTTAATATCTCAATCGTTTGACCAGACATGCTTGTCACGATATCACCAGGACGAGTAGCGTGAGCAGAAGGCATATTTTCACAAGTTGGAATTACGCCAATCACGTTTTTCTTTAACTTTAATTCGCCAATAGCGTGCATGGTGCCCAGCACTGATGCAGCACCACACATGTCATACTTCATCTCATCCATGCCCTCACCAGGCTTTAATGAAATGCCACCCGTATCAAAAGTAATACCTTTACCTACCAAAACAACTGGGGCTTCTTTAGCTAGACCACCTTGATGGCGAATCACAATAAATTGAGGTCGCGTTACAGCACCTTGAGTCACCGCTAGAAAAGCACCCATCTTAAGAGCTTCGATTTCTTTGCGACCCAAGACTTCTACTTTAAAACCAAAATCTTTAGCTAATTTTTTAGCCGTTTGGCTCAAATAACTTGGCGTGCAAATATTGGGTGGCAAATTACCTAAATCTTTTGTTAAGTCCATACCGTTAGAAATTGCCAAACCTTCAGAAAGTGCTTTTTCCAAGTCCTTATTGTTCTTAGCATTGCTGGCAAGCAAAATCTTTTTGAGTTTTGGAGTTTTTTCTGCAGGCTTAGTTTTGAATGATGGATGTCTCGCACCGAATTTATATAAATGCTCTTTGGCTAATTGCACTAGTAATCGAGCTTGAGATAAGCCATCTTTTGCAGAGAATTCCTCGAAAACCCACAAGGCGTCTTTAGATGGGGTAGCAATAAGCGCTTTCAAACCACTACTTAACCACTTAGAGAACTCGTGGCCTGTTTTATTAGATTTAGGAGGTTTTGAATCTTCGCCCGTACAGACCAAGAGCAAGCGTTCCGCCTTTAGGCCCAATTTTGACCAGGCATCTGTTGAATTCAAAAGTAAATGACTGCCCGTCTGGGAGTCCAAATCGCCATGCTCTATTGCTTTTGCAATAGCACCATGAGTAGCCGTATTAAGGCTTGCCAATAAACCACTCAATTTCTTAGGATTCTTTAAATGACGGGCCGCAAAAGCCACTACCAAACAACCCACCGGCTGATTCATTTGGGCTTTAGAGCCTAAAGCCCCCTCAACGAATACTTTCGTGCTACATTCCATATGCTTTTCCTTTATACAAGGGAAGTTTTTAATACCCTTGATTATCGCCCAGCTTCGCTTTTTATGATCTTTAAAAGAGCCTTACGACAAGAACTCAATTTCACCACAGGTGTGGTGTTTATGGTTTTGGTCACCCTCGTTTTAACTAACTTGATGATCAGAGTTCTAGGAAACGCGGCAAGTGGAGCCGTAAACCCTAAGGATGTCATCGTTCTGATCGGGCTAGGCATGATCAATTGGCTACCTATTTTACTAACTGCATCTTTATTTGTTGCTGTTTTAATGGTACTCACTCGCTGGTACAAAGACTCTGAGATGGTCATTTGGCAAACAGCTGGATTAAGCTTATTTAAGATTCTCAAGCCTATCTTAAAATTCAGCATTCCAGTCAGCATTGCCATTGGAGCACTATCTATTTTTGTATCACCTTGGGCCAACGAACAATCGGCTCTTATCAAGCAACGCTTTCAACAACGTGACGATATTTCCATGCTAGCGCCTGGACAATTTAGGGAGTCCTCTGGCAATAATCGTGTTTTTTTCATCGAAAGCATGAATGCAGAAAACGATACTTTTAAAAATATTTTCGTCACTGACTTTGGTAAAGATAAGCAATTGGTTGCGGTATCTAAAGCAGGTTTTATCGAAAATAATCGTGATGGCGACAAGCATTTGGTGCTTGAAGCCGGTCGTCGCTACGAGGGTACTCCAGGGCACACCGATTTTAGAATTACGGAATTCAGTCGCTACACAGTTAAGTTAGAAGGCAAGGTTGTTGATCCGATTGTGAACAGCCCCAAAAATATGCCCATCTGGGAGTTATTCCAGGACCTTAACCCCCTGTATTTAGGCGAAATACTCTGGCGCTTTGGCTTACCTTTCATGGCGCTTGTATTCGTCATTATTGCCATCCCACTCTCGTATATTGACCCCAGAAGA
>JBDLVQ010000051.1:0-6633 GCA_039804685.1 Pseudomonadota bacterium | reverse complement strand
CCCGCAAAACCCGCCACCAAATTTCCAAAGATATTTTGTTCGCCCATTTTCTCAGTAAGCTTTTTTCTGACCTCTTTGGAAATGAATTCATTAAATTCTGTTTGTGTTGGATTGGATGAGTACAAAGCAATTAGCAGAATCACTATGACTCCAAGAAAGAAATTTTTATTTTCTTTTTTTACAACTTCTTGATTAGTATTGTTATTACTCATAATCTATCCTTTATTTAATGTCGCTTACCGCAGCTATCTCTTTTAACCCAGACTGAGCCAAACTAATAATCACAACCCACGATACAAATCCTAAAAACCAGTATTTAATAAAATATGGTCCTGTGAAGTCAGTATTCCAGGTCATATGCAAGAAAACAGACACAAGAAATAACTTCAAAAACTGCCACGATGTAATGGTTTCCAAAACACCACTGTGATTTTTTCTGGCAATCCAATAAGCCGAAGCAGCAATGGCAGTCCAAGCTATGTGCATAAATGGAGCTAATAAGGCACGAAAATGAATGGTATTAAACATCGTACGATTAACTTCACTGAGGCTCTGAAAAGCATACCCAGCAGATTCAAATGCAGCGAACCCGGTACCCACTGCGGCACCTAAAAGTAAGCCATTTAATCTAAAAGGATAACGATCTTCATTCGCCGCATTAAGCACCATCACTAAACCTACCAACTTGGCTATCTCTTCAATGATGCCAGCAGATGGATCACCTAATAATCCAATTTTAGGAAATGCCGCATACAAAAGAAAAGTAATAAGAATCGAAATCACACCGCCAATAAAGGTCAACTGAATCACTTTAAATATAGATATATTTTTGGGCGTGTTTAATTCAAAAAATAAAATTAGCGCTGAAAAAGGCATCACAAATGAACCAACAAACATCAGGCCAGGCAGAACATTAAGCTCTTTGAATTGATTCCAAGAGACTAACAACACCAAATAAACAATAATTGATCGTGTGAAAACCCAAAAAAATAGCCACGGGTTCGGCATGATAGCCATACTTGGATTTATAGGCGGGGTTGTATTAGATGTGCCAACAATAAGCATTTGCTCTACTTCATCAATGCTGTGGCGTTTAAAAGATTCAGAAAAAAACTTCTTAACTGAAAAATTTTCAATCCTCTCAAGACCTAAACGAGATGTAATATGATCGGCAAGATGCTCGTTTAATGGCTCTTTTTTTGATGATTCGGAAGCGGCCTCCAGCGATGAGACAGTCTGAAGTTGTTTTAATCTTTGACGACGTCTAATCCAAAGAATGGCGATGCCAATAAGAGCGAAAAAAAATATAAGCATTCCGGATAGGTTTTCATCAGTCATGATTAATTCTGAAACATATGTAATTAAATTAAGTCAATTAAGACCCATCAAGACCAATAAGTAAGCCTTCCAAGGTTATTCATACTAAAACTTATTGACAATTTATACAAGAAAATTCAGGTCCCAAAGCACCTAAAAGTAGTTAAATTAATAGACTTCGCGCCTAACACCTTTGGATTCACCAATTAAAAGCACATCTGCTTTTCTTCTAGCGAACAAACCATTACAAATAACGCCAGGTATTTGGTTGATCTCTGACTCTAATAAAACTGGGTCGGCGATCTTTAAACCATGCGCATCTAAAATCCATCCCTGGTTATCCGTAACAAATACTTTATCGCCTCCTTTGATTTTTCTTAAAGAAACTATTGCCCCCAAACTCTCTAAAAACCGAGTGACTTGAGCTTGAGCCATTGGAATGACCTCAACTGGCAAAGGAAAGCTACCAAGAATATTCACTTCTTTGCTAGCATCACAAATACAAACAAATGATTGTGCCAAATGAGCCACAATTTTTTCTCGAGTTAAAGCACCGCCACCGCCCTTAATCATGTGGCCTTTTGGATCAATCTCGTCGGCACCATCTACATAAATTGGAACACTCAGCACTAAATTACTGTCTAAAACCTTGAATCCATGCTTTTGAAGTCTCTCTGTACTTACTAGAGAGCTAGAAATTACACCAGAAAAATGATCTTTATAGGGCGCTAAGGCATCAATAAATAAATTAGCAGTTGAACCAGTTCCAATGCCCAAAATACCACCAGGTAGCATATTAGCTAGCACCTCATTTTTAGCGGCATCAGCTACCATTGCCTTCAGTTGATCCTGCGTATACATAAAACAATGCCCTATAAATGCTGTTTCTTTTAAATTAACTTAATTATTCAGCAAAAATGTCTGCTAAATTCTTTTTATTTACAGAAGCATTCTAAAATACTCCAATGAGCACACTATTAGAACAACTTAAACAATACACCACTGTAGTGGCGGACACAGGTGACTTTGAGCGCATCCAAGCCTTTTTGCCTCAAGATGCAACAACCAATCCATCTCTAATATTAAAAGCTGCTCTACTCCCTAATTATCAAGCACTCATTAGTCAAATAAAGTCCCAAAATGCGGGTCAATCAGTCAATCAACTCATTGATGCATTATTAGTTGCGTTTGGCATTGAGATTTTGAAGATTGTTCCAGGAAGAGTTTCGACAGAGGTTGATGCTCGCCTATCTTTCGATACAGAATCGACCATCAAAAAAGCTCGAGAAATTATTAAGGCCTATGAACAGGCTGGAATTTCCAGAAAAAGAGTTTTAATTAAGATTGCCAGCACTTGGGAAGGTATTCAAGCTGCTCAAGTTCTCCAATCAGAAGGTATTTCTTGCAACATGACTTTGTTGTTTAGCCTAGTCCAGGCAGTTGCTTGTGCCAATGCAAAAGCACAATTGATTTCACCATTTGTTGGTCGCATTACAGATTGGCACAAAAAGTCTTTAGGTGCTAACTGGAATGATGAAACTCATGGCAGTGCAAATGATCCCGGCGTTGTCTCAGTTAGAAATATCTATAACTATTACAAGTGCTTTGATATTCAAACCGAGGTAATGGGAGCAAGCTTTAGAAACATCAGTCAGATTATTAATCTAGCTGGCTGTGATTTACTAACAATTAGTCCTGAGTTACTTACTGAACTTCAGAATCAACAACTAGAGCTGTCTCCCGCCCTAAGTCCTGCTAATGCAAAATCAACTGGAAGCTCTGCAATTCACGCAGATGAAAAATCATTTCGGTATCAGTTGAATCAAGATGCCATGGCGACAGAAAAACTTTCTGAGGGTATTCGTTTGTTTTGTGCAGATATTGAGAAGCTTGAAAAGCTATTGGCTAGTTAATACAAGTAACCATAATCACATCGCTCTATAAAAAGGTGCTACTCAACTTAAAGATCCGGCACCTTTTTACCCTTTGACAAGCCTTTGCCTGCGGGCCTCATATAAACAAACGCCACTTGCAACTGATACGTTCAAGCTCTCAACTCCGCCAAGCATCGGTATTTTAACCAATTCATCGCATGTTTCTTTAGTCAACCTTCTCATACCTTCACCTTCAGCCCCCATCACTAAAGCAACTGGGCCGCTCAAGTTGACATCGTATAAGGTTTTTTCAGTTTGATCATCTGTACCAATAAGCCATACCCCGGCCTCTTGTAACTCACGCATTGTGCGCGCAAGATTAGTCACTGCAATTAACGGCATAGTCTCTGCTGCACCACTAGCGACCTTACTCACGGTTGCATTTAAATGAGCAGAGCGATCTTTAGGTACGATCACAGCATCAACACCAGCACCATCAGCAACCCGAAGACATGCTCCTAGGTTATGTGGATCGGTAACACCATCTAGAATCAATAACAGGGCGGGACCTTGTAAGGCATCTAATAATTCATCGAGAGTTTGAACTTTCGAAACAGTATCAGCAAAAGCAACAACACCTTGATGACGATCATTACCAGCTAAAGTTCTAAGACGCTCCGTATCAGCTTGATGCAGTCGTCTACCTAAAATAGGTTCTGCTGATTTAATAAAGTCTTGCATACGACGATCACGTCTTGCTGGATCAACATAAACAGTTCTCAGAGATTCGGGGTCTTGGCGCAGTCTTGCAATAACCGCATGAAAACCTAGAATCATCTGCTTGCCATCACCACCTTGCCTAGACTCCTGCTTAAAACCTGACTTTTGTTCTTTACCTGACATTAACGACGACCTTTACGAATACTTAGCTCATGCCCTTTTGATTTGGCATTACTGGCTTTTTTGGGTTTTTTCCCAGCCTTTGATGAAGCTGTTTTAGTAGTTGGGGATTTTGCTGGTGGTGATGATAACCCTCCACTAGTTCTTGCTGGCAATACATCAGACGAGGAACTAGTCCTTGATTGAACTTTTCCAGAACCACGTTTTGATGCAGCATTTCTCGAAGCGCCCCCGGAGCGATTATCTCGACTAGGGCGATTCGATCTTGAGTTATCCATGGGCGCAAACTTTGCTCCTGCACCGATACCAACACCTTTGTCTTGGCCTGGTTTTACCAAGCTAAACTCTATTCTTCTAGCATCAAGATCTACCCGGCTGACCAAAACATGAACTCGATCAGTTAGACGATAGCGAATACCTGTTCTCTCACCACGTAATTCTTGGCGAGCCTCATCATATTGGTAGTAATCACCACCCAATTCGCTAATATGAATCATGCCCTCAACAAAAAGACTCTCTAACTGAACGAACAAGCCAAATGTTGCAACGCCAGTAATCGTACCGGCATACTCTTGACCCAAGTGATCGCGCATGTAATAACATTTTAACCAAGCCTCTACATCCCGCGAGGCTTCATCAGCGCGGCGCTCATTAGAAGAGCAGTGAACACCTAATTGAGCCCAAGTAGCCATAGCCGTCGATGCTTCTTGCTTTGCCTTAGAACCCCTGACTGTTTTGAGAGCAGGTTTAGATTTAGCCTCTTCATGAGACTTCTTCGCATTAGCCGCATTGACACGACCAGGACCACTCTTTGGCATCGCCAAATTCAAAACAACCTCTGGTGGAATAGCCGGCGAATATTTTTTCTTTGCTAAGATAGCTTTAATGGATCGATGCACCAATAAATCAGGATAACGTCTGATAGGACTAGTGAAGTGCGCATAAGCATCATAAGCCAAGCCAAAATGACCATAATTATCAGGTTGATAAACTGCTTGCTGCATAGACCGCAAAACAACTGACTGCAACATACTAGCGTCAGGTCGCGGCTTAATCTCTTCAATCAATTTAGCAAAATCTTTTGGTCTTGGCTTATCAGAACCACCCAAATGAAGACCCGCCGTTCTTAATACTTGCTTGAGTGTTAGTAACTTCTCAACGGAAGGTTCTGCGTGAACGCGGAATAAAGAGTCATGGCCATTCTTATCTAGAAAATCTGCCGCACAGACGTTAGCTGCCAACATACACTCTTCAATAACGCGATGAGCCTCATTGCGAATCCGAGGCTCAATGCGCTCAATCTTACCTAGTGAATTACTAATAATTTGAGTTTCAGTGGTCTCGAAATCAATAGCACCGCGCTTATCTCTAGCAGACCTTAGAACTTTATATAAACTGTAAAGTCGGTCTAAGTTCTTTTTAAGATGCTTAAATCTTGCTGCTTCAGGGCCATTACTATTACTTAAAATTTCCCAAACAGTGTTGTAAGTGAAACGCTGAGCTGAGTGCATAACTGCGGGATAGAACTGGTAGGCCTGAACCTCCCCATGCAAGTCGATGACAGCATCGCAAACCATACACAAACGATCAACCTCAGGCTTGAGCGAGCAAAGTCCATTAGAAATTTTTTCCGGCAGCATTGGTATTACACGACGTGGAAAATAAACAGAGGTTGCTCGAGTAATCGCATCAGCATCAAGCGGTTGACCAGGTTTCACATAATGAGACACATCAGCAATTGCAACAATTAATCTCCAGGCTTTATCTTTACCCCAAGTAACTGGCTCGCAATAGACTGCATCATCAAAGTCTCTAGCATCCTCACCGTCAATCGTGACAAGCGGAATATCCCTTAAATCAATTCTGCCTTCTAAGTCTTCAGCCCGAATTTCATCAGGCAAAAGCTCAGCCTCCTTTGTTGCAGCAGGTGAAAACAGATGTGGCACGCCATATTTGCGAACTGCAATCTCAATTTCCATACCTGGGTCATCTATTTCACCAAGCACCTCAACCACTCGACCAACGGCTTGACGATAACTGTCTGGATAATCGATGATCTCAACTGAAACAACTTGTCCTAATTTGGCATTACCCTGCCCTTTAGGGGGAATCAAAATATCATGGCCAATACGCTTATCTTCCGGAGCGCAGATCAAAACACCGTTTTCATTTAACAAACGGCCGATCACAAATTTATTAGCATGAAGAATAACTTCACTAATTTGCCCTTCTGGACGACCGCGCCGATCTAAGCCGGTCACTTTAACAATAACCTTATCCTGATGCATCACACGAGACATTTCTCGTTCAGTTAAAAAAACGTCCTCACCACCATCATCTGGAATGACAAATCCAAAGCCGTCTCGGTGACCTTGAACAGTTCCTTGCTTTTCTGGCAAATTACGCGCTTTAGACTCAGACAGAGCCAAAGTTCCTTTATTATTTTTTTTAGTCATGCCTCATTGTCTTATAAGAATGTGAAATCTCACAATACTTTATCAAGACTTTAATTTCCTTTTTTATTCAATAAGTTATTTGAGAA
>JBDLVQ010000050.1:0-4338 GCA_039804685.1 Pseudomonadota bacterium | reverse complement strand
AGTGAGCAGCTTGCAATGTTGGAATTGGTGCGTCTACAAACTTTTTCTGTTGCACAGTTTTGTAAACGTTGTAAGCCATCACAAACATACCGCTCAAGTAGCAAACGCCACCTAGTAAACGAATGACATAAAAAGGATAAGTTGCTTTTACTGATTCAACAAAGCTATATGTCAATGTACCGTCTGGTTGGAAAGCTCTCCACATTAAACCCTGCATAACACCAGCAATCCACATAGCAGCGATGTAAAGAACCACACCAATTGTAGAAATCCAGAAGTGCAATTCGATTAACTTGGTGCTGTACATTTCTTTTTCACCAACCAAGCGTGGGATCAAGTAGTACATAGAACCTATTGTGATCATTGCAACCCAACCCAAAGCACCTGAGTGAACGTGACCAATTGTCCAGTCTGTGTAGTGAGATAAGCTATTCACAGTCTTAATAGACATCATTGAACCTTCGAAGGTAGACATACCGTAGAAAGACAAAGCAGTAATCAAGAACTTCAAGATTGGATCACGGCGCAATTTATGCCACGCACCTGACAAAGTCATGATGCCGTTGATCATGCCACCCCATGATGGCGCCAATAGGATCAATGAGAAAACCATACCTAAAGACTGAGTCCAGTCTGGTAGCGCTGTATGTTGTAAATGATGAGGACCAGCCCACATGTACGTGAAGTTCAAAGCCCAGAAGTGAACAATCGATAAACGATAAGAATAGATTGGGCGCTCAGCTTGCTTAGGAATGAAGTAGTACATCATGCCCAAGAAGCTAGTAGTTAAGAAGAAACCTACTGCGTTGTGACCATACCACCACTGAATCATCGCATCTTGTGCGCCAGCATAAGCTGAATATGACTTAAATAAGCTAGCAGGCATCTCAAGGTTGTTAACGATATGTAACATAGCAATCGTCAAAATGTAAGCGCCGAAGAACCAGTTAGATACATAAATATGTTTTGTCTTGCGCTTGATCAAAGTTCCGAAGAACACAACAGCGTAGGCCACCCAAACCAAAGTAATCAAAATATCGATGGGCCACTCGAGCTCAGCATATTCTTTTGAAGTAGTAATCCCCAAAGGTAAAGTCACCGCTGCAGCTACGATGATTGCTTGCCAACCCCAAAAAGTAAAAGCAGCTAACTTATCGCAAAATAAACGCACCTGACAGGTACGCTGAACGATGTAGTAAGAAGTGGCAAACAGTGCGCTACCACCAAAAGCAAAAATAACAGCATTCGTGTGCAATGGGCGTAAACGGCCATAGCTCAAAAATGGAATATTGAATGTAATGTCTGGCCAAATCAATTGAGCCGCCAAAATCACTCCCACCAACATACCCACAATGCCCCAAAGGACTGTTACTAAAGCAAATTGACGAACAACTTTGTAGTTAAAGTTGTCTTGCGTATTACCCACGGTTAGTCCCATGGTATCTCCTTACTAGCCTTCAGGCCGATTTATCCCAGCTCGATTATCAAACTTGGCTAAGTAAGTGGACTTGATATAGGTCAAGTTTCACGTAAGATATAAGAAAAAATGAGTTTAATTAGGGCTTTGCGATTTAATTTGAGTCTTGTTTTGACTTGTCTAGAACAGACTGAGGCTTTGGATTGTCGTCGTCCATCAAAATGGCATGACCAGGCCCCTCCAAATCTTCGAACTGGCCATTCCGAACAGACCAGTAAAGAATAAGGACAATAAAACCCACCACAACAAGTGACATGGGAATGAGAAGATAGAGACTTTCCATATTGACAGTCTAGCGCATCAATCCGATTTTCTTAAACGCCATGCATTCAGAGTGACGGCTAAGGATGATAAAGACATCCCAATTCCAGCAACCCATGGATTA
This sequence comes from Pseudomonadota bacterium, assembly GCA_039804685.1. Taxonomy (GTDB): domain Bacteria; phylum Pseudomonadota; class Gammaproteobacteria; order Burkholderiales; family Burkholderiaceae; genus Polynucleobacter. Next base: position 2,476 of record JBDLVQ010000050.1, on the reverse strand, counting down.
ACTAACCCCATCATCGCCACAGGAATAGCAATGATGTTGTAAACGAATGCCCAGATTAAATTCTGCTTCATGATGAGCTGAGTTTTATCAGCAAGTGCTAAGGCTTGCATCAATGGCTTTAAAGATTCAGCGGTTAACACAGCATCAGCACCAGCTTGAGCCAAAGGAGCGCCACTTCCAACAGCAACTGATACATCTGCTTGCGCTAAAAATGGCGCATCATTAACACCATCACCAACTGCCCAGATAGTTTTACCTTGCGACTGAAGCTTTTGACTAAAGTGATACTTATCCTCTGGAAGTGCTCCGCCAAGATAATTCTGAATACCAAAGTAATTCGCCCACCAAGCTACTGTTTGAGGGTCATCACCAGAAAGCAAATGCACTTGTACACCACGCTTTTGCGCTGCACGAATGAAATCTATAGCCCCTTCACGAGGAGTATCTAATAAAGCAAAAATAGCAATTACACTTTTTTCATCACTCAAATAAACCAAGCTGGATTGTTGATAGGCTTCCTGTTGCTCTTGAGATAATTGACGGCCTGTTAAGCCTAGCCACTGACGACTGCCTAAACGTAAATTTCCCGAGCGTAGCCCACGACCCAACTCTCCAACACATTCATCTGCCAATAGAGCGGGTGTTATTGATTGAGCTTGCCCTGCTTTAATAATGGCTATAGCTAAGGGGTGCTTTTGCCCTAACTCCATGGCCATTGCAATTGAGAGAACTTGCTCTCGCGTGTAGTCTTCACGTATCTGAATGATGTTTTGAAGCTCCGGTCTACCGGTTGTTAAGGTGCCCGTCTTATCTAATACAAGGTCAGTGGCTTTCGATAATGTTTCCATAACGTGACCACGCACAACCAGGAGTCCTAACTTTGTCACTGCACCCTGTGCCGCTGCCATTGCAGCAGGTGTCGCTAAAGACAAAGCACAAGGGCAACTAGCTACTAAAACTGCGACAGCAACTTCCCATGCACGATTGGCATCAAGATAAAACCATGTGACAGCAGTTAGAGCAGCAGCCGTCATCAAGAACACAACAAAATAACCCGCCCACTTTTCAGCCAAACCTACCACCTGTGGTTTGGCTTGCAATGCTTGATCTAAAAGAGATGCAATTCCAGCAATTCGAGTTCCTTGACCAACAGCCTGCACCCGCATCAAGATTGGACTCACAATATTATGGCTACCTGCGTATAACTGATCACCTATTTTTTTTGCAATAGGTCTAGATTCACCAGTAAGTAAAGATTCATCTAAGCTGCCATCTCCGGTCAACAAGATGCCATCAACAGGAATAATTTCTCCTGGTGATATACGTAATACGTCACCAGCAACACAGCGCACTACAGGAACAGATTTTGATTGATCCGTATTGGGATAATCTTCCAATCTTTCACAAGTAGCTGGCAATTGTTTGGCTAAGGCCTCCGCACCACCCTGCGCATCTTGCCTAGCCAACAACTCGACATAACGAGCACCCAAAAGAAAAGCTACAAACATAGTGACGGAGTCGAAATAACTTTGACCAACCCCCGTCACCAAACTAATTGTGCCCGCAACAAAGGCCAAAGCAATTGCCAGAGTCACTGGAACATCCATACCCAGTGTTTTGGTTTTTGAAAACAGACGAATGCTATGCCATGCTGCTATAAACATCGGACCTGCAGAATAAAAAATGACGGGCACAGTTAGAGCCCAACTAGTCCAACCTAGCAACAAGGCATGCTCTGCCAATAAATCTTCATCGCCGGTGTATGTTGGCCAGGCATACATCATGACTTGCATCATGCCCAGCAAGGCCACACCCAAACGCATTAATAATTGACGACGCTCACGTTTTGAAACGTCAGCTGCCGCAGATGGTTCAAATGGCCAAGCCCCATAACCTATTTGCTCAACTGCATGAACTAAACCTGATAAATGAACTAACTGTGGGTTAAAACGTACTGTTGCTCTTTGAGTCACATAATTAATTTGGACATCTTGAACGCCAGGTAAACGGCGCAGGTGTTGTTCGTTAAGCCAAACACAAGCAGCGCATCGAATTTTTTCTAGGCGCAATGTTGTTTCTAATTCCCCTGCGTTAATAGAAGCTCTTGTAAATCGTTCTAATAAAACAGGATCGTCATAAGCTAACAAATGATCGGGAACTTGGTCACCTACCGCTGAAATACTCTCTGGTTTTCCACCCAATGGGATTCTGCGTGCATAAAAAGACTCTAAACCTTGCCCATGGATCGTTTGAGCAATAGCCATACAACCAGCACAACAGAATGCGCGTGACGACCCTGCTAAGTCAGCTTGATAAAAGCTATCTGGTATCAGGTCGCCACCGCAGTGGTAACAATTACCAGTGATATCTAGAGGGGGCTCAGGCTTTGAATTCATCTAAGCCTGAGATTCTAGGCTTTCTTTTTAACGATAGGAAACTCTATCTAAGATTTTTTGTGCATAAATTTGATTTTTAC
>JBDLVQ010000049.1:0-11033 GCA_039804685.1 Pseudomonadota bacterium | reverse complement strand
TTCCATGCATTCCAAACCTTAGGGCTTGTTCCACGGACATCAGCAACGGTTAATAAATAAAGTGCTTTGAGGCGATTTTCAGTTTTAACTTTTTTGGCAAAAGCTTTAATCACATCAGGATCGCCAATGTCTTGCTTTTGCGCGACTTGACTCATGGTTAAATGTTCAGCAACTAACCAAACAAGTAAATCTGTTTCATTTTTATCTAAGCCGTGACTTTTTGCGAAAGCTCTTGCATCACGTTTTCCTAAATCAGAGTGATCACCACCACGTCCCTTAGCGATGTCATGAAACAAAGCGGCTAAGACTAAAAGCCATGGCTTATCAAAATTAGCAGCAATCTCACTACAAAAAGGAAATTCATGTGTGTGCTCAATAATTGAAAATCGTCGAACGTTGCGCAAGACCATCAAAATATGTTGATCAACGGTATATACATGAAATAAATCATGTTGCATTTGACCAACAATTTTTCTAAAGGCGGGTAAGTATCTACCAAGTACGCTGGTTTGGTTCATTAACCTAAATGCGTGTGTCACCCCTTGAGGCTGTTTAACAATCTCCATAAACAACTCTTTATTGAGAGCTTGCTTACGCCATTGCGCATTCATGAGATGTCTGGCGTTATATAAGCTTCGTAACACTTGTGCTGAGAGGCCTTCAACGCCCGGAGTTTTTGTATACAGCAAGAAAGCTTTAAGAATTTGTTCTGGATGCTTCTCAAACAAAGCCGGATCGATAATATCTAGCAATCCTTGTTTCTCAACAAAATGCTCTGAAATAGGGCGTGTTCCCTTGGATTCCTTCGGGAAAAGAATAGCCTCAATATTCTGTAACAAAATTTCATTCAATTGAGTGACTGCTTTAGCGGCCCAATAGTAGCGACGCATAATTTGTTCGCTCGATCTTTTTCCAGCTTCGGCTTCCAGTCCAAATGATTCAGCTAGTTGTGTTTGCAAGTCAAAAACCAAAACATCTTGTCGACGTTTAGCGATTAAATGTAGCTGCGTTCTGAGTGTTTGCAAAAACTTAAGGTTGCGATTGATTTCTAAAGACTCGCGCTTGGTGAGCAAGCCTTTCTTATGCAAGTCCGAAAAACTACTGCCTAATTTGGCGGCTTTTGTCATCCACAGAATGACTTGTAAATCCCTTAAGCCACCAGGACTTTCTTTGCAGTTCGGTTCAAGTGAATAAGGCGTGTCATTATGTTTGTGATGCCTCTGGCGAAGTTCTAGTAGTTTGGCTTGATAAAAAGCTTTAGCATCCATCGCGGTATCAAACTGAGCAAGAAAGCGTTTGTAAACTTTCTTATCTCCACTGATCCAACGTGATTCTAATAATGAGGTTTTAACAGTGATGTCAGCAGCAGCCTCTTCAAGGCATTGACGAATGTTTCTGACAGATGATCCTATTTCAATACCAAGATCCCAGCAGCGTGTGATAAATGCCTCAATTTTGGGGTTAATCATTTGGAGATCATGTTCAGACAGTTTCTCTGATACAAGAACCAAAATATCTACATCTGAGTACGGAAATAATTCACCACGACCAAAGCCACCAACACCCACAAGAGCAGCATGATCACTAAGATCACTTTCGTTCCATGCGATGATGAGTTGCTGATCCGTCAGGATACAACTTGCTTTCGTCAATTTTGTGACATTTAAATCTTCTCTGAATTGATCGAATAAACTCTCTCTTCTCAGTTTGAGTTTTGTCAGTGTATCCATCAATGTTATTGCGGTGCTTATGGTCTAAATTGAAGACCGGCAACACACTCTGGTGGCTTTGGAGTGCCCTCAGAAAAAGTGAGAACTTCAACGCCAGTCGCAGTCACTAGGCAAGTGTGTTCCCATTGGGCTGAAAGGCTTCGATCCTTGGTTTTGACTGTCCATTGATCGGGCATTGTTCTGATGTCTCGTTTCCCTGCATTAATCATGGGCTCAATAGTAAAAGTCATGCCCTCATGAAGCGCTTGCCCCATGCCAGGTTTACCATAGTGAACAATTTGAGGGTCATCATGGAAAACCTGACCAATGCCGTGTCCACAATACTCTCTAACAATTGAATATCCCGCAGCCTCAGCATGAGTCTGAATGGCATGACCAATATCACCTAAAGTACATCCTGGTTTAACTTGAGCAATACCCAGCCACATCGCCTCATAAGTAATTTGAGTTAAGCGTTTAGCCATGATGGATGGTTCGCCGATCATGAACATACGACTGGTGTCACCAAAGTACCCATCTGGTGTAATCACAGTGATATCTAAGTTCACCGTGTCACCATCCTTCAAAATTCTGTCACCTGGAATCCCATGACAAATGACATCATTCACTGATGTACAGATAGATTTAGGGAAAGGTGGATAGCCAGGAGGTTGGTAATTAAGGGGGGCAGGTATTGTTTTTTGTACATCCAGCATGTATTCATGGCAAATTCGGTCTAATTCACCGGTTGTGACCCCTGTTTTAACAAACGGGGTGACATGATCTAGGACTTCACTGGCTAAACGGCCGGCTTCTCGCATGCCAGCAATGAATTCTTGGGGGCTTGGTTTTTTAGTTTGTGTCAACATTCAGTCATTATCCAGCATAAAACCATTGTTTTCATGGCTCTATCACTATTTTTGGGGTATAATTTGCCTACTGTTCTAGATAGTCTGGATCAGAATCACGAACCAAGCCGTCCAGGGTGGCACTTTTTAGTGCAGTCAGGACTTGGTTCTAGACTTAACCCTTAGGAGATTTACATGTCAGTGACTATGCGTCAAATGCTAGAAGCCGGTTGCCATTTTGGGCACCAAACTCGTTTCTGGTCACCAAAGATGGCCCCTTATATTTTCGGTCATCGCAACAAAATCCATATTATTAACCTCGAAAAAACACTTCCAATGTATTTGGAAGCGCAAAAAGTTGTTCGTCAAATCGCGGCTAACCGCGGAACAATTTTGTTCGTAGGTACAAAGCGTCAATCTAAAGAGATCATTGCAGAGGAAGCGGCTCGCGCTGGTATGCCTTATGTTGATGCTCGTTGGTTGGGTGGTACTTTGACAAACTTCAAAACTGTTAAAGGTTCAATCAAGCGTCTTAAAGATATGACGGCTGCCCGTGAAAACGGTGACTGGGAACGTTTATCTAAAAAAGAAGCCTTAACAACAAGTCGTGATATCGAGAAATTAGAGAAGTCATTGGGCGGCATCCAAGATATGGCTGGTACTCCTGATGCTATTTTCGTTGTTGACGTTGGCTATCACAAAATTGCCATCACCGAAGCTAAGAAATTGGGTATTCCAGTGATTGCTGTCGTTGATACAAACCATTCACCTGAAGGCGTTGATTACATCATTCCAGGTAACGATGACTCAAGCAAAGCAGTTGCTTTGTATGTTCGCGGTATGGCTGATGCCATCCTTGAGGGTAAAGCAAACACTGTTCAGCAGGTATTAGATGCTGTTAAGGGTGATGCTGATGAGTTCGTTGAAGAAGGAAAGGGCGAGTAATGGCTGCAATTACTGCTGCAATGGTTGGCGAATTACGCGCTAAAACCGATGCTCCAATGATGGAGTGTAAAAAAGCATTAACTGAGGCTGATGGCGATATGGCCAAAGCTGAAGAAATCCTGCGTGTTAAGTTGGGTAGCAAAGCCGGTAAAGCTGCATCACGTGTAACAGCGGAAGGTGTGATTACTGCTTTCATCAATGGCACAACAGGTGCTTTGCTTGAAGTTAACTGTGAAACAGACTTCGTTTCTAAGAACGATGACTTCTTGGCGTTGAGCAATGCATGTGCTCAATTAATCGCTGAGAAAAACCCAGCTGACGTAGCTGCTTTGTCTGGTTTGCCATATGCTGGAAAAACAGTTGAAGAGGTTCGTGCTGAGTTGATCGGTCGTATCGGTGAAAACATGTCTTTACGTCGTTTCACACGTTTTTCAGGTGAAAACAAGTTAGTTTCATATTTGCACGGTACTCGTATCGGCGTAATGGTTGAGTACACAGGTGATGACACTGCAGCTAAGGACGTTGCCATGCATATTGCCGCTATGAAGCCAATCGCATTGTCATCTGCTGATGTTCCAGCAGACAAAATTGCTACTGAAAAGAGCGTTGCTGAATTGAAGGCTGCTGAATCTGGCAAGCCAGCTGAAATCGTTGCTAAGATGGTTGAAGGTTCAGTTCAGAAATACTTAAAAGAAGTATCTTTGTTAAATCAAACTTTCGTTAAAAACGACAAGCAAACTGTAGAGCAAATGTTGAAAGCAGCAAACACAACAATTAAGAGCTTTACGATGTACGTTGTTGGTGAAGGTATTGAAAAGCGTCAAGATGACTTCGCGGCTGAAGTTGCTGCACAAGTAGCTGCTGCAAAAGCCACGGCCTAAGTAGTACATGTAGTTCGACAAGGGCACGGGGTGAAAACCTTCGTGCCTTTTATACTTTCGGAACTTGATATTCACCTACACTAAAAGAGATAAATACCATGCCAGCATACAAAAGAGTTTTACTAAAATTATCAGGTGAAGCATTAATGGGAGATGATTCTTACGGAATTAATCCTACAACTATTGATGCCATGGTGACCGATATTGCTGAAGTTGTGGCCGACGGTGTCCAACTGGCTATTGTGATTGGTGGCGGTAATATTTTTAGAGGTGTTGCTGGTGGTGCTGCAGGTATGGATCGAGCAACAGCTGATTACATGGGTATGTTGGCAACTATGATGAATGCTTTAGCTCTTCAAGATGCTTTACGACAGAAAAACGTAGAGGCTCGTGTTCAATCGGCTTTGAGAATGGATCAAGTGGTTGAACCATATATCCGACCAAGAGCTATTCGTCACATGGAAGAAGGTAAGGTTGTTATATTTGCTGCCGGCACAGGTAATCCTTTCTTTACAACAGATACAGCCGCTGCCCTTCGTGGCGCAGAAATGGGCGTTGAAGTTGTGCTGAAAGCAACTAAGGTTGATGGTATTTATACAAGCGATCCTAAAAAAGATTCAACTGCGACTCGTTATGACACGATTACTTTTGATGAGGCCATCATCAAAAATCTACAAGTCATGGATGCAACAGCTTTTGCCTTATGTCGTGACAGAAAACTACCTATTAAAGTTTTCTCTATTTTGAAGCCAGGCGCTTTAAAGCGCGTCATTATGGGTGAAGGTGAAGGTACTTTGGTTCACGTTTAAGTGGTTTAGAGGAAAACATTATGTCTTCAACAGAAATTAAAAAAAATACAGAACAAAAAATGACAAAATCGATTGATTCATTGAAATCGAATTTGCAAAAAATTAGAACGGGTCGTGCTCATCCAGGTATTTTGGAGCAGATCAATGTCGACTATTACGGTAACCCAACACCATTAGCGCAGGTAGCCAACTTAGGCTTAGCTGATGCCAGAACTCTCACAGTTCAGCCGTGGGAAAAAAGCATGATGGGTGCCGTTGAAAAGGCTATTCGTGAGTCAGATCTTGGTTTGAATCCAGCGACACAAGGAAATATCATTCGCGTACCCATGCCGGCTCTTACAGAAGAGCGCCGCAAAGAATTAACTAAGGTGGTTAAAGGTGAAGGTGAGGATGCGAAGATTGCTGTTCGCAACCTTCGTCGTGACGCTAACGAGTCTTTAAAGAAGTTGGCAAAGGATAAAGATATTTCAGAAGATGAAGAGCGTCGCTCACAAGATGAAGTTCAAAAAATGACAGATCGCTTTGTTACTGAAATCGATAAAATCATTGTAGAAAAAGAAAAAGAGATCATGACTGTTTAGGCCTAGGCTTAAATAAAGTATTCATGAGAAAAAAATTATCCAGCATGGCTCACGCTAGTTCCACTCAAGAGGTTCCCGAGGTTGCTAGTGTGCCTAAGCATGTTGCCATCATTATGGATGGTAATGGCCGATGGGCTACTAAGCGTTTTTTACCACGTGTAGCCGGCCACTCCCAAGGTTTGGATACTGTTCGGAACATTGTCAAAGAATGTGGTGATCTGGGTGTTCAACACCTTACACTTTTTGCATTTAGTTCTGAAAACTGGCGTCGTCCTGCTGAAGAAGTTGGCTTCTTAATGAAACTATTTCTAACAGCGCTTGAAAAAGAGATTTCTCGTCTACACCGCAATAATGTTCGTCTTAGATTAATTGGTGATTTATCTCATTTTGATCCTTTAATTCAAGAGCGCGTTACAGCAGCTGAGGCTCGTACTGCAGAAAACACAGGACTTAATCTGACAATTGCGGCGAACTATGGTGGCCGCTGGGACATTCTTCAAGCTATCTCTGCTTGCATCAAGGCTCATCCTAATCTCGAGCCGGATGCCATTAATGAAGAGTTATTTGCTCCATTTTTGTCCATGTCTTATGCTCCAGAACCAGACCTATTTATCAGAACAGGTGGTGAACAGCGCATCAGTAATTTTTTACTATGGCAGCTAGCCTATACCGAGCTTTATTTCACGGACGTTCTTTGGCCTGATTTTGACGCACAGGAACTTCAAAAATCTTTTGCATGGTACCGCGATAGAGAGCGACGTTTTGGTAGAACAAGTGCTCAAGTTGTTAGCGCTCAAGAGACAGGAAAATAAGCCCAATGTTAAAAGCCCGAGTTCTAACAGCTATTGCATTATTGGCTATCTTTTTGCCAGTGCTTTGGTTTGCCCCCCTTATCTGGTTAGGGGTTTTGATTGCTATTGTGATCACTTTAGCCGCCTGGGAATGGTGGCGTCTTTTATTTCCACACAATCCTAAAAGAGCGGTTTCTTATGCTGGTCTGTGTTTATTAAGTCTGAGTATCTGGTTTATGTATGCCGGCATGCAAGCGATTCAGATCTTGCTGTGGCTTACTTTAGCTTTTTGGATATTGGTGGTGCCAATTCTGATGAGTCGTGCACTTGATCTCAATATGCAATTTTGGCGTTGGCCGCTGGCTGTTGCAGGCTTATTTATTTTGCCAGCCTGTTGGTTTGCATTGATGCACCTGCGAGCAATCAGCATGACACTATTTTTATCTGTGCTTGTTTTAGTCTGGGCAGCAGATATTGGAGCTTATTTTGCTGGAAAGGCTTTTGGTAAACATAAATTAGCTATTCGTTTAAGCCCTGGAAAATCGATTGAAGGCGCTATTGGTGGTTGTCTCTTAGTGATATCTATTGCGATTTTGGGCGCTTCGTACTTTTCAGATTATGAATTATTTCAAAATAACTTTTTTGACCTGATCCAATCAAAATTAGGCTGGTCTTGGATGATATCTCTGACCTTCCTATCAGTGGTCATGAGTATTCAGGGGGATTTATTTGAATCTCAACTAAAACGTATTGCTGGAGTTAAAGACAGCAGCGCCTTATTACCTGGTCATGGTGGTTTTCTAGATCGTATTGATGCTTTATTGCCGGTTCTTCCTTTGGCTGGTTTGATTGTTACCTTGATTGCCTAATATGAGACATATTTGCGTTTTAGGTTCAACTGGTTCGATTGGGGTCAATACACTCAATGTGGTTAGAGAACATCCAGAACTATTCTCCATACGGGCATTGACTGCTCACAGCAATGTAGAGACTTTAGCGACACAGTGTCAGGAATTTCAACCAGAGCTAGCAGTTGTTGGCTCTGCAACCGCAGCTCAGACTTTAGAGGCTAAATTATCCGCTTTAGGATTGAAGACCAAAGTAGCTTACGGTGCCGATGCTTTGGTTCAGGCTGCAACCTTGTCTTCCATTAACACCGTGATGGCTGCTATTGTGGGTGCCGCAGGACTGGTTCCTACAATAGCAGCAGCGAAGGCTGGTAAAAGAATATTACTTGCCAATAAAGAAGCGCTTGTCATGTCTGGTGATATTTTTATGTCTGCCATCAAAGAAAGTGGCGCACAGTTATTGCCCATAGATAGTGAACACAATGCCATCTATCAGTGTCTTCCTGATGCAAATACATCAAATGGGGGAAGTCGTGGTGTTTATGATCGCTTGGGTGTTTCTGAGATTTTGCTAACCGCCTCTGGTGGTCCTTTTAGAAATTATTCCACAGCTGATTTGGAAAATGTGACGCCAACGCAAGCATGCGCACATCCTAATTGGGTCATGGGTCGTAAAATTTCTGTAGATTCGGCAACAATGATGAATAAGGGCCTTGAAGTGATTGAGGCTCATTATTTATTTGGCTTAGATAGTCAGTTCATCCAAGTTCTAATCCATCCGCAAAGTGTTATTCATTCCCTAGTTAGATATGTAGACGGTTCAGTAATTGCTCAACTGGGACAACCCGACATGAAAACACCGATTGCATATGGCTTAGGTTGGCCTCATCGTATTGATGCAGGTGTAGAGCCTTTAGATTTTATGCGCTTAAAAGGACTCAGTTTTGAAGAAGCTGATCACCAACGTTTTCCTTGCTTAGCTCTTGCATATCAAGCAATGGAAATGGGTGGTGTCATGCCAGCTGTTTTAAATGCAGCGAATGAAATAGCTGTGACAGCATTCTTAGATGAAAAGTTAAAGTTTCTTGATATTTCTCATGTCGTTGAAGAGACACTTGCAAGATTTAAGGCTCATCCAGCATCTTCCCTTGAAACAGTTTTAAATGCTGACTACGAGGCCAGAAAAATAGCGCAAGAAGCTATGAAGGACGTGTTGCCATGAACGCCTTATGGAGCTTGTTAGCTTTTCTTGTTGCTTTGGGCGTATTGGTGAGTTTTCATGAATTGGGTCATTATTCCGCCGCCAAATTCTGCGGGGTCAAAGTGCTCAAATTCTCTATTGGTTTTGGTGGATCTATTTGGAAATATCAAAAAGATACCAACTCAACGGAGTGGGCGATTAGTAGTATTCCTTTGGGTGGCTACGTCAAAATGGATGACCAGTCCTTCAGATCCAAAAAATTATGGCAACGATCATTGATTGTTGCTGCAGGACCTATCGCTAATTTCTTATTAGCCATTTTATTTTTGACGGTTTTGTTCAGTGCTGGTGTACCTCAGTTGCCGGCAAAGATGGTGGAGCCTTCAAAAGATACATTGGCCTATGAGGTCGGTATTTATGCAGGTGACCAAATCACTGGTTGGAGGGCAGAAGGAGAGCAGTCATTTAGACCAATTGCTAGTTGGAATCAACTTCGTTGGCGTTTGATGGATGCCTTAACAGCAAAGAAGACTTTCTCATTAGAGGTCTTGGATACTCAAAATAAGCTACAACTTATTGTTTTTAATAAAGAAAATTTGCCAAATTTATCCCCAAATGCTGATCCAATCACTCAATTGGGCTTAAAACCAGACACTTCTGAGCCAATTCAATGGTTTGAACTTCGTTTAAACCCCATTCAGTCGGTCTACACAGCTTCAGAAAGAGTGTGGGATATTAGCGTTGTATCTGTTCGAATGCTGGCAGGAATCTTCACGGGCGAATCATCTATGAAGCAATTAGGCGGCCCCCTAAGTATTGCTGATATGGCCGGTAAGTCAGCGCAGGTTGGCTGGCAGTCGTACTTAGGCTTTTTAGCTCTAATCAGCATAAGTCTAGGGATTCTTAATTTGCTACCTTTTCCCATGCTAGATGGTGGTCAGCTACTGTATGATGTATGGGAGTTAATCTCAGGGAAAAGGCTTCCTGAGACCTGGCAAAATGTACTACAAAGAATTGGAGTGGCCTGCCTGATGTTATTAACGGTGCTGGCTTTGTTTAATGATATTTCTAGATTGTTTTTACGTTGAAACCAAGTAAAAAATTAATACTGACTCCATTGGCTGCTATTGCAGCTAGTTTGTTATCCGGCCATGTTTTGGCTGCAGATCCATTTGTGGTCAAGGATATTCGTGTAGAGGGTCTACAGCGAGTTGAGCCAGGCACGGTATTTAGTTATTTACCAGTTCGTGTTGGTGAGACTTTTACTGACGACAAAGGTGCGGATGCAATTCGCGCTCTTTATAACACTGGCTTTTTCAAAGACGTAAAAGTTGAATCAGAAAACCAAGTTTTAGTTATTTCGGTAGAAGAGCGTCCAGCGATTTCATTAGTTGACTTCACCGGTCTTAAGGAATTTGATAAAGATGCTTTGAAAAAATCATTAAAAGCAGCTGGAATTACGGATGGTCGCTACTACGACAAGTCAATTATTGATAAGGCTGAGCAAGAGCTGAAAAAGCAGTACGTCTCACGTGGTTTTTACGGCGCAGATATTAAAACTACTATAACGCCAGTTGATAGAAACAGAGTGGCAATTCTATTTAACGTTGAAGAGGGTGAAGTTTCAAAAATCAAGCTGATCAATATCAATGGTGCAAAAGCATTCAAAGAGGCGGATCTGCTAGATGAAATGCAGCTTTCATCTGGTAATTGGTTATCTTGGTACACCAAAAACAATTTGTACTCAAAGCAAAAGTTAGTTGCTGACCTTGAAGCTATTCGCTCTTTCTATCTCAGTCGCGGCTACTTAGAATTCGTTATTGAGTCGACTCAAGTATCTATCTCATCTGATAAAACTGAAATGTATCTCAGCATTAATGTTAGGGAAGGTGTTCAGTACAAAGTATCCAGCATTCAATTGGCTGGTGAACTGCTAGGTAAAGAAGAGGAATTAAATAAACTCCTTCAAATTAAGCCGGGTGAAACCTTTTCATCAAGCAAATTAACGGCTTCAACCACAGCGATTGCGGATAAATTAGGCGCTTATGGTTATGCTTTTGCATCAACAACGCCAACGAATAATCTGAACAAAGAGAAACAGTTGGTCGATCTAACGCTAACTGTTGATCCAGGTAAGCGCACATATGTTCGCAAAGTGAACGTTCTTGGTAATGTTAAAACTCGTGATGAAGTTATTCGCCGTGAAATTCGCCAACTTGAAAGTTCTTGGTATGACAGTGAAAAGCTGAAGTTATCAAAAGATCGTGTCAATAGAACTGGTTACTTCACAGAGGTGGATATTTCAAATGAAGAAGTACCTAATACAAGTGATCAAATAGATGTCAACCTAAAGGTGGCTGAAAAGCCAACGGGTTCCTTGAGTCTTGGTGCCGGTTTCTCATCCACAGATAAGCTGATTT
>JBDLVQ010000048.1:0-4500 GCA_039804685.1 Pseudomonadota bacterium | reverse complement strand
TTAAATATTTAGAGCGTGTAGGGCTATCTGCACATAAAGATAAATTTCCGGGGCAGTTGTCAGGTGGTCAACAGCAACGTGTTGCAATTGCACGAGCTTTGAGTATGGATCCTATTGTGATGTTGTTTGATGAGCCCACTTCGGCCTTGGATCCAGAAATGGTCGGTGAAGTATTGGATGTGATGGTTCAATTGGCGAATGAGGGCATGACCATGATGTGCGTGACTCATGAAATGGGTTTTGCCAGAAAAGTCAGCAATCGAGTGATTTTCATGGATCAAGGAAAAATTGTTGAAGACTGTACTAAAGATGATTTTTTCAATAAGCCAGAAGATCGATCTCCAAGAGCAAAAGATTTTCTATCAAAAATATTAGCCCACTAGAGATTTATTGATCTAAATCAAATGTAATAAATCCTTCATTTGATGCTTATCAAGTCTTAAGAATTTAGTTCGTTTTAACCTCTAACTGTCAGATTGTGACTATTAGAGGAAATAAAAATGAACACAAAAACAGTTAGCAAATTAGCTTTAGGCCTTTTGACGGCATTGTCATTGAATGCAATGGCAGAAGAAAACCCATGGATGGTGAGAGTTCGTGCAACCAATTTAAATTGGGATAACGGTCAAACTGCAACTGTTCAAGCTTTGGATGTTAATGCAAAAAATAAGACAATTCCTGAGTTTGATGTTAGCTATTTCTTTACGAAAAATATTGCAGCTGAATTGGTTTTAACTTATCCGCAAACTGTAGAGATAAGAGCTGGTGCAACATCATTAGGCCATGTCAAAGCATTGCCACCGACTTTATTGGCACAGTACCACTTTACAAATTTAGGTCCTATTAAGCCATATATTGGAGCAGGCGTTAACTACACAATCTTTAGCAGCAGAAAAGAATTAAACACCGGCAATATTGCAGGTTTAGTTTCTACTGAAAACCGTAGCTTTGGTCTTGCAGGTCAAGTAGGTGCAGACTATATGCTTAATAAAAATTGGGGCATCAACGTTGATGTTAAATACATCAAGATGAGTTCAGATGTGATTGTTAATAGTTCCAATACGCATATTGGTAATTTGAACCTTAGCCCAATCGCCACTTCAGTGGGCGTGACATACAAGTTCTAATTAGTTGGTGTTGAATTGAAGAAGAGACCTGTTATCAGGTCTCTTTTTTATGGCTCTTTATTTTTGTCTTTTCGCACCAGGTCTTTTGCCAACCTGTACTTCAAGTTCTATATCTTTCCCTTTACGGGTAACTTCGGCTCTTATTTTTTCTCCGGGTTTTGCGGCTGCAATTTGATTGAGTAGTTGCGTAATGTCTTTGATGGGTTTGCCATTGATTGTTTTAAGAATATCACCTGGTTTTATGCCGGCTCTATCTGCAGGCCCATTTTGCAGTGTGCCAACAATTAATACACCATCTTGTTTAATCTTTAATGTGTCGGCCAATTCCTGATTAATATTTTGTGGCTCTACACCAATCCAACCGCGAGTTACACCACCATTTTTTGTGATGGCCTCTAAAACTTCTTTTGCAGTACTAACTGGGATTGCAAAGCCGATACCCATTGAGCCACCACTGCGTGAATAAATTGCTGTGTTAATGCCAATCAGATGGCCTCTTGTGTCAATTAAAGCCCCGCCAGAGTTGCCAGGGTTAATAGCGGCATCTGTTTGTATAAAGTTCTCGAAAGTATTAATGCCTAAATGGTCTCTACCTAAAGCAGAGACGATGCCAGAGGTAACCGTTTGACCTACGCCAAATGGATTGCCGATGGCTAAAACAATATCACCTACTTTGACGGACTCAATTCTTGCGAGAGTAATAGGCGTTGGTAGATTGGCAATATTAATTCTTAGGACTGCAATATCTGTATCTGGGTCACTGCCAATAACTGTCGCTTTAGTTTTTCTGCCGTCAGATAGCGCTACCTCAATTTGATCAGCACCTTCAATGACATGATGATTGGTGAGTATTAATCCCTCTTGGCTAACGATGACACCAGAACCTAGGCTAGAGGACTCTTCTTCTTTGTTAGGTCCCTGATCTCCAAAAAAGAATTGAAACCAAGGATCATTGGGTGAGGTGTTAGAGTCTTTTTTATTCTTTTTTATCTTTGGAATATTTTTA
Organism: Pseudomonadota bacterium; assembly: GCA_039804685.1. Classification (GTDB taxonomy): domain Bacteria; phylum Pseudomonadota; class Gammaproteobacteria; order Burkholderiales; family Burkholderiaceae; genus Polynucleobacter. Next base: position 2,367 of record JBDLVQ010000048.1, on the reverse strand, counting down.
CTGGTGAAAATATTTACGACGGCTGGCATTGAATGCTTAACAGCCTCATGATGTGAGCCTGGGTTGGGTGCGCTTGGATTAACAGATGATTCCTGAATGGTGACATTGCTCACACCATTCAATCCGACACCATCTAGCCAATTAGGCTTAAAAGTACTTAAGATAAACAAAATTGCCAATAAAAGAGTGACAATCTGTGCGAAGAGTAACCAAAGTCGTTTCAACATAGTGATAGATTAGCCGAATGCCAAAAAAAAGCCAGCCAAGTTTAAAAGCCCCCTTAAAAACAAAAAACATGAGTAAAACTAGTAAAGCTAGTATTTCTAGAGAAATTCTTGTTGATTACCTAGCGGATTTGCTGCAAGTAGATCAGGTTAAGGACTATTGCCCGAATGGTTTACAGGTACAAGGGGTGTCTTCTATTAAGAAGATTGTGACGGGGGTGACGGCCAGTAAAGCGCTTATTGAGGAAGCTATTGCTCAAAAAGCAGACGCCATATTAGTCCACCATGGTTGGTTCTGGAAAAGTGATGAGCCAGTGATTGTGGGGCAGTTACATGCCCGCTTAAAGCTCTTGATGGATTACAACATTAATTTATTGGCTTACCACCTACCCTTAGATTTGCATCCGCAGTTGGGTAATAACGCCCAGTTGGCAAAAATAATGGGATGGTCAGTATCAGGTTCTAAGGGCTTAGATGGTCTTATTTGGCAGGGTAAGCCTCATGCATCCTCAAAAAATTTGGGAAATTTAGGCCAATTAGCGAGAAGTATGAGTAGCCGTTTGGGCCGTGATCCGTTAGTAATTGGAGATCTTAATCAGCCCATTAAAACTATTGCTTGGTGTACTGGGGCAGCTCAATCTTATTTAAATGAAGCTATTTCAATGAAAGTGGACGCTTACATCAGCGGTGAAATTTCTGAGCAAACAGTCCATATAGCCAGAGAAATGGGCATTGCTTATATTGCTGCGGGGCACCATGCCACGGAGCGTTATGGCATTCAGGCTTTGGGCGAGCACTTAGCTAAGAAGTTTGGTTTGACGCATACCTTTGTGGATATTCCCAATCCGGTTTAAACGTTGATGGCAGTAAGTCTTTGTAAGTTGATATCTTTTTTATAGGTTTTGCCTATTTTTTAAGCTTATGGGGTTTAAATCAGGGGGTCGCCTTCGCTATAATTGCCCGTTGACGTCAAAAATAAAGCCTTACAAGAGGGAAATCAGTAATGAGTGATCAATGCATGGATAAAAGCCGCCGTAACTGGATCATTGCAACATCAGTTGCAGGCGGTGTAGGTGGTGCAGCAGTTGTATTGCCGTTGGTAAATACATTTGCTCCATCTGAGCGAGCAAAAGCAGCCGGTGCTCCTGTTGAAATGGATATCGCAGGCATGCAGCCTGGCGAATTACGCACAGTTGAATGGCGCGGTAAACCAGTTTGGGTTGTCCGTCGTACACCTGAAATGGTTGAGTCATTAAAGAAAACTGACGCTGAAGTTGCTGATCCAAAGTCAGAGCGCAATGCAGACTCTTTAACGCCAGAATACGCACGTAACCAATATCGCTCTATTAAGCCAGAGTACTTGGTAGCTGTTGGTATTTGCTCACATTTGGGTTGTTCACCAACTGCAAAATTTCAGACAGGTTCACAGCCATCTTTGCCAGATAACTGGGAAGGTGGTTTTTTATGTCCATGCCACGGTTCTACATTTGACCTAGCTGGTCGTGTATTCAAAAACAAACCTGCTCCAGACAACTTAGAAGTACCACCACATATGTATGTGAGTGATACAAAGTTGATCATTGGCGAAGATAAGAAAGCGTAAGGGGTAAAACATGGCATTTCATGAAAAAGAAGTTCCAGCGAACGCCTCGCGCGGACAAAAATTATTAGCTTGGGTTGACTCACGTTTCCCATTAACTGCGACTATTGAAGGTCACTTAACTAAGTACTACGCACCAAAGAACTTTAACTTCTGGTATTTCTTTGGTTCTTTAGCGATTCTAGTTTTGGCTATTCAAATCATTACCGGTATTTTCTTGGTGATGCATTACAAGCCTGATGCTGAAAAAGCATTCCAGTCTGTTGAATACATCATGCGCGAAGTACCTTGGGGTTGGTTAGTGCGTTACTTGCACTCAACCGGCGCTTCTATGTTCTTCGTAGTGGTTTATCTACATATGTTCCGTGGTTTGATCTACGGTTCATATCGCAAGCCACGTGAACTAGTTTGGGTATTCGGTTGCGCTATCTTCTTGTGCTTAATGGCTGAAGCGTTCATGGGTTACTTATTACCATGGGGCCAAATGTCTTATTGGGGCGCTCAAGTGATTGTTAACTTGTTTGCTGCTATTCCATTAGTTGG
>JBDLVQ010000047.1:0-83957 GCA_039804685.1 Pseudomonadota bacterium | reverse complement strand
AGCGGCCACTCTAGCAACCAAAGCTTGTACATTCGGATAAGCATCTGTAGGCATAGCCAAGAAACCCATCCAACCCACTACTGTGAATAAATAAGCATCTGCAATTGAAAACTGCTCACCCACCAAATACTGTTTACCAGCTAGCTCTTGGTTCACGTAGCTCAATCGTTTATCAATATGTGCTTTAGCTTGAGCTTTGACATCATCCGAACTAGGGTGGAAAAGCGGTGTGAATGATTTATGTAATTCAGTGCCAATAAATGTTAGCCATGACTGCATGCGTACACGATCTAAAGTGCCATTAGCTGGGGCCAATTTTTTTTCTGGCACTAAATCGGCTAAGTATTGATTGATCGCTGGACCTTCTGTTAATAGTTCACCACTGTCTAACTGCAATGCAGGAATGTAACCCTTGGCATTAATTGTTGTGAAATCGACGCCACTGGCTGTTTTTTTCTTGGCCAAATCAACGGACTCTTTGTCAAATGACAAGCCAGCTTCGATTAGCGTGATGTGAACTGCAAGGGAACAAGCGCCTGGTGTGTAATAAAGCTTCATGGAGATCTCCAGATTAGGAATAAACAATCATCCTAAACCAAATACCAAGGAAGGGACTTAAATTTCTCGAGATTCGGTATAAACCCTTAGCCTACTTGTTTGCTTGTTATGAAGAAACAAACTAGCTACTGAGCCACTCTTTGAACAGTTTGGTTAAGCGCGGCATTAACAAATAAGTCATGGTGATCACAACCAAACCAGTCACGATGGCAGACCTTAATAAATAAGGTAAAGACTCGATATAAGGCGTTAAAAAGTACAAGAAAAAAGAGGCCGTTGGCCAAATCCCCAACCAAGTAATGAACGCCATCTTATTTCTCGGTGGTTTTTTACCAGCAGGAATCTCAGGTAAAGAAAACCAAGCTTCCAATCCAGTTAATAGATGGTATTCAGGTTCACCGGCAAGCAAGGGGCGAAAACGTGCGTGCCACATTTCTCTTTGCGGTGAAACATCCCATTGATCCAAATCTTTTTGTGAAGAAAACTTCACAATCACCTGGTAATCATCAGAGCTAGCTAATGGGGGTAGTAATTCTGAACCTAAAAAACCAGGGAAATGTTTCATGGATTCAAACATGCCCAAAATCAGAGCCTCATAAGCTGCGTGGCAGCCGTCTTTAGTTCGACTGTGGACTACTCGAATGAGGGGACTGGTCATAGGCTTGGCTAGGGCTTATTAGAGATTAAACATTAAATAAGAAATTCAGAACATCACCATCTTTAACAACATATTCCTTGCCTTCTGCTCTCATCTTGCCAGCTTCCTTAGCACCAGACTCACCTTTATAAGTGATGAAATCATCATAAGCAATTGTTTGGGCACGAATAAAGCCACGCTCAAAATCAGTGTGGATCACACCAGCCGCTTGAGGCGCCGTGTCACCTACATGAATCGTCCAAGCTCTCACTTCTTTAACACCCGCGGTGAAATAAGTTTGAAGTCCGAGCAAACCAAAGCCAGCCCGAATCACACGATCCAAGCCAGGTTCATCCATACCCATATCACCTAAAAATGCTTTTTTATCTTCATCTTCTAATTCAGCAATTTCAGCTTCAATGGCTGCGCATACTGCGACAACAGGGGCCTTCTCTTTTTCTGCATGAGCTTTCACAGCATCTAAATGAGGGTTATTTTGAAAACCATCTTCTTTAACGTTAGCAACATACATCACAGGTTTAGCAGTGATTAAGCAAAATGGCTTCAATAAAGCCAAATCTTCATCACTCAACCCCATTGCACGAACAGGTTTTGCTTCATTCAATTGAGCCTGAACCTTAGCCAACAATGGTGCCAAAGCATTCGCCTCTTTGTCATTACCAGATTTCGCCGCTTTCGAGTATCTTGAGTAAGCTTTATCAACTGTACCTAGGTCAGCAAGCGCTAACTCTGTATCAATGACACCAATATCAGAAATAGGGTCTACTTTGCCCGCAACGTGAATCACGTTGCCATCTTCAAAGCAACGTACCACATGCGTAATCGCATCTGTTTCACGGATATTGGCCAAAAACTGATTGCCCAAGCCTTCACCTTTTGAAGCACCAGCAACCAGTCCAGCAATGTCAACAAACTCAACCACAGCAGGAAGCACACGCTCAGGCTTCACAATTTCAGAAAGCTTGGCCAAGCGTGGATCAGGAACCTCTACCACCCCTACATTGGGTTCAATTGTGCAAAAAGGGTAATTTTCTGCTGCAATACCAGCCTTGGTAAGTGCATTAAATAAAGTTGATTTGCCTACGTTAGGGAGGCCGACGATACCGCATTTGAGTGACATAGCGAGTTATTATTCCAAATATGAATAGTTATGATCTTATTATTGTTGGTGCCGGTATTACCGGTAAGGCAACTGCGCTTCGCTTAGCCCAGTTAGGCCTTAAGATTTTGCACATAGCACCCAATTTTGATCCAGGCGTCCATTGTAATGATGATTTAACTTGGGATAGTCGAATTTACGCTTTATCTGGCAGTACTCAGAAATTATTATCGGATATTCATGTTTGGGAATCTCTGGATCACACTCGCATCCATGTTGTGAGTGATATGCGTATTTTTGGAGATAGTGGCCAAACTCAAGATGAACTGCACTTCTCCGCCTACAGCGCTACGGTCAATCAACTTGCCTGGATTGCTGAATCTAGCCACATTGAGAAAACTTTAGACACAGCTTCTCAATTTCAAGGCAACATCAAGCGATTAACTGGCAGCGTTGTTAACTTTATTACTAATAATGACTCTGTCACCCTAACAACCCAAGCGGGTGAGACTTTTACAGCCAAACTCTTGGTGGCTGCTGATGGCGCGAAATCATCCATCCGTGAAAAATTACAAATTGAAACTCCAATCAACGATTACGAGCAAACAGCTGTAGTTGCCAACTTTGAATGCGCCCAAGATCATCAAAGCACAGCACGTCAATGGTTCTTAGAAAACGGGGAAATTCTGGCACTACTCCCACTCCCCAACAGAAAACTTTCTATGGTTTGGTCAGCCAAATCAGAGCACGCCGAAGAATTAAAGAATTTGGATGGGGAAGCGCTTTGCTCTGCTGTCATGTCTGCCGCCCATGGTCAAGTTGGATCCCAAACAGGGACATTAAAATTGATGACCCGAGCACAGGGATTCCCACTTCGCAGAATGCGCGCCAAGCGCCTCATTGGGCCAGATGAGAGACCCAGGGTCATTTTGATTGGTGATGCCGCTCATGTTATGCATCCATTAGCTGGTCAAGGCCTTAATTTGGGATTGCGTGATGTGGCTTGCTTAGGAAAACTCTTAGAGGAAAAAGAATCCTTCAGAGAAATAGATGATCCAGTTCTATTAAGAAGATATGAGCGTGCACGTCATGGTGACACTGATATTTTGTTATTTACTACAGACAAATTAAAAAAATTATTTTCGAACAATAGCAATGCCCTAAAAGCTGCGAGAAATTGGGGTATGAGCTTGGTAAATAAAAGCCGCTTCTTAAAACGTCAATTAATTAAAAAAGCTCTGTCTTAACAATTAAGCTCAAGCTAAAACAATTATTAAAGGAATATATGTTTTCATTACCTAAACTACACCTTCTATCAATCATTGTTGCACTTGCTTCTTTGTTGAATATATCAATTGCTTCAGCTCAAAATGCCGCAGAACAAAAAGTAAAAATAGAAGTACAAAAACAATTAGGTGATAGAGCCAAAGTAACAGCTGTGCGAAGCACCCCCATCAATGGTCTCTACGAAGTGGCCATTGGCAGTGATGTGGTTTATGCCGACGCAAGCGCGCGCTACCTAATTCAAGGGGAAGTCATCGATCTAAAAACAGGCATCAATTTGACCGAGCAACGCAGCAATGATCTTAATCGCATCAAATGGGCGGATCTACCTCTTCATGACGCCATCAAAGTTGTTCGAGGCAAGGGCACACATCAAATTGCTGTGTTCGCAGATCCCAATTGTGGCTTTTGCAAAAAACTGGAAAAGTCATTCCAACAATTAGATAACGTGACGATTTACACCTTTTTAGTTCCTTTGTTATCTCAAGACTCTGCAGTTAAGTCCAAACAAATCTGGTGCTCAACAGATAAGGTAAAGAGTTGGAATGCTTGGATGCTCGACAATCAGTCACCTAGCGGCCAAGGTGATTGCTCAACACCTTTAGAGCGCAATACCAACTTGGCTAAAAAATTAGGCGTGACTGGAACACCAGCCATGTTCTTTACCGATGGCTCACGCATTTCAGGTGCAGCACCTTTGGCAAGCATAGAAAAGAAACTTAAATAAATATGAGTTGCATTCGCTATACGATTGAACTTAATGACCTGCACGGCCATCGATTTGATGTCAAGCTGCACATCCCCGCCAGAATGATTGCCCATCGAGGCGCCAAAGTTCAACTGCCTGCCTGGATACCCGGCAGTTATATGTTGCGTGACTTTTCAAAACATATTGAAACCATCTCAGCAAAAGAAAAGAATGTCCAAACGGGCCATTTGCTTCTTGAAAAATTAGATAGCCATACTTGGTTAATTCCAGCATCTAATCAAGACTTAGAGATCAGTTACCAAGTTTATGCTTTTGACACATCAGTCAGAGCGGCCTATCTTGATCAAAATCGCGCATTCTTTAATCCAAGCAGCTTATGTCTGCAAGTTTTAGGTTTCTCAGAAGAAGTTCACGAATTAGAACTCATCCAACCAACAAAAATATATCTAATTAAAATTTGGGGTTTTGACACGACTCTACCCCCAAAAAAGGTCAATCGCTCAGGTTTTGGCACTTACCAAGCAGGCTCGTATGAGCAACTGATTGATCACCCAATGGCGATCGGTGAATTTCAATCAATTAGTTGGCAATCCTGTGGCACACCACACCGAATGGTGATCCAAGGCGCCCTCAGAGAAATCAACACATCACAATTAGAAAAAGATTTAAAAGCCATATGTGATGCACATATTCAATTTTTTGAACCTTCATCACATCGAGCACCCTTCCAACAATATAACTTTATTGTCAATGCTATTGGAGATGGTTATGGTGGCCTAGAACATCGCGATAGCACTGTTCTTTTGTGTAAAAGAGATGATCTTCCTTATCCAGGTCAAGATCTCAAAAAACACGATGCATATGAAGATTTCTTAGGTTTATGTAGTCATGAATACTTTCATGCTTGGATGGTGAAGCGCATCAAACCTAAAGTATTTGATCCTTACATTCTTGATCAAAAAAATCATACTAAATTGTTGTGGCTATTCGAAGGATTTACAAGTTATTACGATGATCTACAACTTTTCAGAAGTGGCAGAATTAATTTTTCTGCTTACCTTAAAAGATTAGAGAAAACTTGGAATATGGTTTTACGCAATCCAGGTCGTCACAAACAAAGTGTTGCAGATAGTTCCTTTGATGCCTGGACCAAGTATTACCAAATGGACGAGAACACACCCAATGCTGTTGTGAGCTACTACACCAAAGGCTCATTGATTGCATTGGCTTTAGACCTCATCATCAGACAACACACCCACAACAAACAGTCATTAGATGATGTCATCAGACATCTATGGCAAATGTATCAACTGACCCAAGATGGCATGGCAGAGGATGACTTCGATAGAGCTATTGAATTCATTATCGGACCATCTTTCCAAGGAAAGTGGAAACAATTTAGAAAAGATTTTATTGATGGCACCCAAGATTTACCCTTAGAAAAACTGCTATCAATAGCAAAAGTCAAAGTTAGCAAAAAAACTAAAAAAGCAAGCGACAATTCAGAAATGGCCAAACAGTTATTAGGCATAAGAACAACTGCAGTTAATGGCTGGGTGAAGCTGACGCATGTTCTCGATGGTGGCCTAGCCCAAGCGGCTGGCTTAGCGGCAGGAGATGTGATCGCCAGCCTAGGTCAAGAGCGCGTGACACCCAATCGACTAGATCAAGTATTAACTCAATTGATTCTTCAGCTTGAAAGTGGCAAAAAGATTTCAGCCACTGCTTATCGCCATGACCAAGAATATTCAATCAGTTTATCTGCCAGCAAAAAAGAACTCGAACACCAACAGCCTTTGCAATATTCACTTTCATCAAGCTAATGGATTAGCTTGCTAGATCAAACAATGTCTCCCCCATTTTCAATTCAATCTTTAATGCCGCCTGACTGGGCTGCACTTATTGAATCAGAATTAGCCAATGGTGAATTTACAAAATTAGAAAAAAATGTTTCAGATGCGTATGAGCAGTATGGTGAGTTAATCCAGCCCTCGCCCAACCTGATTTTCAGAGCACTCAGAGAAACACCCGTTGATCAAGTGCAACTTGTTATATTGGGACAAGACCCCTACCAAACCCCCGGTCTAGCTCAAGGTTTAGCGTTTTCCATCCCGAAAGAAATTAAGCCTGGCTGGAAAAGTTTTCCAAGCTCACTGAGAAATATGAGTAAAGCCATTGCATTGGATGGTTATGCAGGATTAACACATGGGGATTTGAGTAACTGGGCTCAACAAGGTATTTTGTTGCTTAACGCAACTCTCACTGTTCAGCTGGAATTGGCTGGTTCACATGCTCACTTTGGTTGGCAAAAATTAACGGATTGCCTGCTCTATCGTTTAGCTCTCAAGAAACCAAATTTGATTTGGCTTCTTTGGGGCTCACATGCCCAGAAAAAAAGTGAACTCATTGAGTTAGCCACTCAGACAAAGGGAAATATTCAGGCCCATATTCTTAGCGCATCCCACCCATCGGGTCTTAGCGTTTATAGGACAAAGGAACCATTTTTACAGCCTGGAGATACTGGCAGCTGCGGGCACTTTAAGGAAGTGAACCGTATACTGATTGATCGCGGAGAACATCCAATTCACTGGTCTTAATAGACCAATGGATGGCGTTTATTTACTTAAAAAGGCTCTTGAACAGGCAACCACCAGCACGGTTAGCAATAAGGCCCCAAACCACTCCAACATTTGACCGGAGCGGAAGACGTTCAAGGTTTGGCCAAAAAATGAGACTAAAAAGCTAATTAAGACACCGGCAAGGGCATAAATTGTCAAATCCTTAAGTTTTGGCTTCTTTTTGGGGTAAAGATAAGCACTTAAGAAGCCCACAAAGCCCCCAAATAGTAAAAATGCTAGAAAACTCATCTTATAACCCCATGAAAAACTTATAATTTCATTATGCAGATTTTGACACTAGGCATTAATCATCACACCGCACCGATTGCGATGCGAGAACAGGTGGCGTTCACACCTGAGATGATTCAGCCTGCCTTGCATCATCTGAAAGATCATCTCTCTCAAATTTCCTCTGCACAACTTCCTGAAGCAACCATTTTATCGACTTGCAACAGAACTGAGTTGTATTGTGCAGCGAATGATGGACACTCCTTAAGCCAAGAACTTCTTTTTAAGAATAGTACGATCGAATGGCTAGCCAAAACAAGAGGGATTGATAGCCAAGAATTACTACCCCATGTTTATGTACTGCCTCAGTCTCAAGCAGTCAGACATGCTTTTAGAGTGGCTTGCGGTTTGGATTCCATGGTGGTTGGTGAAACTCAGATCCTAGGGCAACTCAAAGATGCTGTTCGCACTGCAGATGAAGCGGGATCACTTGGCACCTACCTCAATCAACTTTTTCAAAAAACTTTTCAGGTGGCGAAGGAAGTTCGTGGTACTACGGAAATAGGTAGCCACTCCATTTCTATGGCAGCTGCTGCTGTTCGTTTGTCTGAAAGAATTTTTGAAAGCGTGAGCGATCAAAAAGTTTTATTCATTGGGGCAGGCGAAATGATTAACTTGTGCGCCACTCATTTCGCAGCCCGCAAGCCAAGATTGGTCGCAGTAGCCAACCGAACTTTAGAGCGTGGACAAGCACTGGCTGATCAATTAGCTGAACAAGGTTTAGAAACTCAGTCTTTAAGACTGTCAGATCTTCCTACGCGTTTACATGAGTTTGACATTGTTGTTTCTTGTACAGCGAGTACCTTACCTATCATCGGATTGGGTATGGTGGAAAGTGCTATCAAGTCTCGAAGACACCGCCCTATCGTGATGATTGATTTAGCAGTACCGCGTGATATTGAAAATGAAGTTAGCCGACTCAATGATGTTTATTTATACACAGTTGATGATTTAGGCGATATTGTTCAAACAGGAACTGACTCTCGTAAAGCAGCCGTTGGACAAGCTGAAGCCATCATAGAAACTCGCGTGTCGCACTTTATGCATTGGCTAGAGGGTCGTGGCACGGTCCCGCTCATTCAGGATCTACGTCAACGCGGTGACGATCTTCGTACTCTAGAACTCGAACGCGCCAAAAAGTTGTTGGCTAAAGGTGAAGACCCTCAAGCTGTCTTAGATGCCCTAGCTCAAGGTTTAACGAATAAGTTTTTACACGGTTCACTGCATGCCTTACAACATGCTCAGGGTGAAGAACGTGAAGCACTCATGAAAATCCTGCCCGGATTATTCCGAGCACACCACTCCGATAAATAGATGAAACCAAGCATGAAAGCTAAGCTCGAGCAGTTAGATGCTCGACTAGCAGAACTAAACTCTTTGTTGGTCCAAGAGGAAATTACCAAGGACATGGATCAGTACCGCAAACTCAATCGTGAGCATGCGGAGATCTCCCCTGTTGTCGAACAATTTCAACTTTACCAACAAGCGGATGCAGATGAAAAAGCTGCTTTAGAAATGCAACATGATCCTGATATGAAGGATTTTGCAGAAGAAGAAATCAAGAGTGCACGCATGCGCATGGAAACCATGCAAGCAGACTTGCAAAGACTCTTACTCCCCAAAGATCCGAATGATGACAAAAATATATTTTTGGAAATTCGTGCGGGCACTGGCGGTGATGAGAGTGCCTTATTTGCTGCAGATCTTTTCAGAATGTATACCCGTTACGCTGAACGCCAACGCTGGCAAGTTGAAATTGTGAGCGCCTCGGAATCGGATCTTGGTGGTTACAAAGAGGTTATTTTGCGAGTAGTTGGGCAGGGAGCATTCTCTAAGCTTAAGTTTGAATCAGGCGGACATCGTGTGCAACGCGTTCCCCAAACCGAAACTCAAGGTCGCATCCACACCTCAGCTTGCACAGTAGCCGTTATGCCTGAAGCTGATGCGATTAGCGATATTGAAATTAATCCGGCAGACCTGCGCATTGATACATTTAGAGCTTCTGGTGCTGGTGGACAACATATTAATAAAACTGATTCCGCTGTTCGCATCACACATTTACCAACAGGCACAGTGGTTGAATGCCAGGATGATCGCAGTCAACACCGTAATCGCGAACAAGCTATGAAAGTATTGGTTTCACGCATCATGGATGCCAAACGTCGTGCAGCACACGACAAAGAGGCGGAAACAAGAAAAAGCTTGGTTGGCTCTGGTGATAGAAGTGACAGAATCAGAACCTATAACTTTCCTCAGGGCCGCATTACTGACCACCGCATTAATGTCACCTTATACAAAATTGATGCCATGATGGATGGCGATATCCAAGAACTTTTAGGGGCTCTTGCTGCAGAACATCAAGCAGAATTATTAGCCTCATTGGGCGACATCTAAGTTTTTAGTCTATCAGTGACCACCATCAAAGAACTTCTTAGCAATACGACCCTTGACAAAGTAGATGCCCGAGTTTTATTGGCATATTTGATTGAGTTACATCTTGGGTGGCCGAAGAGCTCTTTAATTAGTAAAGATAGTGATGCTCTTCCAGAATCTGTTTTGAATGATTGGCGAATGTTTGAATCGCGCAGGCTTTTAGGTGAACCTGTTGCCTATATCCTCGGCGAAAAAAGTTTCTACAACATTGATCTGAAAATAGCTCCTGGTGTTTTAATCCCTAGACCTGAAACTGAGCTCTTGGTTGAGCTTGCATTGAGTCATATTCAAAAAGCTTCGATTTCAAAACCTCATATTTTAGATTTAGGCACTGGCAGTGGCGCCATTGCTTTAGCTATTGCTAAAAATATGCCCGAATCTCATTTAACAGCAGTGGATATCAGTCAAGATGCCCTAACTATTGCGCAAGAAAATGCGAACTTCTTGGGATTGACCCATCAAGTTGATTTCTTAAAAGGCAGTTGGTTTGAGTCTATTGCCAGAAATAGTCAATTTGATGTGATTGTTAGCAACCCGCCCTATATACGCGCCCAGGACCCTCACCTGAGCTCTGGTGATCTTCGCTTTGAACCTATTGGCGCCCTCACAGATCATTGGGACGGACTGAACTCCTACAGAGTTATTTTTAAAGAAGCTAAAAAATATCTTAGTCCTATAGGGCTATTATTGGTAGAACATGGCTACGATCAATCCAGCACGCTGACAGAACTTCTTGAGAGCGAAGGCTATCAAGATATACAAATCCACTTTGACTTAGCGGGTATTGCTAGAGCACTCAGCGCCAAGCTTGGCTAAAATACAAACTTATCAATAAGGAAACCTTATGGACGTTCAAGCACAAATCAAAGAAATCGTTGAAAGCCACCCAGTTGTTTTGTTTATGAAAGGTAATGCCAAGTTTCCACAATGTGGCTTCTCGGGTCGCGCCATTCAGATTCTTCAAGCTTGTGGTGTCAATGATCCATTCACAGTGAATGTATTGGATGATGCTGACATTCGCCAAGGAATCAAAGAATTTGCTAACTGGCCAACTATCCCCCAGCTTTACGTCAAGGGTGAGTTTATTGGCGGCTCAGACATCATGAGTGAGATGTACCAAAGTGGCGAATTACAACAAGTACTTAATACTTAATCATCAATAAGTTTTAATAACTCATCTGATTTAATTAAATAATGCCTGCTGGCTCATCTAAAGAGCCAGCATTGGTTTAGCATAGAGGTATGGATACTTCTATTGCATTTCTTCTCTTAGGTTTTTTTTGTCTTATTTCGATTTCCAGTCTTTTTTATGCCTGGAATCAAGCTCAAGCTCGTGTTCGAGCTGAATCTGAATTAGACGCTGAACGCAGACTGAGTGCTGAAAAATTGGCTGGCATTCAACAATCTGCCTTAGAAGCTAAAACAACACTGTCTGATCAATTTAAGAATCTGGCCAATGAGATTCTTGAAGAGAAATCAAAACGTTTTGCTGAACAAAATCAGCAAAATTTAGATACTCTTTTAAAGCCTCTTCAAGAAAAACTCACCGACTTTCGAAAGCAAGTTGATGACACCTATCAGTCTGAAGCGAGAGAACGTTTTGCACTCAAGCAAGAAGTTGAGAAACTGGCTGGATTAAATATCCGTATGACGGATGAGACTCGCGCTCTGACAAATGCATTGAAAGGTGAATCCAAAACACAAGGTGACTGGGGTGAGCTAGTTTTGGAAACCATTCTTGAAAACTCTGGTCTTCGCAAGGGTGAAGAATATTTGGTTCAAGACAGCCACACCGTTGATGACGGTTCTCGTTTGCAGCCTGACGTTGTTATACGCCTTCCAGAATCTAAACACTTAGTTATTGATAGTAAGGTATCGATCACTGCTTACACGCGATATATGCAAGCCGATGATGATGCTACTAAGACTGCAGAACTAAATAGTCACGTCCTATCTATCAAACAGCATATTCAGGGCTTATCCGCAAAGAACTATCAAGATCTTTATGGTGTTGGCTCTATCGACTTTGTATTGATGTTTATTCCTGTAGAACCAGCTTTCTTAGCTGCCATGAGGCATGCGCCAGATATTTATCAAGAGGCTCTTAAGAAGAATATTGTGATGGTATGCCCTAGCACTCTCTTGGCAACAGTTAGAACAGTTGCGCACCTTTGGCGCCAGGAACATCAAAACAGAAATGCACAAGAGATTGCCCGTCAGTGTGCAATGCTTTATGACAAATTTGTTGGCTTTGTTGAAGATCTAGATAAAGTTGGGCATCGACTAGAACAAGCGCAAACCAGCTATACCGATGCTGTCGGAAAACTAAAGACTGGTAGAGGAAACTTAATTCGTACTGCTGAGAATGTCAAAAAACTGGGCGTTAAACCAAATAAGTCATTACCAACAAAATTGACTGATGTTGCTGAAGATGACTAGGCAGCCTAAGATGAATGATATTTAATCATTCTCTTAAGCTACTTTCTTATTTTCTTTTTCTGTTTCTTTTACTAAATTTCTAATTTGTTTTTCCAAAGTTTCTTGGGCGATCATCTTAAATTCACTGTCAACAAATCTTTTTAAAACTTCTCTCATTAATGGTTGATATCCCATTCCATGACGGGCCCCTAAAAGCCGATAGGCCTTAATTAGCTCCTTACTTAAGCGAATCGAAATCATCTGCAACTCGAGCGTGTCATCGACTTCACTAGAAAGTTCCTTTTGTACTACTCTCAAATACTCTGCATCTGCCCCAAGCAAACCTGACTCCCATGATTCATCAGTATTTGGTATTTTTTTACTAGACTGTTTACTCATCATTTTTCTCCATATATACGGTTTCCATATATTTTCTAGTATGCATACTTTGTATATATATCTATTTCAGTTTGATTTGGTTGATATGCCGTCTTGAGATAGATATTTCCACTCTCATAGACCGCCACCACTTTTAACAAAAAGCCTTTATGTGTTTCAGCAATAAACCACATTGTTGGAGGGTTAGTTTTATTTTCTGTCCTTGTATCTTCAAGATAATTACCATCTTTATTATAAAAACATTCAACAATATCTACCCTCCTAACATTGTGCTTGCTTATCAATTTTGCTTCAATTTCCGGAGTAATTATTAGGTTTTTCATAGGATGTATTGCAATAATCTGTATATACAAATTATTGCAATACTGTTTTTTTATGTTAATACAAATTTAACCTTCTTTTTTGTATGTCAATAAAAAACCCGCAATCATTTGCATGATGCGGGTTTTTATTTCATCAGCCTAACTAATTAAGCTGATGAGGTATAGATCGATGATCTAATTACTTACGACCACGACCTGCTGTCTTTTTAACAGCCGCTTTTTTAACTACAGTAGCGCGTGTTGCTGGCTTAACTGCAGCAGCTGATTTAGCTTGCTTAGCAAAACCTTGAATGGCTTCAACAGCTTGCTCAGCGTTGGCTTCTGCAACAGCTGTAGCTTCTTTAGCTGCAGCTTGGAATTGCTCGAAACCTTGCAATGATGTAGCAACTGAAGTTTTCAATGCGTTAACAAAAACGTCAGAACCAGCAGGTGCATTAGCTGCAAATGTATCTACCCAATTTTGGATACCAGCTTGGAACTGTTCGATTTGTGCTTCAGCAACTTCTGCCAACTCAACTTGACCGTCGCGAACAATCTTAGCAACAGCACGTTGATGAGCTGCTAATTTGTTACCTAAAGGTGCCAATGCGTCGCTTTGTACATATGAAGCGAAAGCTTGTGAATCTTTAACAGTCAAAGCTTGCTCTAAACCATCTTGAGCTTCTTCGATAACTGCTTTAGATGCTGAAAAATTGATGTCAGCTAATTCTTGAGCGCGCTCTAAAGCTTTTGTGCTTAAAGCAAACGCTGTGTTTAGGCTCTCGCCTTGGATTTCTGCGAATTTTGCTGTGATTTGGTCTTGGTTCATTGTGTACTCCAAAATAGGTTGGTTAATATTATTGCGGTGCATATATTGCACTGCACAAACTCTATTTTATGGATTTCAGAAGAGATTTCAAGATATTTTTGTTGCGTTGCGTCAAAAATACGACTTTTCTCATAATGAGAAATAGTAATTTTGATTTTTATGGGGTTTTTTCTGGATTAAAGTCGCTTTTGGATGAGCTGAATGCGACTTTTTGGTGCCCCCTGACAGAATCGAACTGCCAATCCATGATTACAAGTCAAGTGTTATACCATTTAACTAAGGGGGCTATCAGCGCTATTACTTGAAATATATTGCTGGTAGATTTACTGCTTAGCCCAATATTCTAACTTATTTAACTAGCTTTAGGCTAGGTCTTCCTTTAGAAATTGTTGTATTTATCTCCGGATTAGGCACTGTTGGTGTTGGATCAAATCTTTCAACAGGGAAGGACATGCCTTGACCATTTTCTTTAGCGTAGATGGCCATGACATTAGCCATCGGCACATAAATATCTCTGGGCACACCTGCAAAACGTGCCTTAAGACTGATCCAGTCATTATCCAAAGAAAGATCCTGGCAAGCATCTGGACTGACATTTAAAACAATTTCATTGTTATTAACGTAATCCATTGGCACTTGCACCTGCTCTGTCACAAATACGGCAACATAAGGTGTAAAACCATGATCCACGCACCACTGATGCAGTGCGCGGACTAGGTACGGTTTAGTACTAGGAGCTTCGCTCATGAAGTCCACCAAAGCTTGGTCGCTAAATTAGCGACGCATAACCTTTTCAGATGGCGTTAACGCTTCAATATAGGCAGGACGACTAAAAATACGCTCAGCGTATTTCATGAGTGGTGCTGCGTTACGTGACAAATCAATACCGTAATGCTCTAAGCGCCATAGCAATGGAGCAATAGCCACATCAAGCATTGAGAAGTCATCACCCAACATGTATTTGTTCTTGATAAAAATAGGTGCCAACTGAGTTAAACGATCACGAATCGCTAAGCGAGCTTTTTCATGGTTCTTTTCTGCAGCTTTACCTTTTTCGTTTTCCAAAGTTGAAACGTGAACAAAAAGTTCTTTTTCAAAATTGAATAAAAATAAACGAGCGCGTGCGCGAGCAACCGGATCAGGCGGCATCAACTGTGGATGCGGGAAACGCTCATCAATGTATTCATTAATGATGTTTGATTCATAAAGAATCAAATCACGTTCAACCAAAATAGGTACTTGGCCATACGGATTCATCACAGAAATATCTTCTGGTTTATTAAAGAGATCCACATCGCGAATCTCAAAATCCATACCTTTTTCAAACAAAACCAAACGGCAACGCTGAGAGAACGGGCAATTAGTGCCCGAATATAAAACCATCATAGGGTCAATCTCCTAATTATTTTTTTAGTGGATGTCTTTCCAGTAAGACTTATTCAAACCCCAAGCCAATACTGTAAATACTGCTAAGAACATCAATACCCAAACGCCCAAACGCTTACGATCCAACTGCGCAGGCTCACCCATCCACTGGAGATAAGCAACCAAGTCACCCATAGCATCATCAAACTCTTGCGGTTTTAATTTGCCAGGAGTTACTTGTTCGAAACCTTTAAATACATGAACTGTTTTAGCAGCATCATGCGGGTCTTTTTCATTAACATACTTTGCTGTACGAACACCTTGAAGCTCCCACATCACGTGAGGCATACCTACGCTTGGGAAAGCCAAGTTATTCCAGCCAGTTGCTTTTGTATCGTCTTTGTAAAAAGTACGCAAATAGGTATAAAGGTAATCAGCACCCTTAGCACGTGCAATTACTGATAAATCAGGAGGCATCGCACCAAACCATGTCTTCGCATCTTTTGGTGAAACTGATACTGTCATCAAGTCACCAATTTTTTCACCGCTAAACAATAAGTTTTGCTTGATCTGCTCATCTGTCAAACCAATTTCGCGTAAACGGTTGTAACGCATGCTCACCGCACCATGGCAGTTTAAGCAATAGTTCACAAATAGCTTAGCGCCATTTTGCAAGGCAGCTTGGCTATTAACACGCTTAGGTGCAGCATCCAAAGGATGACCGCCACCTGAAGCCTGAACTGAACCCATCGTAGCTACTACAGCTAAGCTACCGAGAATTTTCCATACCAATGTTTTCATTTTCTTATTTCCTTATGGGTTCGCGATTAGTGCTTAACAAAAGTAACGCGACTTGGAACTTGCTTGAACTGACCTAACTTGCTCCACCATGGCATTGCCAAGAAGAAGCCGAAGTAAATCAAAGTACCCAATTGAGACACTTTTTCACCAACAGGTGAAGGTGCCTGAATACCCAAGTAACCCAAAATAACAAATGTCACCACGAACACACCGTAGATGTATTTATGACCTTGCGGACGATAGCGAATTGATTTAACAGGGGAGTTATCTAACCATGGCAAGAAGAAGAAAATCACCACTGAACCACCCATGATCATCACGCCCCAGAACTTCGCATCAAACAAGAAGAAGCCTGCAGCTAACGCCACCAAGATACCGACACAAATCGCTTGAACTTTCTTATCTTGCGTACCGCGGATCACTTTGCCTAAAAGTACTGCAGCAAATAACCACATCGGAATCAAGAACTCAGAAGTTACAGCACGCAACATTGAGTAGAAAGGTGTGAAATACCAAACTGGCGCAATATGCGGAGGTGTCTTCAATGGATCTGCTGGAATGAAGTTGTTATGCTCTAAGAAGTAACCGCCCATCTCTGGAGCAAAGAACACGATAAATGCAAAAATCATCAAGAACACGCCGACACCCATAATGTCATGAACTGAGTAGTAAGGGTGGAATGGAATACCATCCAAAGGAATGCCATTGGCATCCAAATTCTCTTTGATCTCAACACCGTCAGGATTGTTTGAACCTACCTCATGCAACGCAACAATGTGTGCTGCAACTAAGCCGATTAAAACTAGTGGCACAGCAATGACGTGGAATGAGAAGAAACGATTCAATGTTGCATCACCAACCACATAGTCACCACGGATCCACAATGATAGATCTGGGCCAACCAATGGAATAGCAGCAAACAAGTTAACAATCACTTGGGCGCCCCAATATGACATTTGACCCCATGGCAATAAGTAGCCCATGAAAGCTTCTGCCATTAGGCACAAGAAAATAGCGCAACCAAAGATCCAAACCAATTCACGTGGCTTGCGATATGAACCGTAGATCAGACCACGGAACATGTGCAAATAAACCACGACAAAAAACATAGATGCGCCTGTTGAGTGGAGGTAACGAACCAACCAACCCCAGGGTACTTCGCGCATGATGTACTCAACTGACTGGAATGCTTTTTCAGCATCAGGCTTGTAATGCATCACCAAGAAAATACCCGTGATGATTTGTAGCGCCAAAACCAAAATTGCTAGAGAACCAAAGAAATACCAAAAGTTAAAGTTCTTTGGAGCGTAGTACTTGGTTAAGTGACCTTCGATTGTTGCTGTTAGTGGAAAACGTGAATCCACCCAAGCCAATAATTTTGTTCCGCGCGAAGCATTCGCTGGAACTTCTTTTTCATGAAATGCCATGTCTGAACCCCTTACGCTTTCTTATCTTCACCGATGATCAACTTTGTGTCACTCACATACATGTGTGGTGGCACTTCTAAGTTGTCAGGCGCAGGTTTGTTTTTAAATACACGACCAGCCAAATCAAATGTTGAACCATGGCATGGGCACAAGAAACCACCAGTCCAGTTATCTGGTAATGATGGTTGTGCGCCTGTTTCAAATTTAGTAATAGGTGAACAACCTAAATGTGAACAAATACCAACAGCCACCAAGTACTCAGGCTTGATAGAACGGTATTGGTTACGCGCGTATTCTGGCGTTAAGTCTTTTGGATTACGTTCTGATTTTGGATCAGCAACTTCTGATTCTGTTTTCTTGAGTGACTCAACCATCTCAGGTGTACGACGTACTACCCAAACTGGTTTGCCGCGCCATTCAACTGTGCGCATTTCGCCTGGCTGCATACCAGCGATATCCATTTCAACTGGAGCACCAGCTGCTTTGGCTTTTTCTGATGGAGCAAATGTGCTCACTAACGGTACGGCTACTGCTGCTGCACCTACGCCACCCGCAACTGACGTTGCGATGAGCCAGTTACGACGGCTCTTATCCATGCATTGATCACTCATTACTGATTTTCCTCTAGAAAGGCTATTTATCACGTCAACGAGCGATTATAGCGAAAGCGACACCCCGATTTAAACCCCATAGAGCCAAAAAACACCTAAAAGATGCAAAAAAGTCATCAACTTACAAAGACTTACTGCACAAGTAAAAATCTCAAAACCTCTAAAAAGTCTTAAACAGGATTATGAATATCTATAAATTGATGGCTAATTCCCCACTTTTTAGCAATTTCTTGACCTAATGCCTGAACCCCATAGCGCTCCGTAGCATGATGACCTGCAGCAATGTAGGCCACCCCCATTTCTTGGGCAATATGGAAAGTTGGCTCAGAAATTTCACCACTGATGTAAGCGTCCACTTTCAATAAAGTAGCTTCATTTATATAACTCTGCGCCGCTCCAGTACACCAAGCGATGTTTTTAATGGGGCGACTCAAGTCCCCCACTACCAAGGGGTCACGCCCTAAATGACTAGCCAGACTTCGTGCCAATAGGCCTAAATTCTTCTGAGATGGGCTTGGCTTTCCACGCCAAATCAAACCATCCATGACGCCACCACCAATGCCAGAAACTGACCCAGCCTGTGACCAACCCATCAATTTGGCTAATTGAGCGTTATTACCCAAGCGAGGGTGTACATCCAGGGGCAGGTGATACGCAAACAAACTAATTTGATGATCCATGAGTAACTTGAGACGAGTATGCAACTGACCCACTACCCTCACATCATCATTTTTCCAAAACCAGCCATGATGAACAACAATGGCATCTGCCTCCTCTTGGATAGCGGCCTCAATCAAAGCCAAACTAGCAGTCACCCCTGTAACAATTTTTTTAATCACAGGTTTGCCTTGCACTTGCAGACCGTTCGGGCAGTAATCTTTAATGTCATGAACCTTTAACAAATCAAACAAATAATTTTCTAATTGATCTCTCTGAACAGATTTAAGAGCATTTGAAGACTTCAAAGATCTTGATGAAGATTTAGTTACAGATAGCTTTGTTTTCATAGATTTCATATTTCGCTGAATTTTTCCCAACATTCCGTTAATCTAACAGCATGATGAAACGACTCTGGTTACTATTTGCACAAACTGTGACTGCCCTGCTGGCAGTTTTATTTATTGTGAGCACATTCAAACCGCAATGGTTAGATAGTAGTGGTTTTACGGGGTTTGGTCACTGGGGTAGCTCAGAAACAATCACCATTAAAGAATCACCCATAGACCCTAGCATTCCTAATCCTGGGTCCCATCATGAAGCGGCTAAAAAAGCGATGCCGTCAGTGGTCAATATTTTTACTAGTAAAAATTCAACTAAAGCAAAAAGTAAAAAGAAAAGTGATCCTCATCAAAATGATCCTTGGTTCAAATTTTTCTTTGGTGAATCGCCAGAGAGCCAAGAAGACATTAACCCCAGCCTAGGCTCTGGCGTTATTGTCAGCTCAGAGGGATTCATCATCACCAACCAACATGTGATTGATGGTGCCGATCAAATTGAAGTCGCTTTAGCGGATGGTAGAAAAACAAAAGCCACTGTTATTGGCAGTGACCCAGATACCGATATCGCGGTACTCAAAATACAAATGGCTAACCTACCAAATTCGATTACCTTTGGAAAAATTGAATCAGTCAAAGTGGGTGACGTTGTATTAGCCATTGGTAATCCATTTGGTGTTGGCCAGACAGTGACCTCAGGCATTGTTTCAGCCTTAGGTAGAGATCATTTGGGGATCAATACATTTGAAAACTTCATTCAAACTGATGCTGCTATTAACCCTGGCAACTCAGGTGGTGCATTAGTTGACACAAGGGGCCACTTAATTGGTATTAACACGGCCATTTACTCTAGAACTGGTGGCTCAATGGGTATTGGATTTGCCATTCCAGTTCACACAGTCAAAGAAGTGATGGATGCGATCATTAAAAATGGCGGGGTAACCAGGGGCTGGATTGGAGTCGAGCCACAAAATATCACCAGTGAACTTGCTGAAACTTTAAAGATTGAAAAGAATGGTGTGCTGATTGCAGGCACCCTACAAAGTGGTCCCGCTGATAAAGCTGGCATCAAACCGGGTGATGTTTTAAAAAGCATTGATGGTCAATCCATCAACGACATTACTCAGTTACTTAACAAGATCTCGCAAGTCACACCGGGCAATAAAGTAAAAGCCATCATCAACAGAAAGAATAAAGATCTAGAACTCGAGATTCAGGTGGGTAAGAGACCGGGGCCTAAGAAGAGATAAAAAAGGGGCCGAAGGCCCCTTTCTCATAACAAGTTACTCAATAATTAGAACTTGTATGTAACACCCACTGAAGTAGCAATTGGGCTCAACTTCAAAGTTCCTGCAGAAGCACCACCGGAAAGAACATCTGTTTCAATTTGAAGATACTTAACATCCACGTTAATACCCCAGTTTTTAGTCATCATGTAGTCTGCGCCAACCTGAGCAGCGTAGCCAATACTTGATTTCTCTACTGAATAAACATCACCAGATGCCAAATTACGGCTACCAAAACGTGTGTAATTAACACCAGCACCCACGTAAGGCTTTAAAGGTCCCAAATCAGTGAAGTGATACTGAGCCAATAAAGTTGGTGGCAATGCCGTTACAGTACCTAAAGAAGCTTGACCTGATCTAACGTCT
This sequence comes from Pseudomonadota bacterium, assembly GCA_039804685.1. GTDB lineage: Bacteria > Pseudomonadota > Gammaproteobacteria > Burkholderiales > Burkholderiaceae > Polynucleobacter. Next base: position 63,511 of record JBDLVQ010000047.1, on the reverse strand, counting down.
ACACGTTGCGGATAAGTTAAAACTAACTCTGCGGCAATATTCTTAGTAAAGAAATATGAGATATCTACTTCTGGGATTGTTTTATTTTTAGCATTTACATCTAAGTTTGCTGATGCCAATTGAGCATCCTGCTTATTGTCCCAATTTAAATGAGTTGCGCGTGCGCGAACCATCCATGGATTTTCTTGAGCCATTGCGCTAAATGACAATGCGGCCAAAAGACCTAGAGCTAATTTACTAATCGTTGCTTTTTTCATTTTATTTTCCTTATTAATCATCACTAACAAGGAAAGGTTAAACACTTAAGAAGAATGTTTAGTTGATGTGCATCAAGTAATGCACATCAGGATATTGATCTAGATCAATATCCTAAAGAAAGGCTTATTTAGTGCGCCAAAATCTTCGATAAGAAATCTTTTGCTCTTGGCGAGCGTTCTTCAGGCTTGTTAAAGAAGTCATCTTTAGCGCAGTCTTCAACAATCTTGCCTTGATCCATGAAAATTACACGATTGCTGACCTTACGAGCAAAGCCCATCTCATGAGTCACGCACATCATTGTCATGCCTTCATGAGCCAACTGAACCATGACATCGAGTACCTCGCCAACCATCTCTGGATCAAGCGCTGAAGTAGGCTCATCAAACAGCATCACAATTGGGTCCATACTCAAAGCACGAGCGATCGCAACGCGTTGCTGTTGACCACCTGATAGTTGCCCAGGGAACTTATCTTTATGTGCTGAAAGACCAACTCGATCTAAATACTTGAGACCATGAGCAATCGCCTCTTCTTTACTCCGACCCAAAACTTTTATTTGTGCCAAAGTTAAATTTTCTGTGACTGATAGATGAGGAAATAACTCAAAGTGCTGGAAAACCATGCCCACACGTGACCGCAATTTAGGGAGATTGGTTTTAGGATCATGAACAGCAATGCCGTCGACAGTGATCTCACCTTGTTGAAATGGTTCCAAGGCATTAATGGTTTTAATTAATGTCGATTTGCCAGAACCTGAAGGCCCGCAAACAACCACCACCTCACCTTTTTTAATGTCAGTGGTGCAATCGGTTAATACCTGGAAATTGCCATACCACTTGGAGACGTTTTTCATTTCAATCATGGTGATCTCTTATGTCTTTTTTATTTGATATTTAATTTGTTCATTAGGCTATTTATTGACTTCATATGTTTTAGCGAATAATGGCAACACGTTGTTGGAAGACTTTTACCATTCTCGATAATCCAAAGCAGATCAAGAAGTAGATCACAGCTGCCGCTAAATACGTTTCAATCGGTCTACCAAAGTTTTTGCCGGCCACCTCAAAGCCTTTGAGCATGTCATAAGCACCAATGGCATAAACCAAAGAAGTATCCTGAAACAGGATAATTGTTTGTGTGAGCAATACTGGAATCATATTTCTGAAAGCTTGCGGCAAAATCACTAAACGCATATTTTGCGAATAAGTCATACCCATTGCTTGCCCAGCATGGATTTGACCTCTTGGTATTGACTGAATACCTGAACGCATGATCTCGCAGAAGAAAGCAGATTCAAAGGCAATAAAAGTGATAATGGCTGAAGCTTCTGCGCCAATAGGCCTACCCAAGATCGTGGGCATCAATAGGAAGAACCATAAGATCACCATCACCAATGGAATCGAGCGCATCATATTGACGTATGCACCTGCAGGAATCTCCAGAAAAGGCTTACCTGACAAACGCATCAACGCTAACAAAGTGCCAAAGGATATGCCGCCAATGGTGGCAATAACAGTTAATTGAATGCTGAATAAGAAACCACTCAGCACATAACTCTGAATGAGTTCCCAGCTATAAAAAGAAAGATCAATATTCATTTAAATATCTCTCTTTTAATGTCCACCGCTGCTGGCAGCAGCGATAAAACCAGGTACTCTGGTTTTTGATTCAATCAGAGCCATCACGCGGTTGACAGTTAAAGCGGAGATGACATACAAGGCAGTAACGCCCAAATAAATCTCGATACCTCTAGATGTCTCTTCTTGAGCTTGCATCGCAAATAAAGTGAGCTCTGCGACAGAAACAGCAAAAGCTACAGATGAATTTTTAATGATATTCATGGACTCTGAAGTCAATGGAGGAATCACGATGCGGAGTGCCATCGGCAATATGACATAACGATAGGACTGTGCAGTTGTTAAACCAACCGCCATAGCTGCATAACGTTGTCCTCTTGGTAAGGCGCCAATGCCAGCTCTCACTTGCTCTGCAATACGCGCAGAAGTGAAGAATCCCAGCGCTAAACTTACCAAAATAAATGAAGGTAAACCCTTCATAGCAGGAATAAATGCAGGTACCACGTGGTACCAAAGAAATACCTGAACCAATACAGGGATATTTCTAAATAACTCTACCCAAACATTACCAAGGGTAGTCAGTGACCGTGTGAGTAAATTATCGGGCGGCAGCGTTCTTAAAGTACCCATCAGGATACCCAAAATCATAGCTACCAATAAACCAAGGGCTGAAACCGACAAGGTCCAGCCCCAGGCAGATAGCATCCAATCTAAGTAAGTTATTTCTCCACCTGTACCAAAACATACAGGGGAGAAATCTTCTTCTAGAGTACTTTTACAAAATATTTCCCAATTCCAAGACATCTTATTTATTTACCTTCTACGGCTTAGTTAGGGAATTAATTCTACTTTTACTTCTTGGCGTACTCTTCAGCTGGCTTGTCATTTGGGTTAGCCCATGCATCTTTAGTACTTGCTGACAAAGCTAAGCCAACTTTATTACCCTTTGGAGGAATTGGTTGCAAGAACCATTTATCCCACAACTTAGCCAATGTACCGTCTTTCATCATCTTTTTGATGCTGTCATCAACAGATTTTTTGAACGCTGGGTCATCTTTACGAATCATGATGGCGATAGGCTCAACTGCAATCACTTCACCAACCAATTTGAAATCAGCAGGGTTTTTTGAGTTAGCAATATTGCCAGCCAAAATAGAGCCATCCATCACGAATGCATCAGCACGACCTGACTCTAATAATAAGAAGCTGTCAGCATGGTCTTTACCAAATACTTCGTCAAAGTTAACACCAGTAGCACGCTCATGCTTACGCAACAATTGAACTGATGTTGTACCTGTAGTAGTAGCAACCTTCTTACCGTTTAATTGATTTAATGAAGTAATGCCAGAATTAGCTTTTACAGCAATGCGCACTTCTTCAACATAAGTAGTAACAGCAAATGCTACGTCTTTTTGACGAGTTGCATTGTTTGTTGTTGAGCCACACTCAATATCAACCGTACCGTTAACAACTAATGGCAATCGATTTTGTGAAGTCACTGCTTGGTACTTAATATCAAGCGCTTTCAATTTCAATTGCTTTTGAACATCGCCCAAAACACGTTGGCAGATCTCAACATGGTAGCCAGCGTACTTACCATCACCTACGGTATATGACAACGCGCCTGAAGATTCGCGCACACCCATTGTTACCGCTCCAGATGATTTAATTTTTTCTAGCGTATCTGCTTGAGCTGATGCGATCAAACCTAAACCTAGCATTGCAGCTACTAATAAATTCTTTTTCATAATTGCTCCTTTGTTGTTATTAAAAACCAATCAATAAGTCCCCAATCAAGCATAAAGCCAGATTTATACTTTTTAGCAGATTTTGAGGAATAAAGGCAGTGGGGAAGGCCACTATTTTGTGGGCTTGGCTACTTACCCGCCAAGAACCAAGCTAATTTTGGTGCCGGACTGATGATTGTCATGATCCAAAGTGTATGGGCTCTCCAAATCCACCCTTAAACCATGTTGCAGTGCGATTTCTTTCACAATCGATAGCCCTAGACCGCTCCCTGGCTCTTGACTGTCGCCCCTAAAAAATCGGTTGAATACCTTATTTTGATATTGGGATGGTATGCCTGGGCCATCATCAATCACACTTAAAGCCCCCTGAGTGACCTTAATTGTGACGTGGCTGCCACTTGGGCAATAACGAATTGCGTTATCAATTAGATTACTAATACATTCTGATAACAAAATCTCTGATCCCTGAATCTTTAAATAAGGGACTTCGATATCGACGCCTAAATCAATCCCTAACTTTTGAGCATGGGCATAGTTATCAATGACTATTTGTTTTGATAGCTCCACCAAGTCAACTTCTTTACTGAGGTCTATTTCATAGCCATGTTCGGCTTTAGTCATTGATAATAGTTGTTCAGTTAAACGTACCGAAGCATCAGCAGTCTTAGAGAGACCATCAATAATTTTTGATAACTCCTCATTCATCACTTCTTTTTTAGCTAGGCCAATTTGAGTTTTAACAATGGCCCAGGGCGTTCTTAATTGATGGGCGGCATTACCTATAAATATTTTTCGCAGATTAACTAAGTTAGTAAGTCTTGATAAATAAATATTTAAACTTTCTATTAAAGGCATCAATTCTTTTGGAACACGTTGACTATCAATGGTGGATAAATCTGATTCTTCTCTGCTGGCTAAGGACTGACTTAATCCATTGATGGGCTTTAAGCTTTTACTAATAGCCAACCAAATTAAGCCTGTCAAAGCAATTAACAATAAAGTTTGACCCGTGAGTAATTCTCGCAAAATATGAGAGATCAATATCTTTCTTGCCTCCAGCGTCTCCGCTACCTTAATCGTCACCAAACCCTTGATATCTGGCCTTGCTTTGGGGTTGGTGGTTTCCACCAAAGAGTGTTTTAAGACAGCCAATCGAATGGGCGTACCATCAATCTCCTGATCATAAAAACTGACTAAAGAAAAATAATTAACTGTATTGACTGCTACTTTCCCAGAAGCTGGCAATCTTGCATTACCCACCAAATGTTCGCCATTGAAATCCATCACCTCATAAAAAAATCTGGAGCCAATGTTGTTTTCAAAAAGATAAGTGGCTGATTGAGGTACTTCAACTTTTAACTGACCATCCGCGAGCTTCAACTCCTCTGCAACAGTTCTAGCGGCAATATAAAGAGAGCGATCGTAAGCTGCATTAGCTGCATCAACAGCATTTTTATAAGAAAAAAATGCGTTGATAAATATTAAAAGTACTAATGGCAGAACCAGCCAAATAAACAGCGCCTGTTTTAATGACTTGATGGGGCCAGTCATTACTCAATCCTCAGCATATAGCCGATGCCTCTGACGGTGGAAATTTCACAGCCACATTCTTGATTTATTTTTTTCCTAATCCGGTACACCAGTACCTCAACAGCATCGACTGCTGCGGCCTCATTTTGGAAGACTTGTTCATGCAAGAATTCTTTGGCGACCACCCTGTCTTTTCTCTCGAATAAGATGCTTAAAAGCGTACTTTCCCTAGGGGTTAGTGGAATTAATTCTTGATGATGAAAAAAGCTTTGGTTACTCTTGTCGTAGCTAATAGCGCCATATGACTGTATGTCACTCACCATTTGCGGTGCTCTTCGCAATAAAGCGTGCACACGAGCATCTAATTCCTCTAAATCAAATGGTTTAGGCAAATAATCATCGGCGCCGGCATTAAGGCCCTTAACGCGATCGCCCACGTCAGCTCTAGCAGTCAAAATTAAAACTGGCACAAAGTCTTTTCTGGCTCTAATTTCTTGCAAAACAGACAAACCATCTCGCTTGGGTAAATTGAGATCCAAAATAACCAGCTTGTAATCATGGTTAAGTAATAGTTGAGCAGCTTCGCCGCCGTCCATCGCCAAAGAAACCTCGAGCCCCATCTTTCTGAGAGCAGAACCGAGCCATAGGGCTAATTCTTGGGTATCTTCGACTAGTAAAACTTTCATTAGGGTAAAACCTTAGCTCTTTTGACAGGCAATTGACAGTGGCATTTGTAATGATTTCATTGTCATGGCTATATGACTTTAGTTATTTAGCAATTTAACCAATTTATTAAGTAAATGGGAGTTATCAATGAAATTATCACGTAGAGATTTTCTATCATATAGCACTGCTCTAGGTGCAAGCAGCATGTTGCCTTTCAATGTTTTTGCAGAAGCAAAGCCATTATTTGACTCTATCAATATGTTCGTTCCTGCTGCACCAGGTGGTGGCTGGGATGCTACAGCTCGTGCCATTGAATCTGCAGCTAAGGAAGCTGGCCTAGTAGGCGCATTCCAATTTGAAAACGTTGGCGGTGCTGGCGGTATGGTTGGCTTACCTCGCTTTGTAAACCAACGTAAAGGTCAAGGCAATACATTGATGGTAGGTGGGTCAGTGATGGTGGGTGCAGCAATTACTAACAAAAGCCCCATCACCATGAAAGATGTAACACCGATTGCAAAATTGACTGAAGAAGCTGGTGTGATTGCGGTACCTGTTGATGGCAAGATCAAAAACTGGAAAGACCTTGAGGCCGCATTTAAAGCTAATCCAAAAGCAGTTTCAGTGGCAGGTGGCAGTGCAGGTGGTACAGATCATCAATTACTTGGTTTAATCATCAAAGCTCTTGGTAAAAACCCAAGAGATGCCGCTTATGTTGCCTTTGCTGGCGGCGGTCCTGCTAATGCTGCTATTTTGGGTGGTCAGGTAACTGCTGGTATTTCTGGTTGGTCAGAGTTTGAAGAACAAATCAAAGCGGGTCGTATGCGCGCTATTGCTGTTTCAGGCAATAAGCGTATTTCTGGTGTTGATGTACCGACATTGAAAGAATTAGGCGTTAACGTAACGGCAGCCAACTGGCGCGGTGTATTTGCTGCTCCTAACATTAACGCACAACAAAAAGCAGCATTGGTGGAAGTGATTACTAAGATGCATGCCTCTAAAGGTTGGAAAGAAACTTTAGAGAAGAGAAAGTGGACGGACGTATTCACAGCAGGCGCTGCATTTGATGCACAAATTAAACAAAGCATTGCCGATACAGAAAGCGTTCTAAAAGAGCTCGGTCTAGCATGAACACAAAAATTGTCTCCGGTTTATTGCTAGCCTTATGTGCTATTGGCATTTGGCAAGTCACCATTATTCCTGAGTCAACCATGTACTCTGAGGTTGGGCCGATTTTGGCCCCCTCAGTAGTTATTGGAGTTTTGACAATATTAGGAATTATTTATTTATTGACATCTCTCAAAGGCAAGTCACCTGATTGCATTGAGTCTGAAGAGGATGTTCCGTTAGAGGGTGGCAGTCGAAGAATTTTTTATTTCCTGGTTTCAGGAATGCTTTTTATTCTATTGATCAAGCCAATTGGTTTTCTGATTCCTGCAACAATTTGCGGCACAGGGGTTGCCAGATCATTTGATGCCCCTTTGAATTTGAAAACTTTATCAATTTGCCTTTTGATTGCGCTTTCTTTTTGGGTGCTATTTTCAGCTTTACTGGGCGTCGATTTAGGCCCTCTCTTCAATCTTACTTTTCAAGAAAATATATGAGTTCATTTGACTCTTTAATGCAAGGCTTCACTGTTGCCTTACAACCAATGACCTTGTTGTATGGTTTCATCGGTTGCCTAGTAGGCACTCTCATTGGGGTTTTGCCCGGTATTGGACCAGCACTGACGATCGCATTGTTATTACCTCTGACATTTAAGGTACCAGCAACTGCAATGTTTGTTTTATTTGCTGGCATTTACTATGGCGCGATGTATGGCGGTTCAACGACTTCTATTTTGTTGAATACCCCAGGCGAATCAGCTTCTATTGTTACTTCATTAGAAGGCAATAAAATGGCTAGAAAAGGTCGGGCGGGTCCAGCCTTAGCAACAGCTGCGATAGGTAGCTTTATTGCGGGTACGATTGGTACGATTGCACTGACATTTTTTGCACCATTGGTCGTAGATGTTGCTTTAGCCTTTGGTCCAGCGGAATATTTCAGCTTGATGGTTTTAGCACTCATCATGGTTTCTGCTGTTCTTGGTAATTCAGCATTAAGAGGCCTCATCAGCTTGTTTGCTGGATTGCTCTTTGGCTTGGTTGGCATTGATATGCAAACAGGTCAGGCACGATTTACTTTTGGTCAACCAGAGCTTTTAGATGGCATTGAAGTGACTATTGCTGCTGTTGGTTTATTTGCAGTTGGTGAAGCTTTATATCTAGCTTGGCAAGGTAAAGAAAATAAAAACTCAGAAGTGCTAAAAGTTTCTGGCAGCTTGTGGTTGAGTAAAGAGGACTGGAAGCGCTCTTGGAAGCCATGGATCAGAGGAGCCTTCTTTGGCTTTCCGATTGGCGCCATGCCTGCTGGCGGGGCAGAGTTGCCGACGCTATTGTCTTATTACACCGAAAAAAAATTAGCTAAAAATCCTGAAGAATTCGGGCATGGTGCTATTGAAGGCGTGGCTGGCCCTGAGGCTGCTAACAATGCTTCTGCAGCCGGTGTCTTGATGCCTCTCCTAACATTAGGCATTCCAACATCAGCCACTGCTGCGATCATTTTGTCAGCGTTTGAATCCTACGGTATTCAAGTGGGGCCGCAGTTATTTACTCAACAAAGTGGTTTAGTTTGGACATTAATTGCCAGTTTATATATCGGCAATGTGATATTACTCATTCTCAACCTGCCATTGGTTGGGCTTTGGGTGAAATTACTCAAAATTCCTCCGCCATGGTTATATGCCGGAATTATTGTTATTTCAGCAGCTGGTGTTTATGGTTCAGGCAACTCTCCATTTGATGTAGGTCTATTGTTCTTCTTTGGTTTGCTTGGCTTTGTGATGCGTCGCTTTGACTTTCCAGCCGCTCCAATGATCATTGGTTTGATTTTGGGGCCAATGGCAGAGCAATCTATGCGTCAAGCGATGACAATTAGTCAAGGGCAGTGGAGCACATTCTTTACTAGACCCATTTCAGGTTCAATCATGTTACTTGCAGTTGCATTATTAGTCATCCCACCAATCGTTAAGATGGTCAAAATCAAACGTGTGGGGCATGTTCTAAGATAGTTTCTTGAGTATTTACTGGCGCATCTCAGGAGCGCATAGGTCACTTAAGTTAAAGCCCTTTATGAATGACTCATAAAGGGCTTTTTTTATTGAATAATTTTCTTATCCAACAAATAATCTATTTGAGACTCTGAATAACCCATCTCATGAAGCAACTCTTTAGTGTGCTCCCCAAGCTTCGGTGGATTAAGTCTAATGGGTAAGCGATTTCCGCCTAGAGTAATTGGTAATAAAGGCGTTTTTGTTGTACTACCAGCATGAGGACCGGAACTCATGACAACCTCACCAAGACCACCGGTGGCGTTCAAGTGTGGGTCATCCAATAATTCATGGGGCTTTGTAATGGGCGCATAAGGCAAGCCCTCATTTTCAAAAATAGCAGCAATTTCATCAGCTGTCTTATCAGAGAGCAATGCCTGCAAAATCGGCATCATGATACTTCGATACTGAACCCTTAAATTATTGGTCGCAAAGCGTTGATCTTGCTTTAAATCATCTAGACCAAACGCGTTGCAAAATATTTCCCATTGACTGTCAGAAACCACAGCTAAAAATATTTGCTCATTATTTTTAACTTTAAATACATCATAGATACCCCATGCAGATATTCTGCTTGGCATAGGAGATGCCGGCTTGCCAGTGGTTGCGTACTGCATCATATGCTGACCCACCAACAAAATATTATTTTCGAAAAGCGACGATTGGACTTCCTGTCCCAAACCTGTTTGCTCTCTTTGCTTGAGAGCAGCCATAGCACCCACAGCGCCAAAGATTCCACCCATGATGTCATTGACTGAGCTGCCGGCCCGTAAAGGACGTCCTTCGGGTCCCGTCATATAGGCAAGCCCGCCCATCATCTGAACCACTTCATCTAAAGCTGGTCGATGGTCATAGGGGCCAGGTAAAAATCCTTTATGCGACACATAAATAATTTTGGGATATTTTTTTGATAGCGCACTATAGTCAAAACCATACTGGGCCATCATGCCCGACCTAAAATTTTCACTAATAATATCTGCACTGGCAATTAATTTTTCGACTAAGTCTCTCCCCTCTTGAGACTTAAGATCAACAGCCATACTTTTTTTATTGCGATTAAACATGGAAAAGAATCCTGCACCGGACCCCAGCAGATCTCTTGTTTTATCGCCCTCAATCGGCTCAATCTTAATAACTTCAGCACCAAGATCTGCTAAAACCATCCCGCAGGTTGGACCCATCACCATGTGTGTGAACTCTACAACCCGAATCCCCTCGTAGGGCAGCGTCTGATCAGCCATTAATATTAAATCCCTTAGGGATGCCAGCTTCCGGTGTCATGCCATAAATTTGTTCATGGGGTAGAGCTGCCTGAAGTATTTTTCTGGCTTCAAGTAATTTTTCAAAATTGATCCCTGTTTTTATGCCCATTGCTTCAAACATGAATACCAGATCTTCTGTCACCACATTGCCTGATGCTCCCGGTGCATAAGGACAGCCCCCAATACCACCCTGAGATGCATCAAAAGTACGAACACCCTCTTCATATGCAGCTAGACAATTAGCTAAACCTAAGCCCCGCGTGTTATGCATATGAGCAGCGCCGGCCTTAGCGCCTAATTCTTGAGATAACTGTTTAAATAAGCGTTTGACTTGCGCCGGATTGGCATAACCGGTTGTGTCTGACAATCCAACCTCATCAACGCCTACAGCAGCGAGTGATGCGGCCATATGAATAACTTCAGATTCTGGAACAGCCCCTTGTAGGGTACAGCCAAAAGCAGTTGAAATGCCTACTTCGACATTGATGTGTGGCGCCACCGTATTTTTATATTGAATGATCTCAGCTACTTGCTGAATCATTTCTTGGCGTGTTTTTCTAACATTAGCTAATGAATGAGCTTCGCTAGCAGATACGGGAATGGTTAATTTATCAACTCCCGCACTAATGGCTGCTTGAGCACCTTTTAGATTAGGAGTCAAAGCAAGGACGGTACCTGCTTTAAGCGATTTTGCATATTTGACCACCTCTGTGGCATCTGCCATTTGAGGTAGTAGGAGCGCTGGCACAAATGAGCAAACTTCAATTTCTTCAATGCCTGCTGCATATAGTGCTTGTAACCATTGAAATTTTTGCTCTGTTGGCATGACACTTTTGATGGATTGCAATCCATCGCGAGGGCCCACCTCACTAATGTGTACCTGATTGATATTCATCTTATGATTCTAATGAAATAATCAAAAAAAATGCAGTAATTGTTTACTTGATCGGTGACGGCATGATGCTGATTTATTAACTATATTAGGGGTCATGTTGTCAGTGGATGGCAAGCGCAGCAATCAACTACTACTTCAAAATATTTGAGTTGTTTTAGTTCCCTATTTTTTAAAAAGTAGTTATCGTTAAGACAATACCGCAAAAATCACATAAATTTCCTAAAACTCAATCAGGACAGCACTTTGGAACGTCAATACCCACAATCTTGTAAAGAAATCTTTTGGAGATTTTCTTGGTTGGCACTTCAAGGTTTTGGCGGCGTTTTCCCAGTAGCCCAAAAAGAACTTGTCGAAAAACATGGCTGGCTAACAAAAGAAGAGTTCGTGGAAGATTGGGCTGTAGCTCAAGTAATGCCTGGACCCAATGTGGTTAATTTAGGACTCATTATTGGTAACCGCTACTTTGGCTTAAAGGGTGGTTTGGCAGCACTTCTTGGATTACTGTTAATTCCACTGTGCTTGGTGCTTGTTTTAATTTTCTTTTACTCAAGCATCAGTAACAATCCACATGTTATTGGCGCATTGAAGGGCATGGCCGCAGTTGCTGCAGGATTAATTGCAGGGACATCACTGAAGCTAGCGAGTACGTTTAAAAAACATCCGCTCAAGCGACCTTTATGTTGGTTCATTGTTGCCTTATGCTTTATAGGTGTCACCTATTTCAAGCTATCGCTTGTGTACGCAATACTTATTTTTGGTTCTAGTGCGATATTCCTGACTTATCGAAAGTTGGAATCATGATCACCCTTGGGTTTATGGATTGGTTGAGTTTATTTCTAAATATGGCATTACTGTCATTAATGGCTGTAGGTGGTGCGATTACGCTTGCCCCAGAGATGCAAAGATTCTTAGTTCTTGAAAAGGGCTGGATTAACGATCTTCAATTTAATGCCTCGATTGCCATTGCTCAATCTGCGCCAGGCCCCAACTTACTATTTGTGGCCCTATTTGGTTGGCATGTTGGCCTAAATGCCACTACAGAGATTTATCTACAACCTCTACTAGGTTTGATGGGAGCGCTGATCGCTTTATTTGGTATTTTGATACCGAGCACCACATTAACTTTCTTTGCAGCTCAGTGGGCTCAAAAAAATAAAGAATTAAAAGTTGTTAGAGCTTTTAAGCAGGGGATGGCGCCCATAGTGATTAGCATGCTCTTAGCAACATGCTGGTTATTAACGACACCCCATAGAGATGTATTGCTTGATTGGCCACTATTACTGTTGGCTAGCTTGATTGCTCTATTAACGATTAAAACCAAGATCCATATTCTTTGGATGCTGGCGTTCGGAGCTGCCTTGGGTGCTCTTGGGCTTGTATAAGAAAAATCAAAGCTTATCTACCCAAATAAGTTAATAGAAAAACTTGATCAATAATGAAAAAACCCACTCCGAAGAGTGGGTTCAATTTGCTACTTAGTACTGACGTACTAACTAATTTCAAACTGGCTAGGCCAGCGTGGCATTAGAACTTGTGAACTAAACCAACTGTTGTAACTTTAACGTCGTTAGTTGCAGCTGTGCCATTAAAGTCAGCATAGCCAGCATAAACAGCTGTACGCTTGCTGAAGTTATAAACACCCATTACACCGTAACCATTACCGTCAACACCATCTTTACCATCAGCATTAACGTTAGACGCAGCGTTATTGTTTACATAGTGAGCTTTAACTTCGATATTACCAAAAGCCTTGCTAGCTGAAATCAAAGTTTGCTTTGTTTTACCTTCAGTAGAAGCTGCTTGGTTAGTTGTGTAAGCAGCACCAACTGTTACGCCCAAAACATCAGTGCGAGCACTGATACGTGATGTTTTACCTGATTGAACACCAGTAGCGGTGTTTTTCTCTTCGCCGTGAGCGTAAGCAAGATCTACACCACCATTAACTGGCAATTTGTAGTTAACTGCATAACTGTTATGAGTAGTTGTAGAGTCAACACCTGTTCCAGCTGTATCAGCAGGGTTGTTTGAGTATGTGTATGTTGCGCTCAAACCATTCCATACTGGAGTTGCATATTTAGTTGCATTGGCAATGCGGTCACCAATACGTGTTTTGTTATGTAAGTTATCTGACAAGTTATAAACCTGTGCCAAACCTTCTGTATCTTTAACTGAGTCATTCTGACGACCAACTGTCAATGTACCAAACTGAGTTACTAAGCCAGCGTGTGCGTGACGGTTAAAAATGTTTGTTTGAGTTGTATCAGCAGCACCTAAACTTCCAGTACCTGATAAGTCACCTTCTAATTTAAAGAAAGCTGACATACCGCCACCTAAATCTTCAGTACCAGTAATACCAAGATTAGTTGTGCTTAAGTGGTCATTAGCAGCACTTTGGCTAACTGCAGCAGCTGTAACGCCATTTGTTTTTGTTTGTGTAGAGCTATTACCGTAAGCACCGTAAATAGTTACTGATGATTGAGCTTGTGCTGTACCAGCAACCATTGCTAGTGCTGCTGAAGCGATTAATAATTTTTTCATTCGTAAATCTCCAAAAATGTGAAATAAACGTACCTAGTTCTTCTAGGGACCTAGGCATATTGCACGTTTTAGATGTCTGCTCATGTAGGCTTGCGGGTCTAAACCCCTTTGTTTCTGTCGATTTTTATAAGAACTCAAAGTAGTGTTGCATCTGCGCAACAAACTTAATTCTTTTATCTATATTTCAAAGGAAATTAGGTGTTAAATACATATTAACCCTAATAAATATGGTGATTTTGTCACATGGCAAGTAGAGATTTTCTGAAACTGATGAAGTTGGCACGATCTGGTGATGCTTTGGCGCAACAGAAAATAGGTGAAAATTACCTTATTGGTAGTGATGGTATACCTCAAAACCAACAAAATGCTTTGTTATGGCTTGAAAAAGCCTCTGTAAGTGTCGGATTTATTGAGGATATTTCAACATTAGTCGCCGATCATTTAGATTTGGCTTTCAACCTATCATCCGAGCAAGCTCCTTTTGCCTGGAAGTGTCTATTACGCGCTGCCCACTCAGGCCACAGCAGAGCTCGGTGGTTAGTTGCTCAAGTTATTGCGCACTTTAGCTTGCGCAAAGGCGCTATCTCAGAAACGCCTATTACGGCGATGGCATTTACACAAATGACTGAGAAGCATTGGGCAGATGCTGGCGGTATCGACAGCTTCAAAGTGCATGCTCATCGCTATTTAGAAGAATTAGCAGATCTATCTTCATTTAAAGAACAAACTGCAGCCCAACAACTGCTCTCTCAATGTCTTCAAGATGGACGCCTAGGGATAATTGATCCAGCTAGAGCAAAAAAAATCATGATTGCTTTAGCTATTAAGCCTAATGAAGTTGGTCTTAATAGCTTGCGTTCATTTGCGAGCAGCATTGATGAAGATTTGATCCCTGCGATCAAAATCCATTTACCTCAATTGTTATTAGCCAAAAAACCATCTGCTGATTACGTGTTGCTATATTGGGCAGCCTGGAAATATCTTACTAACAGTGATGCTTTAGAAATTGCAGCGGAACTCTCTTATACGCCGGCTCAATTGGCACTTGGCTTACGCTTAGCCAAAATTGATTTAAAAGATCCGAGTGATATCAATCAGCAAACAGCTGATATTGAAAGCGGCGGTAACGCCCGATTAAAACGTGCCGTGTATTGGTTAAAGCAAGCAGCTAACAAAGACGAGCGCGATGCTTGGTATGCACTAGGCCTCATTAATCGCATGCCTCAATACTCTGCGTACAGCGCTGAAGATAGCGATGCTTGTTTTGATAAAGCGGCAGATCTAGGTCACCCAGAAGCGCAATATCGTAAAGGTGCAGCACTTTGGCGAAAGCGTAGCCAATCAGAAGACGATATTGAAGGATTCCATGCTTCTTATTGGATTTGGCATGCAGCCCAACAGGGGGTGAGTGCAGCTCAAGAACTTTTAGCTAAAGTCATGATTAGCTGCCCTGATGCAAATCAGAATCGATGGAGAGCTTTGGCTCTTGAAACCACCAAAGCTCTGAATGAAAGTTCGCACCGTTTCACAGGAGACATGCTATTGATTTGTCATCGCGTGATTGTTGCTAATCAACTCAATCTCTCTAAGGCAGAGTTGTTACTCACGGATATTGCTAGCGCTCAACATGAACATGGTGCCGTGATCGACATTAGAGAACACCTGCCCCGCTCAGTCCCGAAATTAATTTTGATTGAAACCTTAGAGCAACGAAAAGCACTGATGATGGCTAGCAAAGCTTTTGGAAACGCATTTAGCAATCACATCGTTGATGAAGGCAATTTGAGGCAACGCCGTTATCGCTTGGAGAAGTTAATGCAAATGCTCGATGTTTCTTCTGAGGATTCTACAGAAGAAGACTCTGAAGATAGTGAGTAAGCATTATTTAGATGCTTAGGCTTGGGCCTCTAAATCAGCGGAATCTAATTTAGGCTCATAGAATCTAGAAACCAAAATGCCTAACTCGTAGAGTATGCAAAGAGGAACCGCTAACAAAAGTTGAGACAAAATATCAGGCGGCGTTACAACAGCAGCAATCACAAATGCGCCAACAATGATGTAAGGACGAATTTCTTTTAGTTTCTTAATTCGGACCATACCTAACTTCACCAAGACCACAACAACAACTGGCACCTCAAAGGTCAAACCGAAAGCCAAGAAAGTCGTCATAGCAAAGCTTAAGTATTTATCAATATCGGTCGCCATATCAGCACCAAGTGGTGCGTTGTAATGCGCCATGAATTGAAATACCGTTGGGAAAACCAAGAAATAAGCGAAGGCCATCCCCGAAACAAATAGTAAATAGCTACTTGTAACAATAGGCAAAATCAAACGGCGCTCATGGTTATACAAGCCAGGTGCAATAAATGACCAAATCTGATACATGATGAACGGCAACGCACCCAAAAATGCCACCAACATCGTGACCTTCATTGGAACAAAAAAAGAACCAGTAACATCAGTTACAATCATCTTGCCACCGCTAGGTAGTGCATCAAGTAGCGGCTTAGAAAATAAGTGAAAAATATCTGGCGCCCAATAAACCAGGCACAAGAATACAAACAACAAAGCACCAACAGATTTAATTAAGCGATCGCGTAACTCAAACAAATGAGAAAGAAATGTTTCTTGAATCCCATCTTCTTTTTCTGGTTGTTGAGAGTCTTGGCTTGAGTTCTGCGTCATCTTTTAAATCATTTCTTTTAAATTTATTTTTATCTTATTTTTCAGAAAAAAGATTTAAGTGGACGTTGCTGAGATGCTGAACGTCTAAAGCGTTTTACACGCGCCGCACCTGATTGAACTCGTGTTTTAACCCCAGCACTGCGCTTGTACCATTGAGGCATTGCCGCTTTTTTGACACCCCAACTATCACGCCCTTGCCTTAAGCTAGTTTTTGGCTCACGAATGCCATAGTCATTGCTAAAGTCAAAATTATCCGAGCTAGCCGAATCAGCATCATTTAGATTTCTGCCAATATCATGAAGGCCCGATTCAACTTGGCCCACACTTGATTGAACATCTTTGACAGCAGACGTTGCTGCCTCTTGCATTTTTCTAAGTTCATCTAATTCAACCTGACGATTGACCTCTGATTTGACTTCAGCCATGTAGCGTTGCGCACGACCTAAAAGATTACCAGCCATACGGGCTACCTTAGGCAAACGCTCAGGACCTATCACCACCAATGCGACTACCGCAATGAGGGCGAGCTTGGAAATACCAAGATCGATCATGTCAAATGAACTTTATGTGTTGTTGAATGTGAAAGGCCATCAACAATTTGATGGCTAAAGGCTTAGGCCTTATTCACATCCTTAGCTTGAACATCTACTGTCTTGCCATCAGCTGGAATTTGGCTTGATGGAGGAATAGCATCAGCTGGCTTTTCTTCGCCACCTTTCATACCATCTTTAAAGCCCTTAACGGCACCACCCAGATCTGAACCAATGTTACGCAATTTCTTAGTACCAAATACTAAGAGAACGATAACTAAAACAATAATCCAATGCCAAATGCTAAATGAACCCATGATTGCTCCTAATTAGTTTTTATTCCACGGACGGGGGCCACCCATCACGTGCATATGCAAATGGTAAACCTCTTGACCACCATCAGCACCATTATTAATCATTACACGAAAGCCCCCAGCATCGCCAGGGCGGCAACCCTGCTCAAGAGCAAGGCGCGGTGCAATTGTCATCATTCTACCCAGTAATGCCTCATCTGCGCTATCTGCATCCATTAAATTTGCAAAATGGCGCTTTGGAATCATCAAAAAATGAACGGGGGCCGTTGGATTAATATCATGGAAGGCATATATTTCATCATCTTCATAGACTTTTTTGCTGGGAATCTTGCCTGCAATAATCTTACAAAAGATACAGTTCTCTGAATGACCTAATTGTTCTTCTGGGTTCATGACTTGATCTTATTTAATGGTTTTCAGTTAAAACCGGTTAATTATGATTTTCTAGCCGCTTTTTCAGCAATACCAGAAACGCCCTCACGACGCTCTAATTCAGCGATCACGTCTTCAGGGCGCAAATTAAATTGGGATAAAGCTACAAAACAGTGGAACCAAAGATCTGCGATTTCACCCACTAATTTTGTTTGCATCTCAGGCACCAAATTAGCAAAACGACTATCTTTTGCAGCCATGACAGTTTCAGCTGCTTCTTCACCAATCTTTTTCAAGATAGCGTCATCACCCTTACTGAATAGCTTTGCAATATAAGAAACATTAGGATCAGCCCGACCAGCCAAAAAGTCGGCTTTGCGAGCGTCGACAACATCAGCCAAACGCTTGATGGCATCCATATTGTTTGCGTCATTCGACTTTTTTTGATCTGTCATTGTTATATCTTTTATTGAATTCGTTAGAGCACTCTAAACTATTTTCTCCAAACTGGGCCGCCTGATGTTTTTTCCAAGGTTAAGAAAAAACAGCTATGCGCCCCAGTATGACAAGCAATACGATCTTTTTGATCAACCTTGATCAAAATAGTATCGCCATCACAATCTAAATGAATACTCTTGATCACTTGGACGTGACCAGACTCTTCACCCTTATGCCAAATCTTTTTTCTAGAACGTGACCAATAAACCGCTTCACCTTTTTCTAAAGTGAGCTTTAAAGACTCATGATTCATCCATGCCATCATCAACACATCCCCAGTATCAGCTTCCTGCGCAATAACAGCCACCAAGCCCTGCTCATTCCAGGTCACTTGAGATAGCCAGTCTGCTTGATTACTTTGATTTACTTCAGTCATGGGGTATTTGTGCTTTTAATTAATTTAAATAAAGAAATCTATTTGTTTAGCTTTTATCAGTCTATCCGAACTTATAAGCGAACCGGAATTCCTTGACTAGCCATTAGTTGTTTTGCTTGACCAACAGTATGCTCGCCGAAGTGGAAAATACTGGCAGCTAAAACTGCATCAGCATGCCCCTTTGTAATCCCATCTGCTAAATGTTGCAAATTGCCCACACCACCTGATGCAATCACTGGCACAGGAACTGCGTCACTGACAGCCCGAGTTAATTCCAAATCAAAACCATTCTTAGTGCCGTCACGATCCATACTGGTTAAAAGAATTTCTCCTGCACCTCGTTTGGCAACTTCCATCGCCCACGCAACAGCATTGATGCCTGTATTTTTTCTACCGCCGTGCGTAAAAACTTCCCAAAGGCCAGCTTGAGTTTGCTTGGCATCAATCGCCACAACGATGCACTGTGACCCATACTTAGCAGCAGCATCTGAAACCAAATCTGGATTTGCAACCGCTGCTGAGTTCATACCCACTTTGTCCGCGCCGGCATTTAATAAGCGACGCACATCAGCCACTTCTCGTACACCACCACCAACAGTTAATGGAATAAAGACCTGGGATGCCACATCTTCAATAATGTGCAAAATTAAATCGCGGCCATCAGAGGTCGCCGTGATGTCTAAGAAAGTAATTTCATCAGCACCTTGATCGTCATAGCGCTTTGCAATTTCGACTGGATCACCTGCATCTCTTAATTCAACAAAATTCACCCCTTTCACAACTCGACCGGCTGTGACATCTAAACAGGGAATAATTCTTTTTGAGAGCATGGGTTGATTTATTTTCTTTTAACTTGGGCTTTAAGTTTTCTATTACTTTTTATTTGCGTCAGCGTATTTCTGCGCCTCAGCCAATTTCAAATCACCAGTGTAAATAGCGCGGCCAGCAATAACGCCCATGACACCCTCAGGTTCAGCGTTACAGAGTGCATCGATATCTTTCATATTTGTTAAACCACCACTAGCAATAATTGGAATATTCACTGCTTGAGCAAGCTTCACTGTTGCATCCATGTTGATACCTTGCAACATGCCATCTCTTCCAATATCTGTATAAATGATGGCTTCAACACCGTAGTCTTCATATTTCTTGGCTAAGTCAGCTACTTCGTGACCGGTCAACTTGCTCCATCCATCAGTAGCAACCTTGCCTTCTTTGGCATCTAGCCCAACAATGATATGTCCTGGGAAAGCCACGCAAGCATCTTGCAAAAAGCCTGGATTTTTAACAGCGGCAGTGCCAATAATGACGTAACTAATACCGTCGTCCAATAAACGTTCAATTGTTTCTAAATCGCGAATACCGCCACCCAGCTGCACAGGAATATCGTCCCCAACAGCTTTCAAGATTGATTTGATTGCAGATTCATTCTTGGGCTTACCCGCAAAAGCGCCATCCAAATCCACCAAGTGCAAGCGGCGAGCGCCCTGGTCAACCCAATGCTTGGCCATCGCACCCGGATCTTCGGAGAAGGTCGTTACTTTATCCATATCACCTTGCTCTAAGCGAACACAGTGGCCTTGTTTAAGATCAATAGCTGGAATTAACAACATGATGAATAGTTAAATAAGTAGTGGTTAAGTGAAAGTAGTTGGTGGGCAGTTATTAGTTGAAACAGTCAATCAATGAATCATTCATTAAGGCTGCCAACGCGTAAAGTTTTGGTACAAGCGCAAACCTAAGTGTGCACTTTTTTCTGGATGAAACTGTGTCGCAAAAATATTTTCTTTGGCTACGGCACATGTAAATAAAGTTCCATAATCTGTAGAACCTACAGTATGAGCTGAATTATCTGGCACTGCATAGTAGCTATGCACAAAATAGAAGCTGCTGTTATCTGGAATGCCATCCCATAGAGGGTGAGCCCTTGTTTGCTGAACCTGGTTCCACCCCATGTGGGGAACCTTAAAATGGGAACCATCTGCTTGGTTTTTGCCAGCCAAATCAAATCGAATGACTTTACCTGGTAATAAACCAAGACCTGGTGTGATATCAGTACCAGTTGGGGCATCAAAACGCACCTCAGTGCTGCTATCAAATAACATTTGTTCGCCAACACAAACACCCAACATTGGTTTGTTTTTCACAGCTTCTAAAACAGCCTCTAATAAACCAGAATCTCTGAGATGTGTCATGCAATCAGGCATGGCGCCCTGGCCTGGAAGAACTACTTTATCTGCTGCTTTAATTTGCTCAGGAGTCGAGGCTATTTCAACTTTAGCTTCAGGTGCCGCATGCATTAATGCTTGAGCAACAGAGCGTAGATTGCCCATGCCGTAATCAACAATAGCAATGCTCGGTGAATTTTTAGACAAGGTATGAACCTAAATACTGAAGGGTGAGTGAGAAGTCTGAAGTCTTACAAACTACCCTTGGTAGAAGGCACAACCCCACTTGCGCGCGGATCTAACTCTAAAGCCATACGCAATGCGCGGCCAAAGGCTTTAAATACCGTCTCAATTTGGTGGTGAGCGTTGATGCCACGCAAGTTATCGATATGCAAAGTGACCCCGGCATGATTAACAAAGCCACGGAAAAATTCAATCGTGAGATCAACATCAAAATCACCGACGCGCGCCCGTGTAAATGGGACATGAAACTCAAGTCCTGGACGACCAGAAAAATCAACCACAACACGAGACAAAGTTTCATCTAATGGCACATAAGAATGCCCATAGCGAGTAATGCCTTTTTTATCGCCAACTGCCTTAGCAATTGCTTGGCCTAATGTAATACCCACATCTTCAACAGTGTGGTGATCATCAATATGTATATCACCTTTAGCGGTCACTGCTAAATCAATCATGCCATGACGGGCAATCTGATCAAGCATGTGATCTAGGAAAGGTACCCCAGAATTAAGTTGAGCTTGACCCGTGCCGTCTAAATTAAGGGCAATCTGAATTTGGGTCTCTGAAGTGTTTCTTGTGACATCTACTTGGCGCATGCCGTCATAATATCACCGTCCTCATGAAATTCCACCCCGTGTTACCCTCTTGAAGACGCTGATTCATAAAGAATTTAGCTAAAAATCGTTGAAAACTATTCAGAAAACAAGGTAAGACATCAAGATGAGCCGTTTTTGGAGCAAAACTGTCAAAAATTTAACCCCTTATGTACCAGGGGAGCAGCCCAAACTGAGCCAATTGATCAAGTTGAATACCAATGAAAGCCCTTACGGCCCATCCCCTAAGGCATTAGCTGCTATTGCCAGCGCTAATACCGATGGATTACGCCTTTACCCAGATCCTAATTCGGATGTTCTTAAACAAGCGATTGCCAAAATTCATGGGGTGAACACTCAGCAAGTTTTTGTAGGCAATGGGTCCGATGAAGTATTGGCTCATGCATTTTTAGGCCTCTTAAAGCACGACGAGCCCATTCTTTTTCCTGATATCACCTACAGCTTCTATCCGGTCTACTGTAATCTTTACGATATCGCTTTTGAAAACATCTCTCTTCAAGAGGATTTCTCAATTGCTGTTGGCAACTACCTACAAAAAAATAATGGCAAAAACGGCGGAATTATTTTCCCTAACCCCAATGCGCCAACTGGAAGAGCTTTACCGTTAGCTGACATCAAAACACTTCTCGCAGCTAATACAGAGAGCGTTGTTGTGATTGATGAAGCTTATGTTGATTACGGAACAGAATCTGCAGTTACTCTTGTGAACCAATACCCTAATCTATTAGTCACACACACCCTGTCAAAATCTTACGCGTTGGCAGGTCTTCGTGTAGGTTATGCAGTAGGGCATCCAGATCTAATTGAAGCTCTTGAGCGCGTTAAAAATAGTTTCAACTCATACCCTATCGATAAATTGGCGATGGCTGGAGCGGTAGCTGCTATTCAAGATCAAGAGTATCTCCACAAAATTAGCAAAGCAGTGATTCAAACTAGAGAGACACTCGTCAAAGATTTATCCCAACTCGGTTTTGAAACTATTCCATCGCAGGCCAACTTTGTTTTCACCAAGCACCCCTCTAAAGATGCTGCAGCAATTGCCGCGGCATTGCGTGAAAAACATATCATCGTCCGCCACTTTAAATTACCACGCATTGATCAGCATTTACGCATCACCATTGGAACTGATGAGCAATGTGCTGCACTTATTAAAGAGCTTAAAGAGATAGTCTAAATACTCAAAATAAGTATGCTGGTTTTAGAAATATCATAGGTGCTTATCTAGAAGTATCGCCACACTGGCTGTACCAACTAATATGGCGCCAACTTTATTAGTCAATCGGCGCTCTAAGCATTTCATTTCATATCTGAGATCTTTTAAATCTGTTTTAGTTCCAAAATCACAATAAAAATTTGATTCTTTGAGAACATAAGTGATTGCCTCTGAATGAGATTCTGAAATCCCAGCTTTCTTTAAATATAAAAAATCTCCGAAGTATTCATCCTTTTAATACCCCTTCACCATTAATGTCACAAGACCAATACCGATTGACATACAAGCAACCATCAAGCCTCCTAGGCGATTGAATAGTTTGCTAGTTAACACATCTGCCATGCAGTTAATTTTGCCTTCCAAATGAGAAACTTTTTTATCCAAAAGATTAAATTTTTCATCTAGATGATCAAACTTTTGATCAATTTTTTCATTCAACTGATCTCTAACTTCATACAACTCTTTCTTGGTTGCAAAGTCATGTGTGGCATTTAAATTCATACCCACACCCTCGGCGATGACATCTGCTTGAGATTGACTGAACCCAACAGCTTGTAATTCTTTTGAGTATTGAAGGGTGCTGAATGATGTCATGTTCATCCTGTCTCCTCTTAAAACAGAATTTTATAGTTTTTATAAGTAAGAAATCAAATCAACAAAAGTAATGGCACACAAACTGTATGCCATTACTTTAAATACTTTTTATTGGATTTACTTCTTGAGTCTTAACTCTGCCGCTCTTGCGTGCGCCTGCAGACCTTCACCATGAGCCAAAGTACTCGCAATTTGCCCTAAGCTTTGAGCACCAGCAGCACTGACCTCAATCATGCTAGAGCGTTTAATAAAATCATAAACGCCTAAAGGTGATGAGAAGCGAGCTGTTCTCATCGTTGGTAAAACGTGATTAGGACCGGCACAATAATCTCCAAGAGATTCACTGGTATAAGGTCCCATAAAAATAGCGCCTGCATGGCGAATTAATTCCGCCCAGTGACGAGGGTTTTCTGCAGAGATTTCTAAGTGCTCTGCAGAAATCGAGTTAGCAATCTCACAAGCTTCTTCCATACTCTTGACCAAAATCATGGCGCCGCGATCTTGCAAGGATTGACGGATCACAGCCTGTCTTGGCATCTCTGGCAAGAACTTCTGAATGCTAGC
The DNA here is from genome assembly GCA_039804685.1 of Pseudomonadota bacterium. Classification (GTDB taxonomy): domain Bacteria; phylum Pseudomonadota; class Gammaproteobacteria; order Burkholderiales; family Burkholderiaceae; genus Polynucleobacter. The sequence goes on along the minus strand of JBDLVQ010000047.1, from coordinate 39,721 downwards.
CTGAACTTGATCGATGAAGCCTTGATCAGGACACAATAAAATAGATTGAGCTAACTCATCATGCTCTGCTTGTGAGAACAAATCCATAGCCACCCAATCTGGGTTAGTTTTACCATCACACAAAACTAAAATCTCTGAGGGCCCGGCAATCATATCGATACCAACGGTGCCAAATACTCGACGCTTAGCCGCTGCAACATAAGCATTGCCAGGTCCGACAATCTTATCTACTGCTGGAATAGTTTCAGTACCATAAGCCAAGGCACCAACCGCTTGAGCGCCACCGATTGTGAAAGCGCGATCAACACCAGCCACCGCCGCCGCTGCAAGAACCAAGGGATTGCGAATACCATCTGGTGTTGGAACTACCATGATGACCTCAGCAACACCGGCCACTTTTGCAGGAATGGCATTCATCAATACAGATGATGGATAAGCTGCTTTACCGCCCGGTACATACAAGCCTGCACGATCTAAAGGCGTTACTTTTTGCCCTAGGCGCGTACCGTCTTCATCTGCATAGTCCCAACTATGACAACCTGACTCTACTTTTTGGCGCTGGTGATAACTTTTAACGCGCTCTGCAGCAGCTTCGAGTGCTTCTTTTTGATCTTTAGGCAAAGAATTTAATGCTGCCAATAAATCAGCTTTTGAAATCTCTAAAGCTTTTACTGAACTCGCCTGATCTTTACTCAAGCGATCAAATTTTTGTGTGTATTCCAAAACTGCTGCATCACCCCGCACTCGAACATCCGCCAAAATTTTGGCGGCGGCCAAATCAATAGCAGCATCATCTTCTGCAGAAAAAGCCAAAAGCTTTTTTAGATCTGCTGAGAAATGAGCATCTTGGCTATTTAACTGGCGGACGATGAATGTTGTCATGAGCTTATTTAAACTTTTGAAAACGCATCTAATAATGGTTGCAACTCATCACGGCGGCGCTTATAAGCAGCCTGATTAACCACTAATCGCGAACTGATTTGACCAATCACTTCTACCTCTTTCAAATGATTGGCTTTTAAAGTATTTCCTGTGGAAACCAAATCTACAATCGCATCAGCAAGACCTACCAAAGGACCTAATTCCATCGAGCCATACAGTTTGATCAAATCAACGTGAACACCTTTATTGGCAAAGTGTTCTCTGGCTTGTTGAACATACTTGGTCACTACTCGCAAACGCGCGCCTTGACGAACAGCACTAGCGTAGTCAAAACCTTCTCGAACCGCTACTGACAAACGGCACTTAGCAATCCCCAAATCTATCGGGGCGTACAAGCCCTCCATACCATGCTCGGCCAAGACATCATAGCCAGCTACTCCGATATCCGCAGCACCATACTGTACATATGTCGGAACATCAGAAGCTCTAACAATAATGACTCTTAAATGAGGGCTTGAAGTGGGCAAGATTAATTTACGTGAAGATTCCGGATCTTCAGAGACAGTTATGCCGGCCTTTGCCAACATGGGCAAAGTTTCATCAAAGATGCGGCCTTTGGATAGGGCTAAGGTAATCATATTAGACATGCCTCTATTATTTCACGCGCGCGATATTGGCGCCTACAGCCGCTAATTTTCGCTCCATGCGGTCATAACCACGATCTAGGTGATAAATACGATCAACCATCGTTTCACCTTTTGCAGCTAGGCCAGCAATGATCAAACTGGCGGAGGCCCTCAGGTCTGTAGCCATCACGACCGCGCCAGATAAGCTGTCAACACCCTCTGTGGTTGCAGTATTACCCTCAATAACAATATTGGCCCCCAAGCGGTTTAATTCTTGGACGTGCATAAAACGGTTCTCAAAAATAGTCTCTGTCACACGTGATGTGCCCGATGCAACGGAATTCATTGCCATAAATTGGGCCTGCATATCGGTTGGAAATGCTGGGTATTCAGATGTTTTAAAGCTCACTGCTTTAGGGCGTTGATTCATCTTCACATGAATCCAATCAGAGCCTAATTCAATTTGAACGCCAGCTTCACGCAATTTATCAATCACGACATCTAAAGTATCTGGTCGTGCGTTTTTGATCATCAAATCAGCGCCCAATTCCCCCATAGCACCAGCAACACACATGAATGTCCCTGTTTCAATACGATCGGGGATGATGCTGTGTTCAGCACCATGTAAAGCTTTAACACCTTGGATGATTAAGCGATCTGTGCCCAAGCCTTTGATCTTCGCCCCCATCTTAATTAGAAGCTCTGCTAAATCAGTTACCTCGGGTTCACGGGCAGCATTTTCTAATACGGTTTCGCCTTCAGCTAAAACTGCTGCCATCAACAAATTCTCTGTACCTGTGACAGTAATCATATCTGTGAGTATTTTGGCGCCCATTAATGCATTTGGATTTTTTCCAAACTTAGCTTCTATGTACCCATGCTCAATATAAATATCAGCACCCATCGCCTTAAGTCCTTTGATATGCTGATCTACTGGGCGAGCGCCAATAGCACAACCACCAGGCAAAGAAACTTTGGCGCGGCCAAACCGAGCCAATAAAGGTCCTAAAACCAAAATAGAGGCTCGCATTGTTTTAACTAAATCATAAGAAGCTTCTGGCGTATGGATGTCAGCACCATCCAAAATCACAACAGAGCGATCATCTAGATTAGGGAAAGTTACCTTCAAGCCCATTTGAGCCAAAATTTTCAGAATGGTTCTAACATCTTGCAAGTCAGGTAAGTTACGTAAAGTAATCGGCTCTGCACTCAACAGTGCTGCACAAAGAATTGGTAATGCGGCATTTTTTGCACCTGTGATGGTGATTTCACCTTTTAATGCCTGCCCACCCTGAATTAATAACTTATCCACTATTGCTCTCTACAGTTTCTTTAATGATGACTCAATCCTCAGTAAGCTGAACTCGAATCTTATTGATCTTTTTCTTGTTCAAATTCTGCAGGGGTTAAGGCCTTAAAAGATAGCGCATGTATTTCTGCCTTCATCCTATCACCTAATGCTGCATATACTTTTTGATGGCGCTGGACTAAGCGCAAACCCTCAAACTCATGACTCACAATCGTGGCAAAAAAATGCTGGCCGTCACCTTCAACGGCGATGTGGTCACAGGGAATACCTTGCTCAATATAAGACTGAACTTGTTCTGGAGTTGGTAACATTTTTTCTATTAATTTATCAATGACGAAGCTTATAGCCGGAAGCTAGCATTCGCAGAGCAATGGCCGAAACCAGCATGAAAAATACGCCCACTACTATGACGCTAACCCAAGGTGATACATCAGATACGCCGAAAAATCCAAATCTGAATCCGTCAATCATATAAAAGAAGGGATTGAAATGGGAAATACTTTGCCAAACAGCAGGTAAAGTATGGATAGAATAAAAAACGCCTGAAAGCATCGTCGCTGGCATGATGAAGAAATTCTGGAAGGCTGCCAACTGGTCAAATTTCTCGGCCCAAATGCCGCCAATCAAACCAAGAGCGCCCAAGACACCAGAACTCAGTAGCCCAAATATCAGAATCCACAATGGGTATTCAAAATGAATACTAGTGAACCAACAAGTGGCTAGAAATACACCCAGACCAACAACTAACCCTCTGACCATAGCCGCTAAGACATAAGCAGAAAAGAATTCAAGATGCGACAACGGTGCTAGTAAAACAAAAATTAAATTACCTGTAATTTTTGATTGAATAATCGACGATGACGTATTTGCAAAAGAATTTTGCAAAAGACTCATCATCACAAGACCAGGAATCAAGAAAGCCGTGTAACTAATGGCATCATAAACTTTGACATGGTCTTCTAGAACATGGCCAAAAATCATTAAATACAAAATAGCCGTTAAAACAGGGGCAGCTACAGTTTGAAAGCTGACCCGCCAAAAACGTTTAACTTCTTTATAAAACAGCGCAAAGAACCCACTGGCCACAGTAAATGGTTGTTGAGAAATCATAATGAACTGTCCTCACTCATGATTTGCATAAACACATCTTCCAAATCACCATCACGAGTATCTTTATTTTTTACACGCCCCAACAAATTAGCTGTAGTGTCCAAAGCAACGATTTGCCCCTTTTTTAGCATGGCAATTCGTCCGCACAACTGCTCAGCCTCCTCCAAATAGTGGGTTGTTAAAACAATCGTATGTCCCTCTTGATTAAGGCGACTCACAAACTTCCATAAAGATTGTCTTAACTCAACATCAACCCCAGCAGTAGGCTCATCCAACACAATTACTGGAGGACGATGCACCAAAGCTTGCGCAACCAAAACACGTCTTTTCATACCGCCTGATAAGGCACGCATGTTTTTGTCAGCTTTATCAGTTAAACCTAAGTGATGCATGATTTCATCGATCCAATCAGCGTTATTTTTAATTCCAAAATAGCCTGACTGAAATTCTAGAGTTTCACGAACATTGAAAAATGGATCAAATACGAGCTCTTGAGGAACAATACCTAAGAGTCGGCGGGCCGCCCTAAAATCTAATTGCACATCGTGCCCCATGACTTTGGCGCGACCAGAGCTTGGGCGACACAGTCCCGCCAAAATAGAAATCAAAGTTGTTTTGCCAGCGCCATTAGGCCCTAACAGGCCAAAAAATTCGCCTTCTTGAATTTCTAAATTGATATGGTCAAGGGCCTTCAGCGCCCCATAGTTCTTACTGAGATCTTCGAATGCAATAGCGCTCATGACAACACAACATCTGCAAGGTCATAAACCTTAGCCAAGCTAGCTAGCTTCTCAGGAATAGCATTCAATCGAATGATGACCTCACGTTTTGAGGCAACTCTCTTAAGAGACAGGATGGCACTTAAAGCACTAGAGTCAAATGTTTTTAATAGCTGACAGTCTATTGTTAAAACGTCCCCAGCAGCCATTTTTTCAATCACCTTTCCACCTGCCGCAAGAATTTCTTCAACATTTTCATGCGAAACAACTAAAGGTAATTGATAAGAGGTGCTCATATTAGGCAATTATTTATTGGAAGAAAGAGCCGTATTGCGCTCTTGTAAAAACTTCACTAAGCCATCAATGCCACCCTTACTAACTTGGTCATTAAATTGGTTACGATAAGACTCAATCAACCAAGCTCCCAAAATATTGATGTCATAAACCTTCCAGCCGTTGGGACCCTTTTCCAAGCGATAGTCCAACTGAATAGGCTCACCCTTGCCAACAACAGCTGTCTTAACAATGACATCTGTGTCTTCAGCTGCTGCTCTAAAGGGTTTGTACTGAACTTTTTGATCTTTCACTTGCGCCAATGCGCCGCCATAAATACGAACTAATAAAGTTTTAAATTCTTGAGCAACTTGGGCCTGCTGCTCAGGTGTCGCTTTTGACCAATTGCGCCCCATAGCTAAGCGTGTTGTTTTTTGAAAATCACTGTGCGGCAAAATCTTCTGATCAACCAAAGCATTTATTCTTCTTAAGTCACCTGACTGAATAGCTTTGTCATTTTTAATAGTTGTCATTACGTCTTCAACAACAAATTTCACCAAACCATCTGGCGTGCTTGTATTTTGCGCAAAGGCAAAAGAGTTGACTATTAGGAAAAGGGGTAAAACTAAAAAAGCTTTTAAAAATGATGCGCGCATAACTCTCAGTTTCATCAAATTAATAGGAATATCGAATTGTATTAGCTATTGAGCACTAAGGCTCAGGCTGAATGACTTAATCACTCATCCTCTTTCACTGGAGGCGGCTCTCCATCATAGATCTGGCTTCGGCGGCGCTGCATATACCCATCCCTTAAGAAGCTGTATTTATCAAAAGCAGCATCCTCTAGCAATTGACCAGCATCCAATAAGTCAGCTCGCTTATTAATAACTCTCAAACCATTCACCGCAATTTTTTCATCGCTATTGAGCTTATTAGTGTTGATAATGAAGTCGGTTTCGATATCAACTGCCAAACCCACAGTGTCTCTAATATTGCTTGGTCCAAAAAATGGTAAAACGACATAAGGGCCATCGCCCACACCCCAAACAGCAAGTGTTTGTCCAAAATCCTCTCGATTTTTATCCAAACCCATATCGGAGGCAACATCAAAGAAGCCCAAAACACCAACTGTTGAGTTAACTAAAAATCGACCAATATCACTGACTGCATTGCTTGGCTTACCTTGTAAGAGATTATTAGCTGCAACGAAGACATCATTAATATTGCTAAAGAAGTTGGTAACACCAGTTCTCACAAACTCAGGCAAAACAAACTTATAAGCTTCGGCAGCGGGCTTGATGACATACTCATCAGCTGCCTCATTAAAACTAAATACAGCTCTATTAACTCGCTCAAATGGATCAACCTTAGCAACTCGATCAGTTTGCTGGATGGACGCACATGCACTCAAAACCAACACCGATAACACCACAGAGCTTTTTAGAATTAGATTAATTATTCGGGTTGTCATGGCATTCAGTTTTTTTAATAATGGATAATTATTTCTTATCAGCTGGCGCTGAGTCAGATGCTTTGCTATACAAAAATTGGCTAATGAGATTTTCCAACACGATTGCCGATTGAGTTTGCGTTAATTTGCTGCCTTGGCTAATCATAGCTTCATCTCCACCTGCTTCAATGCCAATATATTGCTCGCCTAAAAGCCCCGATGTCAAAATTTTTGCAGAGCTATCCTTGGGGAACTTATAACGCTGCTCAAAGTTCATGACCACTGTTGCCTGATAACTTTGATCATCAAAACGAATTTCTGCAACGCGGCCGACAACAACTCCGGCACTTTTTACTGGAGCGCGTGGCTTTAATCCACCAATATTGTCAAACTTGGCACTTACCTGATATGTTGGCTCAAAGGTAAATGCACTCATATTGCCGGCCTTTAATGCCAAAAATAGAAGTGCTAGCAGCCCTAAAGCTACAAATAATCCTACCCAGATATCTAATGATTGTTTTTTCATATTTTTATAAACTTTATAAGACTTTATCAGCTTGAGAACATCACGGCGGTTAAAAGGAAATCTAGAGCTAGAACTGCAAGGGATGCAATCACGACTGTTCGAGTGGTTGCTCTTGCAACACCCTCAGGCGTTGGCTTGGCTTCATGCCCCTGGAAAAGTGCAATAAATGTCACAGCAACCCCAAAGACCATGCTCTTGATCACGCCATTCCCAATATCTTGAGCAACGTCCACCCCTGCTTGCATCTGCGCCCAAAAAGCACCCTCATCCACACCAATCAGAGGCACACCAACAAGGTATCCACCCATGATGCCTACGGCACTAAAAATCGCAGCTAAGATAGGCATCGCAATAATGCCAGCCCACAATCTTGGGGCCACAACACGAGTCAATGGATCAACTGCCATCATTTCCATAGCACTTAGCTGTTCCCCTGCCTTCATTAATCCAATTTCAGCGGTTAGAGATGTTCCAGCCCTCCCAGCAAACAACAAAGCCGTCACTACTGGTCCTAGTTCACGAGTTAACGAGAGGGCCACTAATAGGCCTAAGGCTTGCTCTGAGCCATAACGATTTAAGGTGTAGTAACCCTGTAAACCTAAAACAAAGCCAACAAACAGGCCTGATACAGCAATAATGACAAAAGAGTAATTCCCAACAAAATGAACTTGATCTGTTACTAGTCGAGGACGCTTTAATAAGAATGATGAGCGACGCATGATTGTGAGGAACATACGCGTGGCGTAACCCAAGCCATTAAGATTTTCTCTAACAAATGCGCCAAGCGCTGCCAATGTACTTAGAACGACATTCATACATTCGCCCCAAAATCTTCAACCAAGGTTTTACCAGGGTAGTGAAATGGCACAGGACCATCAGGCTCAGCAGAAACAAACTGTTTTACAAATGGATCTGAAGAGGCCTTCAAATCATCAGGTGTTCCTTCGGCAGCAATTTTTCCATTTGCAATGAAATAAACATAATCAGCGATTTCAAACGTCTCTGGAATATCGTGTGTCACCAAAATGCTAGTGGCTCCCAAGGCTTGATTCATATTCTTAATCAAACGAGCTGTGATCCCTAAAGAAATCGGATCTAATCCCGCAAATGGCTCGTCATACATAATCAGAGGCGGATCCAAAGCAATGGCTCTCGCTAGCGCAACACGCCTGGCCATACCTCCAGAAATTTGCGATGGCATCAAATCTCTAGCGCCCCGCAAACCAACTGCGTTTAATTTCATTAAAACCAAATCTCGCAAAGTTTGTTCGCTAACCTTGGTGTGCTCTCTTAATGGAAATGCGACGTTTTCAAAAACGCTCATATCTGTAAACAAGGCGCCAAACTGAAATAACATACCCATACGTCGACGAGCACTCATTAACTGTGAAGTATTCATCGCGCCAACATCTTGCCCCTCAAAAAGCACTTGTCCCTTTTGAGCACTGACTTGGCCACCAATTAAACGCAAAACAGTTGTTTTTCCACAACCCGAACCACCCATCACAGCAATCACTTTGCCGCGCGGAAACTCCATATTCAAGCCAGAAAGAATTGTTCTTTCGCCCGGCGCGTATGAGAAATCCACGCCCTTGAGAGATACGATTGAATTGAGTGTATCCACGTTTCTATTTGAGTCTGCCACTATGCTTTCCAATTGGTTCATAGTGGCAGTGTATCAACTTCGGAAGTGTGCTTTGAATTAACGTGGCAATACGCTGCTACCCATCAAGAACTCATCGACTGCACGAGCACATTGACGACCTTCACGAATTGCCCAAACTACGAGAGATTGGCCACGACGCATATCACCCGCGGCAAATACTTTCGAAACGTTTGTAAAATAAGCTTTATCACCTTCAGTGCTGGCCTTTGCGTTACCGCGCGCATCTTTTTCAACGCCAAACGCATCCAGCACTTGTTGAACAGGGGATACAAAGCCCATTGCCAAGAACACTAAATCCGCTTTCATTTCAAATTCACTGCCAGCGATTTCTTGCATCTTGCCATCTTTCCACTCAAGACGAACACCAATCAACTTTTCAACCTTACCGTCTTTACCTTCAAAACGTTTAGTTGCGACTGACCAGTCACGATCACAACCCTCATCATGTGATGAGGATGTGCGCAACTTAGTTGGCCAATATGGCCAAACCAATGGTTTGTTTTCTTCTGCGGGCGGCTGAGGCAATAACTCAAACTGAGAAACTGATGCGGCACCATGACGGTTTGAAGTACCCACACAGTCTGAACCCGTGTCACCACCACCAATAACAATCACATGCTTACCTTGTGCATGAATTTCGTTCTTGTTATCGCCGGCAACTTCTTTATTTTGAGGAATCAAAAACTCTAATGCGTAATGAACACCAGATAACTCACGACCAGGAACTGGCAAGTCACGTGGCTGCTCTGCACCGCCAGTAATAACAACCGCATCAAAGTCTTTTTGTAATTGCTCTGGAGATACAACTTTCTTAGAGTAATTTTTAACTTCTTTCCCCGGTGTATCTTTACCAACAAAAGTACCTGTTTCAAATTTAACGCCTTCAGCTTTCATTTGCTCAACGCGACGATCAATTAAACCCTTCTCCATTTTGAAGTCAGGAATACCGTAGCGAAGCAAACCGCCAACACGATCATTCTTTTCATAAAGAGTGACGTCATGACCAGCACGAGCCAATTGTTGGGCTGCCGCCATACCAGCAGGACCTGAACCAACAATAGCTACTTTTTTACCAGTCTTTTGCTTTGCAATTTGTGGTTTTACCCAATCATTAGCCCATGCTTTATCAATAATCGCATGTTCAATAGATTTAATACCTACTGGCGCTTCATGAATGCCCAATGTACAGGCAGCCTCACAAGGTGCAGGGCAAATACGACCCGTGAACTCAGGGAAGTTATTGGTTGAATGCAACACATCAATAGCTTGCTTCCAGTCTTGCTGATAAACCAAATCATTAAAGTCTGGAATAATGTTATTAACAGGGCAACCGTTGTTACAAAATGGAATACCGCAATCCATACAGCGTGCGCCCTGAGTTTTAGCTTCCTCATCTGTCAAAGCTAAAACAAACTCTTTGTAGTGCTTTACACGTTTTTTTGGTTCCTCATAATGTTCGCTGAGGCGCTCGTATTCCATGAATCCAGTGACTTTACCCATCTTTATTCCTTTAGTCCTTTGTCTCTTTACCGATCTAACTTAAACAGAAGCTGCTTGTTTGCTACCTTGAGATTTCTCCCAAAGCTCACCCAAAGCTCGCTTATATTCAGTTGGGAATACTTTGACAAAACGTGCACGTGACTTTTCCCAGTCAGCCAAAATTGCTTTGGCACGCTCTGAACCTGTATGTTTGAAGTGTCTTTCAATAAGACCTTTTAAGATCACCTCATCAGTTAAACGCTCACCACCTTCTTTAACATTCACCGGAGCATGCCACTCTGATTTAGGTAATTTCGCCTCTTGCTCAGCACTTGTTAAGACTGGCTCAAGTGTTGCCATACTTGTATTGCAACGTTTAGCAAATAAGCCATCTTCGTCATAAACATAAGCAACACCACCACTCATGCCCGCAGCAAAGTTACGGCCCGTTAGACCAAGGGCAACTACAGTCCCGCCTGTCATATATTCGCAACCATGGTCACCGGTGCCTTCAACAACTGCAATAGCTCCTGAGTTACGAACAGCAAAACGCTCACCAGCAACACCGTTAAAGAATGCTTCACCAGCGATTGCGCCATAAAGCACAGTATTGCCAACAATAATGTTCTGCGATGTATCACCACGGAACTCATGTGGGGCACGAACAATCACTCGACCCCCTGACAAACCCTTACCAACATAGTCATTACCATCACCGACCAGATCCATGGTGACGCCATGAGCCAAGAATGCTGCAAAACTTTGACCAGCAGTTCCATTTAACTGAATGTGAATCGTGTCATCAGGCAAACCTTCATGACCGTAACGCTTCGCAACCTCTCCCGACAACATAGCGCCAGCAGTGCGATTAACGTTCCTAATCGGTTGGATGAAAGAAACACGCTCGCCTTTTTCTAAAGCAGCTTTTGATTTCTCAATTAATGTGTGGTCAAGTGCTGTTGATAAACCGTGATCCTGAGTTTCGACTTGGAAACGTGGCGCGCTGGCTTCAACATTTGGCGCTTGGAAAATCTTCGTGAAATCTAAGCCGCGCGCTTTCCAATGCTCAATACTCTTCTTCGTATCCAAAAATTCAGTATGGCCGATTAAATCGTCAAATTTGCGAATACCTAATTGCGCCATGATTTCGCGAGCCTCTTCAGCGATAAAGAAGAAGAAGTTCACAACGTGTTCTGGCTTACCTGAGAATTTCTTACGCAATTCTGGGTCTTGAGTTGCAACACCGACTGGACAAGTATTGAGATGGCACTTACGCATCATGATGCAACCTTCTACAACTAGCGGCGCTGTCGCGAAACCAAACTCATCGGCGCCCAATAAAGCACCAATCACTACGTCACGACCAGTTTTCATTTGACCGTCGGCCTGAACACGAATACGGCTTCGTAATCCATTCAACACCAACGTCTGCTGAGTTTCAGCAAGGCCTAATTCCCATGGGCTGCCAGCATGCTTGATGGATGACAATGGAGATGCCCCTGTACCGCCATCATGACCCGCAATCACAACGTGGTCAGCTTTGGCTTTTGCAACACCCGCAGCAACCGTCCCAACGCCGACTTCAGAAACCAATTTCACCGAGATATCAGCTTTACTATTCACATTCTTCAAATCGTGAATCAACTGTGCCAAATCTTCAATAGAATAAATGTCATGGTGCGGAGGAGGAGAAATTAAACCCACACCTGGAACTGAATAACGTAATTTACCGATGTAATCAGAAACCTTGCTACCAGGAAGTTGACCACCTTCTCCAGGCTTAGCGCCTTGAGCCATCTTGATTTGAATTTGATCTGCAGAAGTTAAATACTCTGCAGTTACACCAAAGCGACCAGAAGCGACTTGTTTAATCTTCGAGCGAAGTGAATCACCTGCATCCAACGGAATATCAGCTTGAATAATATCCTCGCCGATAATGCTTGCAAGAGTTTCGCCCTTCTTGATGGCAATCCCTTTAAGTTCGTTGCGATAGCGCTTGTTATCTTCACCACCCTCACCTGTATTAGATTTGCCGCCAATACGATTCATCGCAATGGCTAAAGTTGCGTGCGCCTCAGTTGAAATAGAGCCCAAAGACATAGCACCAGTGGCAAAACGTTTAACAATCTCTTTTGCTGACTCAACCTCATCCAATGGAATTGCTTTGCTTGGATCTAGCTTAAATTCAAACAAGCCACGCAATGTCATATGACGCTTAGTTTGGTCATTAATGATATTGGCGTACTCTTTATAAGTTTGATACCCGCCTTTTTCTGGACCTTGACGAGTTGAATGCTGCAACTTAGCAATTGAGTCAGGAGTCCACATGTGATCTTCACCACGTATACGGAATGCATACTCACCACCAGCATCCAACATATTGGTAAGAGTTGGATCATTACCAAATGCCAAGCTGTGCATTTTTAATGCTTCTTCAGCAACTTCAAAAACACCAATACCGCCAACGTTAGATGCTGTTCCTTTGAAGTACTTATCAATTAACTCTTTATTTAAGCCAATTGCTTCAAAAATTTGTGCACCGGTGTAAGACATGTAAGTTGAGATACCCATCTTGGACATGACTTTTTGCAAGCCTTTACCAACAGCTTTTGTAAAGTTTTTAACTACTTTTTCAGCAGACAAATCACCTTTTAATCCTTTAGCCATATCAACTAAAGTTTCCATAGCTAAGTACGGATGAACTGCTTCAGCACCATATCCTGCTAATAGAGCGAAGTGATGGGTCTCGCGTGCACTACCCGTTTCAACCACTAAACCAGTACTTGTACGCAAACCTTTTTCAACCAAGTGATGGTGAATTGCAGATGTTGCAAGTAATGCTGGAATGGCCACATGATCTGCAGCAACCTGACGGTCACTGATGATCAAAATGTTGTAGCCAGAATTGACAGCATCAACCGCTTCAGCACACAAAGATGCTAAGCGCGCTTCAACCCCATCCTTGCCCCATGCTGATTCATAACAAATATCCAATTCGTATGAACGGAATTTTCCGCCGGTGTAATGCTCAATGTGACGAATCTTTGCAATGTCATCAAAATCCAAAATTGGCTGAGACACTTCTAAGCGCATTGGAGGATTGATATTGTTCGTATCTAAAAGATTGGGCTTAGGGCCAACGAACGACACCAAAGACATCACCATATTTTCACGGATTGGGTCGATCGGTGGATTTGTTACCTGGGCAAATAGCTGTTTGAAATAGTTATAAAGCGTTTTATTTTTATTTGATAAAACTGCTAAGGGGCTATCGTTACCCATTGAACCAATAGCTTCTTCACCTGATGAAGCCATCGGTGCCATCAAGAATTTCAAATCTTCTTGTGTATAGCCAAATGCCTGCTGACGATCTAAAAGGCTAGCTGCAGGACGTATGTTTTCAGCATCAACTTTGATGTCATCTTTAGTAGCTTCAATTTCATCCAACTTGATACGTACTGCATCAATCCAACTCTTGTAGGGCTTAGCCTTGGCCAAAGCATCCTTCAACTCAACGTCATCAATGATGCGGCCCTGCTCCATATCAATCAGGAACATCTTCCCTGGTTGCAAGCGCCACTTTTTAACAATTTTATTTTCTGGGAAAGTTAATACACCAGCCTCAGAAGCCATGATGACCAAATCATCATCTGTGACATAGTAGCGTGCTGGGCGTAAACCATTTCGGTCAAGTGTTGCGCCGATCTGACGGCCATCTGTAAATGCAATCGCTGCCGGACCATCCCATGGCTCCATCATAGCTGCATGGTACTCATAGAATGCGCGACGGTTGTCATCCATGAGTGTGTGCTGTTCCCAAGCTTCAGGAATCATCATCATCATGGCATGCGCCATCGGATAGCCTGCCATCACTAATAACTCTAAACAGTTATCAAAGCTCGCTGTGTCTGATTGGCCCGGATATATTAAAGGCCATAATTTTTGTAGGTCATCACCCAATACTGGCGAACTAATAGCCCCTGTGCGAGCATTGATCCAGTTAACGTTGCCCTTTACCGTATTAATTTCACCGTTGTGGGCAATCATTCGGTACGGATGAGCCAACTCCCATGCTGGGAATGTATTGGTTGAAAAACGTTGATGCACCAATGCAAGCGCAGAAACAACTCTCGTATCTTTTAAATCTTCGTAATAGGCACCAACTTGGTTAGCTAATAGCAACCCTTTGTAAACAACGGTTCTTGCTGACATCGATGTCACGAAATACTCTTTACCATGTTGCAATTGCAATGCTTGAATTGCATGGCTTCCAGTTTTACGAATCACGTACAACTTACGCTCTAGTGCGTCAGTTGTCATGATGTCACGTCCACGCCCAATGAAAATCTGGCGAATAACTGGCTCTGTCTTACGAACAGTTGGTGACATTGGCATGTTCATATCAACTGGCACGTCTCTCCAACCTAAAACCACTTGTCCTTCGTTACGAACTGTTCTTTCAAGTTCTTGTTCGCAAGCTAATCTTGAAGCTCTTTCCTTTGGCATGAAAACCATACCAACGCCGTATTCACCGAAAGGTGGCAATGTCACACCTTGCTTGGCCATTTCTTCACGATAGAACTGATCTGGCACCTGAATCAAAATACCTGCACCATCACCCATGAGTGGATCTGCACCAACAGCGCCACGGTGATCAATGTTTTCAAGAATCTTCAAGCCTTGAGTCACTATGTCATGGCTTTTTTTACCTTTGATATGGGCAACAAAACCCACGCCACAGGCGTCGTGTTCATTTACTGGGTCATAAAGACCTTGCGCTTCTGGGCGCAACGATGTCGTAGTAGTCACGGAATAATTCCTTGGTAAGTAATCGCTTATCTTTTTTAAGACAAATCTACCCCAACAGCGGGGTTTTAAAGAACTATAGGGGATTACCCCTGTACTTGCAATATAAAATAATTAGTGTCTGTCACTAATTATTTTATGCGACCCCAACAAAAAAAGATAATTAGGGACAGAGTAGATTTATTTGGAGAGTTCGACTCATTCTTTTTGGTGCAAATTGAATAAATTGCCTCAATTTGGATCGACCTTTTTAGGCCGGCCAGCCTTTCTAGGCGTCAAGGGGCGAGTTATTTTGGGGGCTATTTTGGCTAGCAATTCAGGTGAAGCTAGTGGCCATCCATAATTTAAGTGGTTACTTACTTTTTCGATATCACTTACAGATATATGCTCAGAAACCGCCTTTTGCCAAGCCAACTGTCGTTCGAATGGGGTATTCCCCAAACCCCAATACTTGGAATGATCAAAAATCCATGGTACCAACTCTGCCCCAACATGATGACGATAAGTTGACCAAGACCAATCATCAGGATTTTGCACCAAACCAGATCGCACAGGATCCTGCTCAATATATTTTTGGCATAACAATAAATATGTCTCAGGATCAATCAAAGCTGACTTAAATCGGCCCTCCCAAACAGTACCGGTTCTTTTGTATTTTTGATTAAACATTTGTGCGTAGCGGCGCCCAACTGACTGCATGGTTCTTGTCGCACTTAAGTTAGTTTTGGGCGTAGCCAGTATATGGACATGGCTTGGCATCAGAACATAAGCATGAATGGCCAACTCATACTCTCTAGCCGCATCTCGCAGCCACTCTAAATAAGAACGTCTCTCATCATCAGATAGAAAAATTTCTTGTGAGTTATTGCCCCGCACCAGGATGTGCAGAGGGTATCCAGCCAAAATAACTCGCGGAAGCCTTGCCATATTTATTTAACAATCAGTTTTTGGAATTCTTTATTCGCGTAACGATCTGTCATGCCAGCAATGTAATGAGCGATTCTGCGATATATCTCATCCTTAGGACGAAAATCAGAAGGTATATCTTGAGGATGCATTTCAAAATGTTTAAAAAGTGCCGTGATCATCTCGCTAGCATTTTTGGTCATTTCGTTAACTTGTGGATGGCGGTACAGGTTTTTAAACAAAAATCTTTTCATCTCGGTGGCCTGGTCTCGCATCAATGCAGAAAATGCAACCAGGTTCTTTTCTTTTCGAACATCATCTACTGACATTGGATTGGTGGCTTTAATGCGGGCCTGGGTTTCCTTTACCAAATCATCAACAAGTACATGAATGATGTGTCGAACAACCTCATAAACCATTCGACGACCACTTAAACCGGGAAAACTTTTTTGAACAATATCTTTTTGATCACGCCATAAAGCAACTTCATCCATTTGCTCAATAGTGAGCAGGCCTGAACGAATGCCATCATCAATATCATGATTGTTATACGCAATCTCATCGGCAAGATTTGCTAACTGCGCCTCTAAGCTTGGCTGTAGCCCATTAATAAATCTCTGACCCAGTAAGCCTAGTGTTTGCGCATTCTTTACAGAGCAATGCTTCAAAATACCCTCACGGGTTTCATAAGAGAGATTTAATCCATCCCATTTTGCGTAACGCTCTTCTAAAAAATCGACCACCCAAAGACTTTGTAAATTGTGCTCAAATCCACCATGCTCTTTCATGCATTCGTTCAAAGCATCTTGGCCAGCATGCCCAAAAGGCGTATGACCCAAGTCATGCGCTAAAGAGATAGCTTCCACTAAATCTTCATTGAGCTGAAGTCGTCTCGCAACAGCTCGGCCAATTTGAGCAACCTCAAGACTATGGGTTAGTCGATTTCTAAAATGATCGCCCTCATGATTTAGAAAAACTTGGGTTTTATATTCAAGCCTTCGAAAGGCAGTAGAGTGAATAATTCGATCGCGATCTCTTTGAAATGGATTGCGGCCTGATTGAGTTGGTTCAACTGGCTCGGGATGGACTCGGCCAAGCGTTGTGTTTGTCTGAACTGCGTAACCAGCTAAGCTCATCAACTTGAGGCTGCTCCTGTCGCATGAAGTGTCTGAGTGACTAGACTCTCATCAACTGGCTTGATCATTGAGCGGCCAATACCATCTAACAAAATGTAACGGATTTCACCACCCTCGGCTTTTTTATCTACGCTCATTAAATCCATATAGCGATTAACTCCAAATTGTGGAGGCACTATTGGCAAATTCAATGCCGCAATCAGCGTTTTAATTCTTTGCAATTCAGATTCAGACAAGTGCCCAAGACGAGCAGATAAATCTGCCGCCATCACCATGCCACAACCAACAGCCTCACCATGCAACCACTCTCCATACCCCATTCCCGCCTCAATCGCATGGCCGAATGTATGCCCAAAATTCAGAGTGGCTCTTACGCCACCTTCCTTTTCATCAAGGGCGACTACTTGAGATTTAATTTCACAGGAACGCTGAACTGCATGCTCCATTGCCTTTGGGTCGCATGCATTCAAAGCATCAATATTTTTTTCAATCCAAGAGAAAAAGTTGCTGTCAGCAATAGCGCCATGCTTAATCACTTCAGCCAAGCCAGCGGCTAACTCTTTAGGCGGCAATGTTTTTAAAGTATCTAAATCAGCAATAACTGCTTGAGGCTGATAAAACGCCCCCACCATATTTTTACCCAAAGGATGATTAATGCCTGTTTTACCCCCAACCGATGAGTCAACTTGAGATAGCAAGGTAGTGGGCACTTGGATAAACCGAATACCTCTCATGTAGCAGGCGGCTGCAAATCCAGTCATGTCGCCAATAACTCCACCACCAAGAGCAACTAATGTACTTTTACGATCAGCGCCACTCTCCAATAAAGCATCAAATATTTTTTGCAGGGTTTCCCAAGTCTTATAGACTTCCCCATCAGGCAGAACAACCAAGCGAACCTTTTGACCGAGGCTCTCGAGAGTCTTAACAACACGATCAGCATAAAGAGGCGCAATGGTCTCGTTGGTCACAACAGCAGTAAAAGTTCCCTTTAAGTGCTTTTTGTAAAGCTCAGGTTGATCAATTAACTGAGCCCCAATATGGATTGGATAACTACGCTCACCAAGATCAAGTTCAAGTGTTTTCATTTTGACAATTCAAATTGCATCATTAATGTATTAACCAGCTGCGAAACACTGGGCTTTCCTGTGTCAACTGTGTGATGCGCAGCTTCACGGTATAGAGGGTCTCGAACTTCATAAAGTTTTTCTAGTGTTGCTCTGGCATTGCCATTATTTAATAAAGGACGACCCTTATCATTTCTTGTCCGCAACCAAAGCTCATGTGGGTTAGCTCTTAGATAAAAGACAACGCCACGCTCGTGCAAGTTGGTTCGGTTCTCTGGGGATAAAACTGCTCCACCACCAGTAGCCAACACCAAGTTTTTTTCTTGAGTTAGCTCATCAATGACTTGCGCTTCACGCTTTCTAAAGCCAGACTCCCCCTCCATCTCAAAAATAGTAGGAATCTTGACCCCGCAGCGCGCCTCTATCTCATGATCAGTATCAATAAAACGACGCCCTAATCTTTTAGCCAAGAGGCGGCCTACGGTAGTTTTACCCGCACCCATTAGGCCCACTAAGAAGATATTGTCAGCAATCGTATTCACAAGTGAGATTCTACTGAGCCTTTTGCTTAGAAACCAATGTTGGCGTTAAAAAAATTAACAGCTCAGTTTTATCAACCGTTTTTGATTCTTGGCGAAATAAAGCGCCTAGTAATGGAATTTCACTAAAAAATGGGGTCTTAGCCTTATCTTTTCGCTCCATATCCTGAAAAATTCCACCCAAAATAACTGTACCGCCACTTTCAACTAAGACTTGAGTCTTAACATGCTTAGTATCAATCGCAAAACCCTGCTCTGTTTTCAGGCCCACACTATCTTTATTAATATCAACATCCAAAACTATCATTTCATTTTTTTGAATCCGTGGACGAACCTCTAAACGTAAATTGGCTTTTCTAAATTGAACTTTTGTGGCGCCTTGTCCAGCAGAAGACTGGTAGGGTAATTCTGTACCCTGCTCAATTAATGCTTGGGTGTTATCTGCGGCCAATACCCTTGGGTTAGAAATGATATTTCCCTGACCACTAGACTCCAATGCAGACAACTCCATTTGTAATGCCTGCCCAGCATGCTTGCCCAACAAACTAATTGCGGCCACTCCTGGCTCAAAGCCATGCAAGCCACTAGCAGTTAATGTATTACCCCCTGAAATCTGACCTGAGCTAGATTGATAAGCCAACTTCGATCCTAAGTTTTTTGCAAAGCGTCTTTCAGCTTCAACAATGCGAGCTTCAATCATCACCTGCCTTAATTCTGTTTGAATTTGATTGACCTGATTTAGCTGTTGAGCTCTTTCCAATTGTCTTTTTTCAAATGCTGCAATTTCTTCATAAGGTGCGACCCAGAGAACATCTGCGTCGTATTTATGTGCCAAAGAGCGGCTAGCTAAAACAGAATTAAATACAGCTTGCCAGGGAGCTTTTTTCATATGGATGCTAACTTGCCCAGAAACTTTTTCACTTAACATCAAATTAATACCTCTGGTGTCCGCCAGGATTTGCAATAACTGTCGAATATCTATTGATGTAAAACTCATACTTAAAGGCTCTTGCCTCACTTTTTCGTTTGCAAGTGCAACAGCAGTTTTAGGAGCCCACCAAAGCATGACACCCCATAAAAAATATTTACAAGAATCTCGTCTATCAATCATGCTTAAGACCTCTCTCTAAATGCTTTAACAACATGGCCAGACTTTGATTCAAGTAATAAATATTGATCGTTAAACTCTTTAATAAGCCAATCTAATTTCAACACCTGGCCTGGCATCACAAGCATTTGTTCTCCATCCAGTTCAACCAAAGCTTTAGATAGCTGATTTAATTGAATGTGTCCCAAATAGATAATGGAAAGTTGCGTTTCTGGCAATTCCTTATTCTGTAACTCGGTATGAAGTGACTGGCTCAGCCACTGTGTTTTCAATGACTGGATTTCGTTTAAGCGATCTCTGTCATTTTTGGCAAGTAATTCAGCTTGGGCTGCTTGTTCCAAAATTAAATAAATTAGCGCGAAAACAATTCCAATACTCAGGGCCCAATGGGCTAGTCCTGAGTAAATGCTTAAGAACCTGGCAGGTGAGGCTAAGTCTTTTTGAATTATTGAATTGATGCTTTTGGGCTCAATAGAAACTGCATCAAATGCTTCTGAGGTGAGGGATCGTTTAAACATCACAGTATTTTGAAAAAAAAGAGGCCGAAAAGAAATCAGATCCATCCTGTTTTTTGTATGCAATTTCAGATTTTTATGTCAGAAACATCTGACATTATTTTTGCGCCTAATCCCTAAGCTATCTCTATAATCAGACCATGAGCTCATCCCGCACCCCTGTTCGCCCACCATCCCGTCTTGGTGGTGCAAGACAACCTAGAAATTCTCAACGAGACTGGCGTCAGTACATGATTCGATGGGGAATTTTTCTGGGCAGTGCGGGTCTTATCTTGATGGTTTTGGTCATTGCCTACGCACTCATTATTGCCAAACCAAACCTACCTGATTTAGATACCATCACAGACTACAAACCAAAAGTCCCACTTAGGATCTATACGGCCGACAATGCCTTGATAGGTGAGTTTGGTGAAGAACGCCGCAGTGTTCTGTCGATCCGAGAAATGCCTGTCTATCTTAAAAATGCAGTAGTGGCCATTGAAGACGAACGCTTTTATGAACATGGTGGCGTTGATTATTGGGGGGTACTAAGAGCCACTCTTGCCAATCTGCGCGGGGGGCTATCGCAAGGTGCATCAACGATCACGATGCAAGTGGCAAGAAACTTCTTCTTAACCAATGAAAAATCATTTAGCAGAAAAATTTATGAGGTATTGCTAGCCTGGAAAATTGAAGCTAACTTACCAAAAGAAAAAATCCTTGAACTCTATATGAACCAAATTTATCTTGGTCAAAGAGCTTATGGATTTGCTAGCGCGGCTCAAATTTACTTTGGTAAGGATATTCGTGAAATATCGATTGCTGAGGCAGCAATGCTTGCTGGACTACCAAAAGCACCTTCAGCGTACAACCCAGTCGTGAATTATCGTCGAGCAAAAATTAGGCAAGAATATATTTTGCAAAGAATGCGCGATTTAAAAATGATTACGCAAAGTCAGTATGAATCTGCGATGCAAGAGACGCTTCATGTAAGAGGCGTGGGTAAAGAGTTTTTAACAAAGGCTGACTATGCTGCAGAAATGGCTCGTCAATTATTAATCAGTGAATATGGCGATAGTATTTATACACAAGGGATGACCGTCATTACTACGATTCGTAAAGCCGAACAGGATGCTGCTTACTCTGCAGTTCGTAAAGGCATCATGGATTACGAACTACGTCATAAGTACCGGGGCCCGGAAGGCTATATTAATCTTCCAGAGGGTTCTGTCGCAAAACAACGTGCCATTGATGATGTTTTAAGCGATCACCCAAGTAGCGATGATTTGTTAGCAGGTGTTGTCACTGAAGTAAATTCTAAAGAGATTAAAGTGGTTATCGCCACTGGTGACACTATCAGCATCAAAGGTGACGACCTCCAATTAGGTAGCGTTGCTCTATCAGATAAAGCTCAGCCTAAACAACAAATCAAGCCAGGCGCAATTATTCGGGTGCTACCATCAGATGGTCGCTGGGTGCTTGCTCAGATGCCACAAGTCGAAGCTGCATTTGTGGCGCTAGATACTCATGATGGCGGCATTCGGGCTTTAGTTGGCGGCTTTGATCACAATAGAAATAAGTTTAACCATGTATCCCAAGCCCAACGTCAGCCTGGATCTTCGTTTAAGCCGTTTATTTATGCAGCTGCGATTGAAAAAGGCATCATGCCCAATACGATTGTTAATGATGCCCCTCTATCGATTAGCGGCCTAGAAACGGGTGGTCAAATGTGGGAACCCAAAAATTATGATGGTAAGTTTGAAGGGCACATGCGCCTTCGTACCGCTTTAGCAAAATCAAAAAACTTAGTTTCAGTTCGTGTAATTCGAAAAATTGGGCCACGCTATGCTCAAGACTACATTCAGCGTTTTGGTTTTGAAGCTGAAAAACACCCGCCTTATCTAACTATGGCCTTGGGTGCTGGCTCTGTAACACCTTTGCAATTAGCGACTGGCTATGGTGTATTTGCAAATGGTGGCTACCGTGTTGAACCCTATTTAATTAGCAAAGTACTAGATGCAAAAGGCAATGTTCTTTTCGAGGCAACTCCCCAAAAGTCTGGCGATAGTCAACTTAAGGTTTTAGATTCTAGAACCGCCTTTGTCATGGATAGTCTTTTGCAAGAAGTGACAAAAACCGGTACAGCTGCATCCGCAAGACCTGCTTTAGGGCGCAGCGACATAGCAGGTAAAACAGGGACAACCAATGAATCTATGGATGCATGGTTTGCTGGCTACAACCCTAATATTGTTGCCGTGGCATGGATTGGTTTTGATAAACCAAAGAGTTTGGGTGATCGAGAGACCGGCGGTGGCTTAGCTCTACCAATGTGGACTCGCTATATGAAAACCGCTTTAAGTGGAATGCCTGAGAGTCCAAGAACGCCACCCCCTGGTGTTTCACAACAAGATGGCGACTGGGTTATTCCAGAGTTTGTACCATTTTTAGGCAGAACAACTGTTCTTGAATAAACCAGTTATTGTCAAAGCAGATTAAGGGCGATATACAACCTGAAGATCTGCTTTGGCCTGCTGGCTAGCTAAGCGACTTAACTCAGCAAATAATTCAGCGCCCGTTTTTGTATCTAACCACAAAGGTTTTATTAGGGTTCCTGACCATCGATAGTGAAATCCACCTTCTTTAGCGGCCACCCAGATTTCCTGAAGAGGGGCTTGAGTATTGACCACAATAACGCTGAGATCTTCAAACTGAATATTGACCACATTTCCACCTTGGCGAGCAATATCAAGGTCCAAATCTGTCTCTTGAAATGCCTCTTCTAGAGACATTTCAATAGCTTTTAGGGTCTTTTCTGCAATCTCATAAAAACTTGAGTCAGATAAGGTTTCAACTTCAGTTAAATTTTTGTTCATATTTTCCGTATTGGCCATGCTATAGTCAGAGATCACTTTTAAACTTATATTTATATGCGTTTTATTGTATCTAGGACTTGGATTCTTTGTGCGGCAATATCCCTTCTCGGATGTGGGATACGTGGTCCACTAACACATGCCAACGTCCCCAATATGCCTAATCCCCCAGAAAAAGCTGAGCCAATTGAAAAACAATGGCCGCCTGCGAAAGAAGTTAAATGAGTCTCATCCCTCACCTCAATGGTTTTGCACTTAAAAACAAACTTTGGCATGCCGAAGATGTAGTGCTATCCGACATTGCCAAGCAATTTGGCACGCCTACGTATGTTTATAGTAAAAAAGCTCTTACTGATGCTTTTAATGCCTATGAGGCAGCCTGCGTTAGATCTAATGGCATTAGACGCGCCCGTGTTCACTATGCCATGAAAGCTAATAGCAATTTAGCAATCTTGAATGTATTTGCTAAATTAGGTGCAGGTTTTGATATTGTTAGCGCTGGAGAATTGGCTCGCGTGTTAGCTGCTGGAGGCTCAGCAGATAAAGTTGTTTTTTCTGGCGTAGGTAAAAGTAAATCAGAAATGATTGCTGCACTTAAGGCTGGGGTTAAATGCTTCAACTTGGAGTCCATTCCTGAGCTCACACGACTAAATGAAGTGGCAGGCGACCTAGGTCTTAAAGCCAAGATTTCTTTACGAATTAATCCTGACGTTGATCCCAAAACCCACCCATACATATCAACAGGATTAAAAGGGAATAAATTTGGTATTGCTTATGATGATGTGATTGCCACTTATCAGGCAGCAGCCCAAATGCCTTTCTGTGAAATTATTGGGATTGACTGTCACATCGGCTCACAGATTACAGAAATCAGCCCTTACCTAGACGCTTTAGATCGCGTTTTAGATTTAATTAAAGCCTTAGACGCAACAGGCATTAAGATTCATCATCTTGATATTGGTGGCGGCTTAGGTATTAGCTATACGAATGAAACACCCCCTGCCATCACTGACTTTGCCAACACCCTTTTAAATCATATTGAAGACAAGGGGTTTGGCCATCTAGAAGTTTTATTTGAACCCGGTCGATCATTGGTTGGTAATGCAGGCTTACTACTCACCACTATTGAATATCTCAAACCAGGTGAAACGAAGAATTTTTGTATTGTTGATGCAGCCATGAATGACCTCATGCGGCCAGCGATGTATGAGGCTTACCATGCGATTGTGGCAGTCAATGATCAAAGCTCTGCTTCGTCAATGACCTATGACATCGTGGGTCCTATTTGCGAATCAGGGGATTGGTTAGGTAGAGATCGCCAACTAAAAGTTGAACCAGGCGATCACTTGGCAATTCTTTCTGCTGGTGCTTATGGTTTTACGATGAGCTCCAACTACAACACAAGAGGTCGAGCTGCAGAAGTGATGGTTGATGGTGAAAAGGTTCACTTGATTCGTGAACGAGAAACTATTGAGAGTCTTTTTGCTAATGAGAAATTACTACCTGCTTAATTATTTAATTAAGCAGGTGTATTGATGCAAATTAAAGTGTTCCGTAGCTATGCAAGCCTGACAAGAACATATTAACGCCAATAAATGCAAAGGTAGTTACTAGTAAGCCAACTAGAGCCCACCAAGCAGCCACAACACCTCTTAGGCCCTTCATTAAGCGCATGTGCAACCATGCAGCGTAGTTTAACCAGACAATCAATGCCCAAGTTTCTTTAGGGTCCCAACTCCAGTAACCACCCCAAGCTTCAGCAGCCCATAGAGCTCCCAAGATTGTCGCAATGGTGAAAAATGCAAAGCCAACAGCGATGGCCTTATACATCACATCATCTAACAACTCTAAGCTTGGTAGGCGATCTGCCAGTATATTTTTAGACTTTAGTAAATAAGCTATGGCCACCATTGCAGCCAAAGCAAAAGTTCCATAACCAATGAAATTCGCTGGCACGTGAATCTTCATCCACCAACTTTGAAGAGCAGGAACTAATGGTTGAATTTGGTGAGCATCCCGTGACACGCTGTACCAGAATATAAAAGCGACAGCGGCGAGAATAATCCAAAGAACAAATGCCCCCAAAACTAGAGATTGGTAACGAGCCTCATAGTACAAATGGAAGAGCGCTGTAATTAAACAAAATAAGATAAATACTTCGTACAAGTTTGAAATGGGAATATGGCCAATATCGGCACCCATCAAATAAGACTCATACCAACGCACCAGCATACCTGTTAAACCAATGTAAACCGCAGCCCATGAAAGCTTAGATGCTGCTGGGCCCATTGCATTTGAACGTAGTGCAAAACTTAAACTGTAAAACAAAGTGCTTAACGCAAAGAAAACGCTCATCCATAAAATCGCAGACTGGCTAGAAAGCATGTACTTTAAAAAGAATGCTTGCTCCGATCTCGCTAAGGACCCACCTTCAGGTGTTTGATATAAATAAATTGCTAAAAATGCCAAGGCTGTTGCACCAATCATTAAGTTTCTTAATGGAGCCCAAGACCAACCTAAGAATGCCAAAACAGGAACAGATAAAAATAAAATTGCTTGCTCGTAACCATCCATATAGGCTGAGAACTTCATCTCCGCAAGAACAGCACCGATTATTAAGGCAATCGCAAACAAATAATCAACCCATTGCAAAGATTTGAAAACACCTGCAATACTTTGACGCAGAGTCAGCGTCCAACCACCTTGAACTGAACTAACGTATTTAGTTTCCATTTTTTAATTCTTCCTGATACTTTTTAAACTCTTTTTCAAAATCAAGAGTCTTTCGTGACGTCGACATTGCAAAAAGATTCTTGCCTTCACCCAAGCTTCTAACCCAAATTCTGCGCTCAGGTAAATAGAACATTGCAAAAATGCCCAATACCAATAGTAAACAACCTAGATAAACCATGTTCTTACCAGGGGATCTTGTTACTTGGAAAACACTCGCTTTTACCTCTTCAAATGAATCGAGCTGAAATACCAATGGAGCTGGATAAAAGTTGGCGTCCGATAAAGCTGATGTGGCCGCCTGAATGAACTTTTGACTTTCTTGATCTGGTTTAGCAGGTCCTAAATTCAATTGTGCTCGAGCCTCTTGCCAAAGCTCCCAAATAACGCCATTCAAAACCTTCAAAATGACTTCAGCAGCTTTTTCTCTCTCTGCTTCTGGAACAGCCTGTTCAATAAATCCACCTAAAGCAGCAAAACCTCCTGGCATCGTACCCGCCTCTTTGGCTTGGGTCACAGCAAAATCACTAGCTCCGGCAAATAACTCTATCGAGCGCAGGGCACTTTCTTTTAATTGCGCAATTGCCTGAGGGGATGAAACAAAACCCTTTTGCTGACCTAAAGTTTGTGCAAACCGTTCAACAGCTCTTTGTCTTGCTCGGGGATCTTGCAAAAGAGTCCGCAAAGTCAGCCATTCATTAAGACTTAAATTAGCATCAGCCGGTACACGCAAGTATCTAAACTCTTGAGCTGCACTTTCGCGCACCCCAAACAAAAACATTGGCATCCCATCTAAGAAAAGTGGCTGCATGTAGTTACTATATTCACGCGCCTGGCCAGCTGCATCTCGAAGCTTGTATTGCACAGACGGGCCGACGTTTTTCAAATCTGTTGTCTTACTTGTTTTCGCACCAGAACCTAAACGATTATTTAAAGCCTTTGCTAAGCCAGCGTCAGTAGACTGTGTAGCGACGCCCCTGGCATCAGACTGTCCAGAACCATTAGAAATATTCTCCACATTGGTTGGCCTAAAGCCAACAAACTCTAATGTATAACTGGCGCCATTGTTAGACTTTAATACTGTGCTTTGTCCAACTTCTCCACTCACCATAAAACTTGTCTTAATCGAATGCGTGGGACCCAGCATCGGATAAGCGCGCAACTTTAGCTTGGACCCACCATCTTCAAAACTAGATTGGTAAATAGCAACACCACGATGGATTAAAGGCTCATTCACTTTAATCTTTGCTTCTAATTCTTTACCGGTATCAAGATCTTTAATCAGCACTTCGCTCATAAAAAGTTTGGGCATGCCAGTGCTATAGTACTCAACATGAAACTTCTTCAAAGCAATGGAAAAAGGTAGCTCTTGAATAATGCTGCCGCTTGTTGCATTCAATAAAGCTGTAGCACTTGTACCACCCTCTGGCACAAAAATATTAGCGCGATAACTCGGATTACTAGCACTCAACTTATGCTCGCTCGGGATTTCCGAAATGAGCATGCCTTGTGTGCTGCCAGGCAGAATACTTTTTCCACCAAACCAAATTTGGCCTTTCGTAAATAAATCACCATCCAACAGACCACCCAAACAAATTAAAACAATGGCGCTATGCGCAAAGATGTAACCCCATTTGCTGGCGGCCCCTTTTTTTGCCATCACTTTAGAGTGATCATCTGCAATTTGAGTTTTTACTGAATAGCCATCTTGAAGCAGACGTTTAGCAATCACATCTGCTGCTGCCTGGTGACTCAGTGAGCTTGTGTATTCAAAGTGATGATGTAGTGCACGCAAGCCGCCTTCTTTGACCTGCTCTTTCCATGCACGAATGTCGACCAACATTTTGGGCGCATTACGTAAAACACAAAATGAAACTGATACAACTAAGAAAGCCAAAATTAATAAGAACCACCATGCTGTATAGACGGCGAATAAACCTAAACCATTAAAAATTTCAGCCCAGAATGGCCCAAATTGATTAACGTAATTTGAATAGGGCTCACTCTGCTTGATAACAGTACCAATAATGCTAGCAATTGAAATAATTGTTAACAAAGCAATGGCAAATCGCATAGATGACAAAAGTTCTACGCTGGCACGATTAAATCTTTTAAATGCGCTGATATCTGTTGAAGAGATGGTCATACCCTAATCTATAAAAAAATAAAGCCCACAAACTAAGTTCGTGGGCCCTTCTTATTTGAAAACTTAAAGAAGTTTTATTAACGTACGCCAGCGATATAGTCTGCTACAGCCTTGATTTCTGCATCAGACATTCTAGATGCAATCGCGCTCATCTGCACACTGTTCTTGCGTTCGCCAGAACGGTATGCAACTAATTGTGCTTCTGTGTACTCAGCATGTTGGCCAGAGATACGTGGGTATTGTGCTGGAATACCTGAACCGTTAGGACCATGGCAACCTGCGCAAGCCGCTACTGATTTTGAAGCAATACCACCACGATAAATCTTTTGACCTAACTCAATACTTGCCTTATTTTTGGCAGTCCCTGTTCCTGGAGTTTGCTTTTCTAGATACGCACCTAAATTACCCATATCTTCTTCAGACAATAACCCCGCAAAAGCGCCCATAATTGCATTAGGACGATCTTTAGCGCCCTTGTAATCTTTAAGTTGCTTAACAATATAAGCACCATGCTGACCAGCTAGCTTCGGATAGGCTGCTGCACCACTGTTACCGTTAGTGCCGTGACAGCTAACGCAAGCCACAACGCCTCTTTTAGCATCACCATTGTTATAAAGCGTGTCGCCTTTTGCTGCATCTGGAGCAGCTGGCTTTGCAGCAAGCTCAGTAGCAAAGCTCACGCTTGCTAACGACAAGCCCAAAGTAATCACTAAAGTCTTTAATGTGGCGGAAATTGTTTGACGCATGTGCACTCACCCTATTTATATGATGCAAAAGATTCAAAAATCTTTATTTTTAATTAAACAACTAATTATCAACGAGAGATTTTACAATAGGTCTAACCTTTTAAACACCTATGTCGACCTTACACCAAGCACAATTTCTTATTACGATTAACCATTTGGTTGATTTACCCACCTGGGAGATCCCTGAAGTGGCCTTCGCCGGTCGCTCAAATGCAGGGAAATCCACGGCCATTAACGTACTTTGCCAGCAAAATAGGCTAGCCTTTGCCAGTAAAACCCCTGGAAGAACCCAACATATCAACTTTTTCGGTATTTTAACGAAAGATAAGACCAATTTAGCAAATTTAGTTGATCTTCCAGGTTATGGCTATGCCCAAGTAGACTTCAAAACCAGGTCTCATTGGAATAATTTGCTATCAACCTATTTACAGACTAGGCCCAACTTAAAGGGCATGGTTCTGATTATGGATTCCAGAAGAGGGATGACTGACCTAGACCAACAAATGATCGAGTGGTTTACGCCAACGGGTCGCCCGATTCATGTTTTATTAACAAAATGTGACAAACTCAATCAATCTGAAGGCCGTTTGGCTCTCAAAAAGTTACAAAATAAGCTAAAAGAGCTGAATCCCAATGGCCCCTATACCGCCCAGCTATTTTCAAGCACCAAGCGCATTGGACTGGTAGAGGCTGACTTAATGGTTTCAGGGTGGCTAGGCATTGAAGCCTCAGCAGCCCACTCTAGTAATGAAAATCGGATCTCCAAAAACCTAAAACCCCAACTTTCATCATAAGGTTTTATATGCAACTTTTTCATCGCCCACGTCGATTACGAAGAACTGATTGGTCTCGTCGCTTAGTGCAAGAAAATACGCTAACCAGCAGTGATTTTATTTATCCTGTTTTCTTATTAGAGGGCAGCGGCCGCCAAGAAGATGTGAAGTCTATGCCAGGTGTTAGCAGAGTATCTTTAGACCTTTTGATTCCAATTGCTGAAGACTGCGTCAAGTTAGGGATACCTGTAATGGCATTATTTCCAGTCATCAGCAATGAATTAAAAACTGTTGATGGCAAAGAAGCTTTCAATTCGAATGGCCTTATCCCTCTAGCTGTTAAAGAACTGAAGAAGAAATTTCCAACCCTTGGCATCATGACGGATATTGCACTTGATCCATACACAAGTCATGGTCAAGACGGGATCATTGATGATGAAGGTTATGTCATCAATGACATCACTGTTGATGCTTTGATTAAACAAGCATTAACGCATGCTCAAGCAGGCGTTGATATGCTTGCACCATCTGACATGATGGATGGCAGGATAGGCGCCATTCGTGATGCTCTCGAAGCGCATGGTTTTATTCATACCCAAATCATGGCTTACTCCGCCAAATATGCTTCTGCTTTTTATGGCCCATTTAGAGATGCTGTCGGTTCTGCTGGGAACCTTGGCAAAGGCAATAAAAAAACCTATCAAATAGATCCAGCCAATTCGGATGAAGCTATTCGTGAAGTTGCTTTAGATATTGAAGAAGGCGCAGATATGGTCATGGTAAAGCCAGGCATGCCTTACCTTGATATTGTCAGACGCGTGAAGGATGAACTTGGATATCCTACATTTGCTTATCAAGTAAGCGGTGAGTACGCCATGATCAAAGCTGCTGCGTTAAACGGTTGGCTTGATGGAGATGCGGTAATGATGGAATCCTTGCTAGCATTCAAGCGAGCTGGTGCAGATGGCATCCTCACATATTTTGCAAGAGATGCGGCACGACTACTTCAGAAGTCATACTAAGAATTAATCAAGGCGCTCTAAGAAGCGATCGGATTTCATAAATCCGATGACTCTCTTAGAGCTTTTTTCTTGTCCCTGCCGATCAAAAAATAAAATGGCAGGCGGTCCAAACAAAGCAAAACGCTTCAAAATTAATTGATGATCAGCTGTATTTTTAGTGACATCCACCTGAATCAATTGGTATCCATTTAATTTTTTCACAACATTGGTATCACTAAAAGTAAGCAGTTCCATTTCTTTGCAAGTAACGCACCAATCCGCATAAAAATCTAAAAGCACCAACTTGTTATTTTCTTTGGCAGTCCTAAGTGCTTTATTGAGTTGGTCGGAACTTGTGACGCGCTCAAAAATTAATCCTGAAGATAACTGATGAGTTGCTTCTGCCTCTGTTGATTGCTTGCTTGTAAATATGGGTGATACAACCCATGCTGCCAAAACAACCAATAACACTCCCAATATTTTTTGGATGGTTATCATCCATGCGCCAGCTTTTGGCAACAAACCCTTTGCCCCTATCGCCAACAACATCAAAGGGAAGCCCATACCTAAAGCCATCACAAACAACAACAAACCACCCCAAGGAATTGAGCCTGTATGGGCAATAAATGCCAATACACCTGCTAGCGGAGCGGTGACGCAGGGACTCGCAATTAATGTAGAAACTGCGCCCAACAGAAAGGCACCAACAATACTTCCACCCTCTTGTTTCCCAGCAATTCGATCTAAATAATTATGTATTGCATGTGGCAATCGCAACTCATAGAAACCAAACAGGCTTGCAGCCAATGCTAGCAATAAAATAGCAAAGCCAGCAAGCACCCAAGGACTTTGTAAAAACACTTGAATATTGGCACCGAGCGCAGCTGTCAACATGCCAGCTAAGCTGTACATTAGAGCCATACCTAATACATAACTGATCGCCAATAGGCTTGATCGCCATTTTGAAATATTTTGATGGTGAGATGTTTTAGAACCAAATACAACGCTAGACATAATGGGCAGCATTGGCAATATACATGGCGTTAATGCCATAGCTAACCCAAGGATAAAAAATGCCCCCAATAATATCCACGGAGAAATATTTGCTAAGAGCTGAGTTAATTGCCTTGCATCATCCCTTGCCGCCCAAAGTTCCGCAATCCCTGAGCTATGATCAGGTGCATTAATCAGCTCCTCCACCAACACTCCTGAAACAATCGCAGTTGGTGCGGATAGCGTGAAGTTAAGTTGCATCGGTGGATAACAAATACCCTTGTCAGCACAGCCCTGCAATTCCATTTGCAAGATCAACCCTCTGTTTACCAAATCAACAGATACCGGGAGAGTTATTAAAAATTCTTTAGGATAAGTTTCTAATTTCTTTCCAAAATTTTCGTCTAATTTTATTTTTCCCGTTGGTAATTGCGGCACCCCTAAAGCATCATTGCTGGCAGCGCCTAGTAATTTAAACTTAATTGATTCTTTATAGATATAGTAACCAGCCTCTGGCTTTACTGTGAACTGCACACCACCAGATTCTTTTGATTGCGCTATCACTTTAAATGCTTGTTCTGGTGCTAAATATTCAGTAGCAGACACAAGGCCGGGTATCAAACTGATGATCCAAATAAGCATCGCCAAAAATGGTTTTTTGATCATGTTCAAGCGCGCCCCTCTAGTGATTGAGATACAACCCAATCTGCATAGCTTTGATTAACATCGCCAAGCTCAATCGCTATAATTTCAGGAACTTCGTACGGATGTGTGCGCGCTATCAACTGTTCTACTGCTAACTTCTGTTTTGATGATGTCTTAATATGTAGCGGATATTCAAGCGTAGTTTCCAGCGCACCCTTCCATTTATAAATGGAAGTACAAGGTGCTTGTATTTGTACGCATGCTGCCAAATCACTCTTTACCAAGCTCTCTGACAAGCTCAGCGCCTGCTCATGAGTTGGCATTGTTGTGATAATTAGATATATTGAATCCATAACTCATTATCTTCCAAACAAAAAAGCCTGGCAAAACCAGGCTTTTTTTGAGGCTATCCGAGATTACTCTGCAGATGGAGCTTCTGTTACTTCTGGGCGATCCAATAATTCAACCAAAGCCATAGGTGCATTGTCACCCACGCGGAAGCCAAACTTAAGGATGCGCAAGTAACCACCTGGACGTGTTGCAAAACGTGGGCCAAGCTCTGTGAAAAGCTTAGTTACCATTTCGCGATCACGTAAGCGATCAAACGCTAAACGACGGTTAGCCAAGTTATCTTTTTTACCCAAAGTAATAAGAGGCTCAACTACGCGACGCAATTCTTTAGCTTTTGGCAAAGTTGTTTTAATAACCTCATGTTGCAACAATGAATTTGACATGTTGCGTAACATCGCTAAACGATGTGAGGATGTACGATTTAATTTACGAAGTCCGTTTCCGTGACGCATGGTGGCTCTTCCTTTCTATTATTTCTCAAGACCTGCAGGCGGCCAGTTGTCTAGCTTCATGCCCAAGGTCAGACCGCGAGCGGCCAAGACATCTTTAATTTCATTCAATGATTTACGGCCAAGATTTGGAGTCTTTAACAACTCGTTCTCTGTACGTTGAATGAGATCACCGATGTAGTAAATGTTTTCAGCTTTTAAGCAGTTTGCAGAACGCACGGTTAACTCTAAATCGTCAACTGGGCGCATCAACATTGGGTCAACTGCAGGTGAGCGGCTTGGAGCTGCATCGCCAGCAGCTTGTGTACCCTCAAGCTGTGCAAATACTACTAACTGATCAACCAAGATGCTTGCTGATTGACGAATTGCTTCTTCTGGAGTTAATACGCCATTAGTTTCAATTGTCATTACCAAGCGATCTAAGTCTGTACGCTGTTCAACACGAGCTGACTCAACTGCATAACTTACGCGGCGAACTGGACTAAATGAAGCATCTAGAACAATACTACCGATAGTTTTTGAAGACTCGTCTTGATATTTACGTACGTTACCAGGAACGTAACCACGACCTTTTTCTACTTTGATCTGTACATCTAATTTGCCATTTGCAGACAAGTTAGCGATCACGTGATCTGGGTTGATGATTTCAACATCATGTGGCAACTCAATATCTTTTGCTGTTACAACGCCAGCACCTTCTTTACGTAATGTTAAAACTACTTCATCACGCTGTTGTAATTTAAAAACGATACCTTTGAGGTTCAAAAGTAGGTTAACAACGTCTTCTTGGACGCCATCAATTGTTGAGTACTCGTGTACAACGCCAGCAATGCTGACTTCTGTAGGAGCACAACCTACCATGGACGACAAAAGCACACGACGCAAGGCATTACCCAAGGTATGGCCATAGCCGCGTTCAAACGGCTCCATAACTACTTTCGCTTGGTTTTCTGCAAGCGCTTCAACAGAAATAATTTTCGGCTTCAGCAGTGTGTTTTGCATATATTTATTCCTTAAGAGGGCGACACATTAACGTGAGTAAAGTTCGACGATCAAGCTTTCATTGATATCGCCACCGATGTCATCGCGATCGGGAGCTTGCTTGAATGTGCCTTCTAATTTAGTTGCATCTACATTGACCCAGCTGACATCGCCAGACTGAGCAACAAGACCTAAAGACTCTTGAATTCGAGTTTGTTTCTTAGCTTTTTCACGAATAGCAATAACGTCACCAGGACGAACTTGCATTGAAGGAATGTTTGCAACATTACCATTCAACAAAATTGCTTTGTGAGAAACTAATTGACGTGCTTCAGCGCGTGTTGAGCCAAAGCCCATACGATACACAACGTTATCAAGACGTGACTCTAAAAGAGCCAACAAGTTTTCACCTGTATTGCCTTTACGACGTTCTGCTTCCGCAAAATAACGGCGGAATTGGCGCTCTAAAACACCATAAATACGTTTAACTTTTTGCTTTTCACGTAATTGGTTACCGTAGTCAGATGTACGCGCACCAGAAGTGCGGCCATGTTGACCTGGCTTAGTGTCAAGCTTGCATTTATCAGATAAAGAGCGACGTGTGCTCTTTAAGAAAAGGTCGGTACCTTCCCGACGAGATAGTTTGGCTTTAGGGCCTATGTAACGTGCCACGATTGCTTCCTTTCTTTGCCTTCAGTCCGAGAACCGATGGTGAGTCCACCCTATAAAAGCGATGGACGGTGGTCTTGATTAAAAAATTAGATACGGCGACGCTTTGGAGGACGGCAGCCGTTGTGCGGAACTGGAGTCACGTCTTGAATTTCTGTGATTTTGATGCCAAGAGCATTTAAAGCACGAACAGCTGATTCACGACCAGGACCTGGGCCCTTGATCTCAACTGATAAATTCTTGATGCCACACTCAATCGCTGCACGACCAGCAACTTCAGCTGCTACCTGTGCGGCAAATGGTGTAGATTTACGAGAACCCTTAAAACCTTGACCGCCTGATGTTGCCCATGACAACGCATTGCCTTGGCGATCAGTGATGGTCACGATAGTGTTATTGAATGATGCGTGAACGTGTGCGATACCGTCAGCAATATTCTTTTTAACTTTTTTACGGGCGCGAGCCGCGTTATTTTGTTGTGGTTTTGCCATTGTCAGCTCTTCCTAATTATTTCTTAAGTGCAATACCGGCCTTACGAGGGCCTTTGCGTGTACGAGCATTAGTACGTGTGCGTTGACCGCGCATTGGCAAGCCTTTGCGATGACGAAGACCACGGTAGCAACCTAAGTCCATTAGGCGCTTGATGTTCATTGTCACTTCACGACGCAAATCACCTTCTACAGTGAATCTGCCTACTTCTTCACGAAGTTTTTCTAAGTCTGCATCATTAAGATCTTTTACTTTCTTATCAATAGCAACACCTGAAGCTTCACAAATCTTGCGAGCCAATGAGTTGCCAATGCCAAAAATAGCAGTTAGACCGATGACGGTATGTTGGTGGTTGGGGATATTGACCCCGGCGATACGTGCCATGTAACTTTCCTCTTTTTTGAGACGGCTGCTTTATTAACCCTGACGCTGCTTATGACGAGCATCTGATGAACAGATCACTCGAACCACGCGCTTGCGCTTAATAATCTTACAGTTGCGGCAGATACACTTTACTGATGCCAAAACTTTCATAATTAACCTCTTCTATACAATTAGTTACTACTTCGCGCGGAAAACAATTCGCGCTTTTGACAAGTCATAGGGGGTTAGCTCCACTGTAACTTTGTCACCAGGAAGAATGCGGATATAGTGCATACGCATTTTTCCTGAGATATGTCCCAATACCACATGACCGTTTTCTAACTTCACACGGAACATGGCATTCGGTAAATTCTCAACTATCTCACCAGCCATTTGAATGACATCATCTTTTGCCATATAGCTTATGAGTTACCCATTTTGAAGTTGGCCTTCTTCAATAGTGAATCATATTGTTGTTGCATCATGTAAGACTGAACTTGAGCCATGAAGTCCATAGTTACAACCACAATAATTAATAAGGATGTGCCACCAAAATAGAACGGTACATTCCAACGTAATACTAAGAACTCAGGCAACAAACATACAAGAACCATGTATGCAGCACCCATCAAAGTTAGACGTGTCAAAATCTTGTCGATGTATCGTGCAGTTTGATCACCAGGACGAATACCAGGAACAAATGCGCCACTCTTCTTTAAGTTGTCCGCAGTATCTCTGCTGTTAAAAACCATAGCAGTGTAGAAAAAGCAGAAAAAGATAATAGCTAAAGCGTACATCAAAATATAAACAGGCTGACCTGGAGCTAACGTTGCTGCCAAATCTTTAATAAACAATGTAACTGGGTTCGTTGTTTCACCAGCAGTAAACCATCCAGCAATAGTTGCTGGGAACAAAATAATTGAAGAAGCAAAAATTGGAGGAATAACACCCGCCATATTTAACTTCAGTGGCAAGTGCGAAGACTGACCACCATAAACTTTATTACCAACTTGACGCTTGGCATAATTAACCAAAACACGACGTTGGCCACGCTCTACAAAAACCACAAAGTAAGTTACAGCAGCAACAATGACTACGATCAATATCGCAGAGATAATGCTCATTGAGCCTGTGCGGACTAACTCAAATAAACCACCCAATGCATTTGGCAAGCCTGCTGCAATACCGCCAAAAATAATAATCGAGATACCGTTACCTAAGCCACGTTCTGTAATCTGCTCACCTAACCACATCAAGAACATGGTGCCAGTTACCAATGTGATAACTGTATTTAATCTAAACAAGAAACTTGGATCTATTACTAAACCCGGTTGTGCTTCTAATGCAATCGCAATCCCTAACGCTTGGAAAGTTGCCAATACTACTGTTCCATAACGTGTGTACTGCGTAATTTTTCTTTGACCTGCCTGACCATCTTTCTTAATTGCCTCTAATGAAGGCAACACAATCGTCAATAACTGCATGATGATTGAAGCTGAGATATAAGGCATGATACCCAGAGCAAAAACAGTAAATCTAGATAATGCACCACCTGAGAACAGGTTAAACATACCCAAAATACCGCCACTTTGGCTGTTAAATAATTGTGCTAACTGGTCAGGATCAATCCCTGGTACAGGAATATGCGCGCCAATGCGATAAACGACCAAAGCTAAAATCAAGAAGGTCAAGCGACGACGTAAGTCGCCAAACTTGCTTCCTGACTTCAAGCTTGATGCGTTTGGAGTTGCAATGGCCATATTGACTGACTAAACCTTAAGCAGCTTCAACAAATTTACCGCCGGCAGCCTCAACAGCAGCTTTTGCACCAGCTGTTGCCAACAAACCTCGAACAGTAACAGCGATTGAAAGCTCACCAGTTTTGATGATCTTTACGCTCTTTGTTAAAACAGAAACAAGACCGCTCTTTTTCAAAGCAACCAAGTCAACTTCAGTCAAACCAAGCTTTTGCAAGTCTGTCAAAGTTACTTGACCATCAAACTGCTTGCTTAAAGACACAAAGCCGCGTTTTGGTAAACGACGATACAAAGGCATTTGACCGCCCTCGAAACCAACTTTGTGGAAGCCGCCAGAACGTGACTTTTGACCTTTGTGACCACGACCAGCAGTTTTACCTAAGCCAGAACCAATGCCGCGACCAACGCGACGCTTAGCGTGCTTAGCACCTTCTGCAGGTTTAATTTTATTTAGTTCCATAACCGATCCCTAAGTATTACTTGATTACTTTTACCAAGTAAGACACTTTGTTAATCATGCCGCGTACTGCTGGCGTGTCTTGCAATTCAGAAACAGAATTCACGCGACGCAAGCCTAAGCCACGAACTGTTGCGCGGTGATCTTCACGTGTAGCGATCAAGCTACGTACAAGTTGAATTTTTACTGTGCTCATATTTACTTTCCAGGCGATTAACCTAGGATCTCCTCTACAGATTTGCCACGCTTAGCAGCGATTTCTGAAGGAGTGCTCATTTTGCGCAAGCCATCCAATGTTGCACGAACCATGTTGTATGGGTTTGTTGAACCTAATGATTTTGCAACCACGTTAGTTACGCCCATTACATCAAATACAGCACGCATTGGGCCACCGGCGATAACGCCAGTACCTTCTTTAGCAGGTGAAATCAAAACGCGTGATGCGCCGTGCTCACCAACTACTGTGTGCTGCAATGTGCCACTACGTAATGAAACTTTAAACATCTTGCGGCGTGCTTCGTCCATTGCTTTTTGTACAGCAACTGGCACTTCTTTTGATTTGCCCTTGCCCATACCGATACCGCCGTCGCCATCACCAACTACTGTTAGTGCAGCAAAACCGAGAATACGACCACCTTTAACAACTTTGGTCACTCGGTTTACAGCGATCATCTTTTCACGCAAACCATCATCACGCTCTTCAGATTGAACTTTATTTTGCATCTTTGCCATAATATTTCCTTGAGCCTTCGCGATCAGAACTTAAGGCCGGCTTCACGCGCAGCCTCTGCCAACGCTTTCACGCGGCCGTGATAACGGAAACCAGCACGGTCAAATGCTACTTCTGTAACACCTGCCTTGATGGCACGTTCAGCAATAGTTTTGCCGATTTGCTGAGCAGCAGCACTGTTACCACCATTGCCGTTCAATGCTTTTTTAATATCGGCTTCCATAGTAGAAGCTGAAGCAAGAACTTTGGTGCCACATGGGCTGAAAAGCTGAGCAAAGATATGCTGATTCGAGCGATAAATCGTCAAGCGATGCGCCAACTGTTCCGCAATTCTGATGCGGGTCTGGCGTGCGCGGCGAACTCGTGTTTCGTTTTTGTTCATATCTAACCCCGATTACTTCTTCTTGGTTTCTTTGAGGCGAACTACTTCGTCTACATATCGAACACCCTTGCCTTTGTATGGCTCTGGTGGACGGTATGCGCGAACTTCAGCAGCTACCTGGCCAACTTGCTGCTTGTTGGCACCTTTAATAATGATCTCAGTTTGTGATGGAGTTTCTGCCTTAACACCTGCTGGCAAATCATGAATCACATCATGTGAGAAACCTAATTGCAATTTCAATGCGTTACCTTGTACAGAAGCACGGTAACCAACGCCAACCAAGCTAAGCTTGCGCTCAAAACCTGCTGTAACGCCTTTAACCATATTGCTTACCAAAGCACGTGTTGTGCCTGATAAAGCATTTGATTCTGCTGACTCGTCATTGCAAACAACTTGTAAAACGCCATCTTTTTGTTGCAAGCCTACTAGTGGATGCAATGTGTGAGATAACGAACCCAATGGGCCTTTTACAGTTACTTGGTTTGCAGCGATTTGAACTTCTGCGCCTTTTGGCAACTCAATAGGGCTTTTACCGACTCTAGACATCTTCGTTCCCCCTATTAAGCTACGTAGCAGATGACTTCGCCACCAACGCCAATAGCGCGAGCTTTACGATCTGTCATCACGCCTTGTGGCGTAGAAATGATTGCAACACCTAGACCGTCCAAAACCTTTGGAATGTCATGGCGACCTTTGTAAATACGCAAACCAGGTGTAGATACGCGTTGAATGCGCTCAATAACTGGACGGCCTGCGTAGTACTTTAGGCTGATATTTAATACAGGTTTAGCCGCTTCTCCAGCAATTTCAAAGCTATCGATATAACCTTCGTCTTTTAGAACGTTGGCAATCGCTACCTTGAGCTTGGAAGAAGGCATGGCGACGTTTGTCTTCTGTACCGCTTGCGCGTTACGAATTCTCGTCAGCATGTCGGCGATTGGATCGCTGATACTCATGTGTTCTCCTAATCTTTCGCCGCTTACCAGCTGGCCTTGGTTACACCAGGGATCTCGCCACGGAAGGCGATTTCACGGATTTTGCTACGGGCCAAGCCGAACTTGCGGAACGTGCCGCGTGGACGGCCAGTTAATGC
>JBDLVQ010000046.1:0-30840 GCA_039804685.1 Pseudomonadota bacterium | reverse complement strand
GTTCTTGGCATAACAAGTGCGAATTCTGGAATAGGTGTTTGGAAAAACTGAGCATCTTCACTAAAACAGAAGAAATCACCCCTCATGGTACCCATTGGGGTCGGTAAAGTAGCCCAGCTGGTGTACTCAAACTGCTCACCTGGCCGCAAAAGAGGCTGCTGACCAACAACACCTAGTCCACGCACCTCTTGCACCTCATTTTCACCATCCGTGATGATCCAATGACGCGCAATAAGCTGTGCTGGGAGCTGTCCAACGTTCTTAATGGTCACCGTATAAGCAAAGGCAAATTGCCTATTTTCAGCATCTGACTCATCAGGAAGATAGGTCACTTTGACCAAGACATTGAATTGATGTTGTTCCATGACAAGATTCTGCGCTATAGAAGACGCTACTGCAAGCAAGACCACGATAGAATCACTATATGGCTAAAACAAATACCTCAAATTCCTACCTTATTGCGCCGTCTATTTTGTCGGCAGATTTTGCACGTTTAGGCGAAGAAGTCACGTCTGTATTGGGTGCTGGGGCAGATTGGATCCACTTTGACGTGATGGATAACCACTATGTTCCTAATTTAACGATTGGCCCCTTGGTATGTGAGGCTATTCGTTCTTATGCCGTTAAAGATGGAAAACCCGCCTGCATTGATGTCCATTTAATGGTTGAGCCAGTTGACCGCATCGTGCCTGATTTTGCTAAGGCGGGAGCTAATCTGATTAGCTTTCACCCAGAAGCGAGCTCACATATTGATAGAACTTTGGGCTTAATCAAAGATAGCGGCTGTCAAGCAGGTTTAGTTTTTAATCCTGCAACACCTTTGCACTACTTAGATCATGTCTTGGATAAATTAGATTTAGTACTCCTGATGTCAGTGAACCCAGGATTTGGGGGGCAATCGTTTATACCCGGCACACTGGATAAATTGCGCGAGACCAGAGCTACGTTAAATGCCTATGAGGCAAAGACTGGTCGCAAAATTAGATTAGAAGTTGATGGTGGCGTAAAGGCTGACAATATTCGTGAAATTGCTGCAGCAGGTGCCGATACATTTGTGGCTGGCTCTGCCATTTTTGGCAAACCTGATTACAAAGCCATCATTGATACGATGCGCCAGGAGTTAGGGAAAGTTTAATGCAACGCTCAGATTTCGACGCCTTGGCAAAACAAGGCTATAACCGTGTTGCCCTAGTTTCAGAAGCTCTTGCAGATTTAGAAACACCGCTATCACTTTATCTAAAGCTAACCCAAGAGCATGGCTCAAAAAATACCTTCTTATTAGAGTCAGTTGTTGGCGGTGAGCGTTTTGGTAGATATTCGATTATTGGTTTACAAGCCAAAACCTTAATTCAAGTCAGCGGCGGTCCTCAAAACCCCCTCACACAAGTTATCACTGATGGAGAAGTTGTTGAAACCGATCACGGCAACCCCTTAGATTTTATTGCCAACTACCATAGCCGATTTAAAGTCGCACTTCAGCCTGGGTTACCACGCTTTTGCGGTGGTTTAGCTGGTTACTTTGGTTACGACACGATTCGCTACATCGAACCTCGATTAGCAAAACACGATCTTGTAGATGAAATGAACTTACCTGATATTCAATTAATGTTAACTGAAGAGTTGGCAGTGATTGATAACTTGGCTGGCAAGCTATATCTGATTGTTTATGCCAATCCAGAAGAATCAGGTTCTTATGAAAAAGCGCAAGCAAGACTAAAATTCTTACGCCAAAGTCTATCTGCTCCGGTTCAACAACCCAGCACCTCAGCAACCAAGAAAACTGAGCCTATTCGTAAATTCACCAAAGAATCTTTTATTGATGCAGTCAAGCGCACCAAAGAATATATTTTGGCGGGTGATTGCATGCAAGTCGTCATTGGGCAACGTATTAGCCAACCGTTTACCGACTCCCCTTTATCGCTTTATCGTGCTCTGCGATCATTGAATCCATCACCTTATATGTATTTATATGATTTTGGTGACCATCAAATTGTTGGATCATCCCCAGAGATTCTTGTTCGCCAAGAAACAAGAAATATGGATGGTCAGAAAAAACGCTACGTCACAGTTCGTCCAATTGCGGGGACTCGACCACGCGGTTCAAATCCTGAACATGATGAACAACTAGCCAAAGAACTTCTAGCCGACCCCAAAGAAATTGCAGAGCATGTCATGCTGATTGATTTGGCTCGTAATGACATTGGCAGAATTGCAAAAAATGGCAGCGTTAAAGTGACCGATCGCATGGTCATTGAAAAGTACTCTCATGTTCAACACATTGTTAGCTCTGTTGAAGGCGAGTTAATGGATAGCGCAACCAATATGGATGTTCTTAAAGCTACTTTTCCAGCGGGGACTTTATCAGGTGCACCGAAGATTCGCGCGATGGAAATTATTGATGAAATGGAAATTGTTAAACGCGGCATTTATGGCGGCGCTGCTGGTTACTTGTCTTTCTCAGGTGACATGGATGTGGCTATCGTAATCAGAACAGGCATCATTAAAGATGGCTTGGTGCACTCTCAAGCGGGGGCTGGTGTAGTTGCTGACTCAGATCCTGAGTCAGAATGGAAAGAAACAGAAGCCAAAGCTCGCGCAGTATTACGTGCAGCCGAAATGGTTCAAGGAGGTCTTGATGTTAGTCATGATTGATAACTATGACTCTTTTACATACAACCTCGTTCAATACTTTGGTGAGCTTGGCGCAGAAGTAAAAGTTTTTAGAAATGATGAAATTACCATTCCTGAAATTGAGGCCTTAAAGCCAGATCATATTTGCATCTCACCAGGACCATGCAGCCCTAAAGAAGCAGGCATCTCTGTAGCAGCACTCCAGTACTTTGCAGGCAAAGTACCTTTGCTGGGTGTGTGCCTTGGTCACCAAGCCATCGGCGAAGCCTTTGGTGGCAAAGTTGTTCGTGCCAAACGCGTCATGCATGGCAAAACAGATACTGTTCACACAACTCAACAAGGTGTTTTTAGAGATCTGCCCAAAGAATTTACTGTCACGCGCTACCATTCACTCGCAATTGAAAAAGAAAGTTTACCGGCGGATCTAGAAATCACGGCTTGGACTGATGATGGCGAAATCATGGGCGTGCGCCACAAAAAATTCG
The DNA here is from genome assembly GCA_039804685.1 of Pseudomonadota bacterium. Taxonomy (GTDB): domain Bacteria; phylum Pseudomonadota; class Gammaproteobacteria; order Burkholderiales; family Burkholderiaceae; genus Polynucleobacter. The sequence goes on along the minus strand of JBDLVQ010000046.1, from coordinate 27,724 downwards.
CAGTGGAAGGTGTGCAGTTCCATCCAGAATCGATTCTGTCTGAATATGGCCATGAGTTATTGAATAACTTCTTAAAGACGAAATAAGTAAATTATGTCAATCACGCCTCAAGAAGCCCTTCAACGTTGCATTGAACATCGCGAACTATTTCATGATGAAATGCTGCACATCATGCGCGCTATTATGTCAGGCGAACTGTCGCCTTCTATGACGGCAGCCATCCTGACAGGTTTGCGCGCAAAAAAAGAGACCATTGGTGAAATCACCGCGGCAGCTACTGTGATGCGTGAATTTGCTACCCCCGTTCAAGTCACTGATAACAGTCACTTTGTGGATATTGTTGGAACAGGTGGGGATGGCGCACACACATTCAATATCTCGACTACTGCTATGTTTGTCGCTGCAGGTGCAGGCGCCAAAGTAGCCAAGCACGGCAACCGGAGTGTCAGCAGTAAATCAGGCACAGCCGATGTTTTAGAAGCCCTAGGCGCACGAATTACTCTACAGGCGCCCCAAGTTGCTCAGTCATTAGAACAGTGCGGTATGGGCTTTATGTTTGCCCCTAACCATCACCCCGCCATGAAAAATGTTGCTCCGGTGCGCAAAGAGATGGGGGTTCGTACTATTTTTAATATTTTGGGTCCGCTAACTAACCCTGCTGACGCGCCACATATGCTGATGGGTGTTTTTCATCCTGACCTTGTAGGTATTCAAGCACGCGTGCTTCAACGCCTTGGCCTAAAACATGCTTTAGTGGTTTACGGTAAAGATGGATTAGATGAAATCTCCCTAGAAACATCAACCATGATTGGTGAACTTCACCAGGGTGAAATCAAAGAATATGAGATTTGTCCGCAAGATTTTGGCTTAAAAACATACCCTAGCTCAGGCTTCAAAGTTGCCAATCCAGAAGAATCGATGAAGATTGTTTTAGGGGTACTCGATGGCGAACCAGGGCCAGCCCAAGATATTGTTTGTCTTAACGCAGGCGCCGCACTTTATGCTGCTAATCTTGCCAAAGATATCGGTGAAGGTCTTGAAATGGCACGAGCCGCGATAGCAAACGGATACGCGAAAGCTAAATTAGCCGAATTCATTAAAACAACTCAAGCATTAGCTCAACAATAAAAAGTAATTTAATTAAAAACAGAATTGATATTGAATGAACGATATTCTTAAACGCATTTTGGCCACTAAATTTGATGAAGTTAGCAAAGCATCAATGCAAGTACCGATGCACACAATTCGAGCCGATGCAGAAGCAAGTCTTGGTGATTCAGGCCACAAGCCTCGTGGCTTTATCAATAGCATTGAAAATAAAATTGCACTGAATCAGGCTGGCGTGATTGCAGAAATCAAAAAAGCAAGTCCAAGCAAAGGTGTCTTTAGAGAAGATTTCAATCCTGCCAAAATTGCAGAGTCTTATGAAAGTCATGGTGCCGCTTGCTTATCAGTTTTAACTGATAAAGAATATTTTCAGGGGTCTGCACAATACTTACGCATGGCACGTCATGCATGCAAGATACCAGTTTTAAGAAAAGACTTTTTAGTAGACACCTATCAAGTTTATGAAGCCCGCGCGATGGGTGCAGATGCCATTCTCTTAATTGCTGCAGCATTAGATGATGCGCAAATGCAAGACTTTGAGAGTATTGCTCATGAACTTCAGATGGATGTTTTAGTAGAAGTTCATGATGGCGCTGAGTTAGACCGCGCACTCAAATTAAAAACACCTTTAGTAGGCATCAATAATCGCAATCTCAGAACTTTTGACGTTAGTCTGGATGTCACACTCTCACTACTAAAAAACATTCCGGGAGATAAGCGCGTTGTAACGGAAAGTGGCATTCTCACTAAAGAGGATGTAAAAAAAATGCGTGATGCTGATGTTCAAGCATTTTTAGTCGGCGAAGCTTTCATGCGCCAAGATGACCCTGGCTTAGGTCTTAAAGAATTGTTCTTTTAATACAACTAAATAGTTACTTCAAATCACCAGCCAAAGCTCGCGCTTTAATTTCAGCTGCACGCATCAAGCTAGCAGGTTGACCACCAATCGCCCAGTATTGAGGGGGGATTGGCCAACAACCGCCACGCACCCATGATCTGTCGACTTTCAAGATGTCCACGACGAGATTTGTAAAGCCCGTTAATAATTGATGGCATTGCTCAATAGGTCGCCCTTCTAGAACCAGAAAATGGAAATAAGGTGCTTCCACTCCCCCATCACTCAACAACTCACCTGCAACAGCTATATGCTTCTTTTGATAAAAATTAACAAACACTCGAACACGGTCCAAGGGGCAGGCTAAAACCTCAGCATATAGATGGCTTGATGACACTAATAACTCTTTAATTTGAGAGTCTGAGTAGCAATTGTCTGCTAAGTGATATTCCAAAATAGGCATGATTTAACTTTCATAATATTTTTTCATCATAGCTTTAAATCAGTACAAACGCTAATGTCAAAAATGATACCGTTTGGTATCATTATGGTCATACTCAGTTAATACAGTATTCAATGACTACCCACCCGCCTCTCAAAGAAAGAATCCTATCTTCTGCTGCAGAGCTCTTCTATCATCATGGCATCCGAGCTGTAGGTGTTGAAGAGGTGGCCAAACACGCAGCCACCACTAAGGCTGGTATTTATAGAAACTTTGAATCAAAAGATCATCTGATTGCGGCATGGCTTCAGCAACAAAATGATCGACATCGTGATTGGTGGTTAAGTATTTATGTCAAATACCCCAACGACCCTTTGAGACAAATCAAAGAAATCATTGATGGTCTTAGTGAGTTATTAATCGTTAGTACGCGTGGGTGCCCCTTGACTAATTCATCCGTTGAATTAACAGATGATGATGACATTGCTAGATCTGTTGTACTTGAACATAAAGCTTGGATTAGGAATGAATTAAAGTCTTTATGTAAACAAGCAAAAATTCCAACGCATGCTGCTTTAGCAGAAATGCTTTTTCTTTTGATGGAAGGCGCAAAAATTAGCACTAACTCATTTGAAACTAAAGGGCCTGCAAAAAATTTTGCCAGCTCAGCCAAGGCTTTGGTAGAAGCCTACCAACAATCTCGACCATAAAACCGTATGACTCCATTTTTTATACAAGGAAACTGATGAATCACCCTCACTTTAAAAAAGTAGCTATAAGCCAACTGGCTATTTGTTTGCTAGCAAGCTCAAGCATGGCTATAGCTGAATCTAAAATAAACAGCTCCAAGGACTCAGATGGTCCATTTTTACTAGCAGATACCTCTGCGGGTCAAGCGATCAAAGAAACTACTGGCGCAACAGTCTTTGGCTTATTTCAAGCAGGTTATTCCTATAACGATGTGACCACATCAGGTGATAAGAAAAAATCCCGCTCAAATACGATTGCTGGACCATCTGATGAAGGTCCTCAATTTAACGGCATGATTCTAGGCATTGAAAAACTACCTGAAGCCAACTTCATTCCTAGAGTGACGCCTTTACCTGGTCCTATGTCAGAAAAGTATTCCTGGGGATTTAGGGCAGACTTGCACTATGGTCGTGATGGTCTGATGTCTGCTGCTAATGGTATTGAAAATACTTGGCATCGCAACCAGGGAGCCTCAGGTATACCACCCAATGCTAACCATATGAATTACTTATCCTTGCCGATGGTTTATGCTCAGGCATACGCACCGATTGGTCTTGGAACAGCTATTACAACAGGTCGTTTTGGCGTTAATCTAGGTTACGAAATTCCGCCATCATGGCGCCAAGCTCCTAACTTCTTTTACTCAAGAACTTACGCCTTAGTTTCACAAATTGACCAAATCATTGGCACTCAAGTTTCAACTAATTTAGTTCGCAATCAATACGGCATGTTGCTGGGTGAATTTGGATTAGGCAAAGGCTATCAACTAGGTCGTGATAACAACGACAGCAATAACGTTTTTGGTGTTTTGCGCTGGAGAAGTAACGACATGTCTAAGTTCATCACTTATAGCTTTATTGCTGGAGATGAACAGACTGATTTGAGTCGCTCAAGCGAGGCAATGACTTGGTACCCTAACCACCCTATCAAAGCATCAACAGGTCAACGAAGAGAGCAGCATTCACTGGTAGCTGGATTCATGCCCAATGCCCAATGGAAGATTGCTGGTGAACTTCTTTATGGCAAACAAGAGGGTTCTGGTGATGCCTGCTATATCGTCAGTCCAGTTAGATGCCAACCATTCACTGGTGCGACCTATAAAGGCTTCAACGGTCACCTGACTTATAAAGCATCAGAAACGATTCGCTATGGCCTACGCTATGAGATCTTTAAAGACCCTCAAGGTTTTGCTTTAACACCACTAGGCACGCCTGGCGCCACTGTTCAAGCATTGACGCTGGGTGCCAATATTGATCTAAGCAAAAATATAGTTTTAAGGCCAGAATTAAGACATGATTGGGCAAAGACAACAGATGGTGGAGTTAAGTTCTTTGGCAAAGTTCCAGCTAACTCAGGAGCTACAGATAACCAACAAACAACGATCTCAGCGGATTTATTGTTTTACTTCTAATTTAGTTTTTATTTGAATAGAACCGGTTTTAGCAACAGCTAGAACCGGTTTTTTTATTTCGTCTCGATATCCAATGGATAACCACGCCCAGAGTAATCAAAACCACCAATCTTATGCTCTACAACTCCCTGATGCGTAGGGCTGGCGTAATAAGCTCGGATCTCTTGAATCTTGCCATCAGGTGTGAATTGATACCACTCATCACCTCGCAATACTTGACCCATTTTTTTCTTGAAGTGGGTCCATTCAATCACGGCTTTTCCAGTTTCTGGATCACCCACAAAATTATCCACCGTCCAAAAAGAACCTAATTCAGCAACACACTTAGCCCAACAATCACCAATTGCAACAGAACCTTTTAAAACACCAAAAGGACTACCCTCAGGGAAGTAATGAGTACCATCTTGAGTGAAATAAGCTTGAACAGCTTCTGAGCTCCCGGTATTGCAAGCATCAAAATAGTCTCGAATGGTTTTTTCCATTAAATCTTTAGTGAGCATTTTGTTTTCTTTGTTGAATCTAAATAAATTTAAAAAGGCTTTAAATCAGCCACAATCACTTAAGAAAAATATGCTTTCACATATCCTAGGCCACCAAATTCAGCCAAGAATGTTTGTTGGGATTTGGCCGGATGAGCTTTGGTTAAACCCCCAGTCATGATGATTGATCCAGTTGGGATGCTTAACTCTTGTTGCGCTAAGAAATTAGCCAACCATGCAATAGATGCCAAAGGGTCGCCCATCGAGTTGGCACCAATACCCGTATCTAATGTATGACCTTCTGACCACAATAAAACACCACTTAGACGAAGATCATCCACTTGAGATAATTTTTTAGGGGCACCCAAAACCACCCGGGCTCCAGAGCTATTATCTGAAATGTTATCAACCAAAGAAAACTTATATTCTTTGTAGCGTGTATCAACTATTTCCAAGGCCGGCATCACTGCCTCAACATGCCTCTGAATCGTATGACGAGTATGCCCAGCCCCATAGATTTCTTGATTAATCAGAATCGCTATTTCCGGCTCAACGAGAGGATGAATTAATTCTTCAAATGGAATATATCCATCTAATGCGCCCTCTTGCTGATTGAGTAAATGGTCTTTAGTTAAAACACCATAATTAGGTTCGGTAATATTCATCTGCGCTCTCATAGCAGCGCTGGTATAGCCTAACTTAAACCCAACAACCTCACTAGAACGACGGCGCAAAGTAGCTGCCTGAATAGCATAAGCATCTTCATTAGTTAAATGGGGGTGAGCAGAAGTCAAAGTCTCAATAGGTGTTTGAGTTTGCTCAGCTAGCCAAAGGCTAGCCGAAAGTGATTCAATTAAATCTGCAGACGACATAGTGCTCACCTTAAATAATTAGTTAAGACGCAGCTTTTGCTCTGGCTTCAATCTCAGCTTTACGCAAGATCGCAGCAGCAATACCACCAATACCCCAATTATCAGGCTTGCAATTAGCAATGTGAACTCGAATACGATTCTTGTCAGTTCCTAAGTGTTGAACTAAAACATTCGTCACACCTTCAATCACTTGATGATGTTGCTCTGCAGAACGACCTTCCATCAAAACCATCTCGACATAAGGCATCTCAACCTGGCCTCGTGGCTTAACTTTTAAAACTTCACTAGCTGGCTCGCCCTCAATACCCCAAAGATCTGGATCAATTTCCGTGACCCAAACTTCTAAACGATCTTTAGGGGCCGACAAAACATCAATCATCACTTTAGAAACATCACGAATGACATTTTTAAGAGTTTCTTTAGAGTGTCCCTGCAAAATATTGATATGTGCTACTGGCATGATGATTCCTTATTAAGGTAATTGATTGAAGTATCAAGGTAGACCGCGGCGGCGGCCTGAATCTAACATCAAAGATGATCCAGCCATGGCATCGGCTTCAGGTGCTAATAACAAACAAATTCCCCATGCTACTTGCTGAGGAGTCGTAAATGCATGAATAGCAGACTCTTCTTTCAACTCATCGAATACTTCTTCAACAGAAATACCGCGTTGAGTCGCACGAGCATTGGCTACGTTACGCAAACGCTCAGTATCTGCTGGGCCAGGTGCCACCAAGTGCGCTGTAATACCGCGCTCACCCAGAGCCCAACTAAATTGACGCATTAAATTGGTTAAACCTGCATTAGCGACACCTGCTGTTGCGGCATAAGCAGTTGGCTCAAAACCATAGTGACCACCAACAGCTACCAAACGTGAGCCACGCACCAAGTGCGCATCAACCGCACGTTGCAAACGCATCATGCCGCCTGCTTTGATATTGATGGCCTGTGAAAGCGCTAGTGGATTAGCTTCTAAAACACCACCTGCAACTGGAACACCTGCAGCGTGAACCACCATACGAACAGTGCGATTCATTTTTCCAACAACGGCTTTAATCTTTTCAATTGCAGAATCATCACCAATATCAGCAATGCAATAACTCATATGTTCTGAGCTATTTACTAACTTTTTTAAATCATCTTCTGATCGACCCACTGCTAGCAAATGGAGTCCAGATTCAACTAAGCGTCGAGCAACTGTTTCACCTAAAGCACCAGTTGCACCAACCATAACCACTAATTCACGCTCTTGATTGGATGTTGTCATTTAAAACCTTAAAAAAATGGTCACTTAGCAAAGTACTAAGTGACCCATTCCAACTATTGAATAAAAACCTTAACTAACAATGGTTAAGAAAGATTCATGCAACTTACCAGTTGTATGGTCTAAACCATAACCAAATTCATCAAATGTCCACTTGATTGGCTCCCAATCTGGGTACGGCTCATAGCTACCGCAGAATGTTTCGAAGCGGTTACCAGATGGATCCCACGCATAGATGGTCGTGCCACGGGTCACGCCATGACGCGTTGGGCTAATGTCTACAGGCACCTTATTCATACCAATGATGTCAGCAGCTCGCAGAACTCTTTCCCATGATTCCAAACGGTAAGAAATGTGGTGCAGCTTACCCGGCTCTGGATGCTCTACAAAAGCAATATCGTGAGCTTTGTGTGAACAGCTCAAGAAGTAAGCAGCTGTGTGCTCACCATCTGGCGCCATCACATACTCAACTACTCTAAAACCTAATACTTTTGTAAATAATTCTTTATTGCCTTCAATATTTGGACCGTAGAGTAAACAATGGTCCATACGAATTGGAGCAATACCATGTTCAGCTGTCTTAGGATTCCATGGTGCAGGATTGACTAAACCAGAACCATTACCAACGTGGGTTTTCTCCGCGTACAACTCAAAGAAGTGACCAGTTGGCGCTTGAAAGCGCACGCGCTCACCAGTCTCTAATAGTTCACCAGCTGGAATGCGCTCAGTTTTAACACCGTAAGCATTTAAATCTTTTTCTAATTGATTCAGTGTTGCCACATTCAAAACTCTAAAGCCAAAAAAATCAATGCCAGCACGTTCAGCTTGACGAATAATCACGCTATGGTGATCACGCTCATCCCAACCTTTGAAGTAATGACGACCTGAGGCATCTTTACCCGTCTCCACCAAACCCAAAACATTTCTATAAAAATGTAATGCCTCTTCCAAATCTAATACGCGAATTTGTGCGTGACCTGGTCTCAATACGCCTGACATTGCCATGTAAATCTCCTTATTATTTTCTTAAAAAAAGATATTTTTAAGAACTAATGAACACATATATTTAGCATTCTGATTGTGATGCGTCTGCATCTTTAAATCAATCAGAATTTCCCCTATACACCCAGATATATTGCCGTAAAACCCTTTCCCCACAATGTCATCAAGGTGACTAATTAATTCAATTTTCCCAAAACATAATCCCGAAATTAATAAATCCAATAAAAAAGGGTCACTTTGAGGCGACCCATTTTTGAGAGCTAGAAATAATCAAATATTTGATGGTACTGAAGGTAATCCAGATAATGCCATTGCCAATTCTTTTTCATCATATTGCTCATCGGTTAACTCACCAGCGAAGTACTTTTGATAAGCAACCATGTCAAAGTGACCATGGCCACATAGATTAAAGACAATGGTCTCACTGCGCCCTTCTCTCTTACAGCGAAGAGCTTCTTCGATTGCTCCCTTGACGGCATGATTCGCCTCAGGTGCAGGCACAATGCCTTCAGCGCGGGCAAATAAAACACCCGCAGCAAAGCACTCGCCTTGTGTGTAAGAAGTCGCTTCAATCAAACCCAATTCTTTCACGTGAGAAACCAATGGCGCCATACCGTGATAACGCAAACCACCAGCATGGAATCCTGGTGGAGTAAAGGTTGAACCCAAAGTATGCATTTTTGTAAGTGGTGTCAAATGTGCTGTATCACCAAAGTCATAAGCATACTTACCACGTGTTAATGATGGACAGGCTGCTGGCTCAACAGCCACAATTCTTGGCATCTTGCCACCACGCAAACCTTGACCGATAAATGGGAAAGCGATACCGGCAAAGTTAGAACCACCACCCGTACAACCCACCACGACATCAGCCTGAACATCAGCCATTTCCAACTGCTGAATCGTCTCAATACCTGTGACCGTCTGATGCAAAAGAACGTGATTCAACACTGATCCAAGAGCGTACTTGGTGTCATCTCTTTGAGCAGCTATTTCAACTGCTTCAGAAATAGCAATACCCAAGCTACCTGGATGATCAGGTCTTTCTGCCAACACCTGACGTCCATAAGCAGTTTCTTGAGATGGTGATGCCACACAACGTCCACCATAAGTTTCCATCACAGCGCGACGATAGGGTTTTTGATCGTATGAAACACGCACTTGGAATACCAAAACTTCTAAACCAAAAATGTTACCTGCAAAAGAAATTGAAGTACCCCATTGGCCTGCTCCAGTTTCAGTTGTTAATTTCTTAACCCCTTCTTGCGCATTGTAAAAAGCTTGCGGCACCGCAGTATTCGGTTTGTGACTGCCAGCAGGACTCACACCCTCATATTTATAGAAAATTTTTGCTGGTGTACCTAAGGCTTTTTCTAGACGATGCGCGCGATACATCGGTGCTGGTCGCCATAATTTATAAACATCTTGAACCGGTTGAGGAATCTCAATATCTCTTTCTGTGCTCACCTCTTGAAGGATTAACTCCATAGGAAATAAAGGTGCCAAATCATCAGGACCTACCGGTTGCATGGTTCCAGGGTGCAATACAGGAGGCAATGCCTTTGGTAAATCAGCCTGGATGTTGTACCAGGACTTAGGCATTTGGGACTCATCTAGTAAATATTTAGTTCTTTCAGACATCTCAGGCAATTCCTATATTAATTTTTTGGCGAAGCTCTATTAAAACAAGATTATAGAGACTATGAAATAGGCATTTCCCTGAGTCCCAAATAAATGAGCCAACCCGACCAGGTTGGCTCAATATCGCAAAAACCTCAATTAAGATTGCTGTTCTTGTGCAATCAGCTTTAATAAAGCCTTTCTCACTTTCACAGGTGCAATATCGTTACTCATTAACACTGGATTTAAACCTAAAAAGTCGGTTGTACCCATTTCCTGGTGAACCATCTCAAGAATAGGGATATCTTCAGTTTCAAAAGCCTCATGCATCGCCTTGATTTTCATCTGGTTATATTCAGCATCTTCTTCGATGTGGTTGCGGCGGGTAGCAAAGAAGTAATGTGTTGAATCCTCAGTTTCTGGCGTGGTTGTATGTAAATCATATTGCCCCACACAGTTTTCAAGATTTAACTGAACGTCTGGAGTTTGGGTTGCCCCCACTGATAACTGAATATGAGATGGTGGCGTCCAAGTAATATCAAAAAAGTGCCTTGCTTCTGTCTGAGGTTCTGGCAAAAACTGATTCAGAATTAACATCGCAGGAGTTTGCTTCCACTCCCACCCAGCGCGAACCATTCGATCATTTTCTTGAATTTTCGGAATCAAAGGAGACAACTGTCCACGCGTTGAAATAATCTCACCATGCACATGATCTATATGGCTCAAGTCCATCACATTGTCAGTTAGTAATTGATAGTTAGCATTCACGTGCATATATGTTTGAGCAACGCTGTTAGGGTGACCACTCATTAACTCACCGTAGTCAGGCAACTTACCTGGGTCTGCCGCTTCATCCCCCATCCAGATCCAAATAAATCCATACTTTTCCATCAATGGAAAAGTGGGCACTTTGGCAGCCTTAGGTATCAAACCATTGCCATGAGGATTGTGGGTACATTGGCCCTCGCAATCAAACTGCAAAGCATGATACAAACAAGAAATATCATCACCAACACGTTTACCGAGGTGCAAGGGTGCAAATCGATGAGGGCAACGGTCATGCATGGCAATTGGCGTGCCATCCATCTTGCGATAAATCAGCACAGGCTTATTCAATATCGTTCGGTGAAACAACTCTTCACCCTTCACATCTTTTGACATGGCCGCCACATACCAACAGTTCATCAAAAATGGGCTGGCGGTTGTTTTCTGAAACTGAATTGTTTTTACTTCTGCATTCATATTAATGTCCTTAAATTAACAAACAAATTTTAAAATCATCATCATTGATTGATTTCTTTCTCAACCAACTTGGATAAGGTTTTTCTAAATTTCACTGGGGCAATATCATTGCTCATCAATACAGGATCTAAGCTAAAGAAGTCTGTTGTTCCCATGATCGTATGGATATTTTCAATAATAGGAATATCCTCCATCTCAAAAGCATCATGCATAGCCTTGATCTTGAACTGATTAAAGTCAGCATCTTCTTCTAAATGATTACGGCGTGTGGCAAAGAAATAATGGGTTGTGTCTTCAGTCTCAGGCGTTGTTGTATGCAAGTCATACTGAGAAGTGGTGTTATGAAAATTTAACTCACCATCAACCTCTTCTTGTGTGGCACCAATAATTAACTCAATATGCGATGGCGCTACCCACGTGACTTGCACAAAATGTTTTGCTTCTTCTGCTGGCTTAGGTAAAAAATTAGAAAAAATCATGATGGGAGGTGTTTGCTTCCACTTCCAAGCAGCTTTCACATGTTGAGAACTTTCTTCAACTTTGGGTATTTGAGGGGTCAACTGTCCACGCGTAGAAATAATCTCACCATGCACATGATCGACATGGCTTAAATCCATCACGTTATCAATGATCACCTGATAGTTAGATTTCACATGCATATAGGTATGCCCCACACTATTAGGATGACCATTGGTCAACATACTGTAATCAGGTAGCTTGCTAGGGTCCGCGACATCATCCCCCATCCAGATCCAAATAAATCCATACTTCTCCATCAATGGAAAAGTTTGTACTTTGGCAGCCTTGGGTATCAAACCATTGCCATGAGGATTATGGGTGCACTTACCTTCACAATCGAATTGCAAAGCATGATACAAACACGAAATATCATCACCAACACGTTTCCCTAGGTGCAAGGGTGCAAATCGATGTGGGCAACGATCATGCATGGCAATTCGCGTGCCATCCATCTTGCGATAAATCAGTACTGGCTTATTCAATATCGTTCGATGAAATAACTCCTCATCTTTCACATCAGTTGATATGGCAGCCACGTACCATGCATTCATTAAAAATGATCTTCGTAGACTTTTGAACTCGATGGTTTTAACTTCTGTTGTCACAATATTGCTCCTATGGATAGGTTTTTTATTTATATATTTACTTGCTATTGGTTTAAGTCCAAAACCAATCTGGCAGATTGAGAACGTGAACAACAAGGCGTGAACATTTTTCTCAAATCCTTATCTTCATCACTCAAACAAACATCTCGATGATCTGGATCTCCATCGATGACTTGCATGACACATGTTCCACAAATGCCCTGCTCACAAGAAAGAGGCACATCAACACCAGCATCAATTAGAGCTTGAGCAACAGTCACATCTGCAGGTACACGAAGGACCAGGCCAGTAGGTCGATATTCAACCTCAAAACTGCCATCATCATCTTTTACGATGGGTTCAGATTTAAAAAATTCAAAATGAATTTGTGTCTCAGGCCAATCTAAATCTTTAGCTGTTTGAATCACATAATCCATAAACCCTTTAGGTCCGCATACATAAATATGCGTAGCAGGATCTGTATTTTTTAATATTTCAGACGCTTTTAATTTTTGTTCTTCAGGACCATCATCAAAATGAAATTGCACTTTTGATGAAAAAGAGGATGCGCTAATTCTTTCTACAAAAGCTGTTCTTGAACGAGATCTTGAACAGTAATGCATTTCAAATGAAGCAGCTTCATCAGAAAGACTCTGAGCCATCGACAAAATAGGCGTGATGCCAATACCTCCTGCAAATAAAACAGAGTGCTTAGTAGCAATTAAAGGGAAATGATTTTTGGGGTGGCTGATTCTTAATTTCGCTCCTAAAACAATCTCTTCATGCACACTCTTTGAACCACCCCGACCATTGGTCTCCAATAAAACCCCAAGCTCATAAGCTTTGCGATCTGCAGATGATCCACAAAGAGAATAGGGGCGGATTAGCCCATTGGGTAACTGAATATCAATATGAGCACCAGCAGTGAATTTTGGTAAATCTTCACCTTTGGGGTCGACTAACTCCAAATACATGATGCCATCAGCAATCAATTCCTTCTTGTTCACCTTAACTGCTAAGGTATCTCCAACTATTTGAGTGGCACTCATTCAAAATCTCTTTCAATATTCATATCAATTCACTATTTAAGTAATATTTTTTTATTTAATGAGTAGTTTGCAATTAGTATGCCAAATCCCATTAATATATTTATCTATATGATTAATATAGATATTTATTCTTAAATTGATTGATTGCAATTAATTTTTGGGCTTATTTTTTAATCATTTAATTAAATTGTTAGAAATCTTGATTCATGTTTTAATGAATTTTTATTGATTGACATATCATGGCCAAAGTTAAAAAAAGAAGTCCTCTTAAAAATAGCGAGCAAGATCTTGATACAGAGCTTTTAGCTAGTCACCTGCACTTCTCACCAGATGATGGTCACATCCAACTGTTTGATCAACGCATGCTTCTCATGCATGCCTTTTCATTTGCTGAATTGAGAAGGGAAATGGTGAGTTCCTTAGGCAGCCATAAAGCAAAAGAACTATTAAATCGTCTCGGCTACCAGCAAGGATTTGAAGATGGTCAGAGAATCAGAAAGCTAGATACCACTGACATGACCCAAACTCTCGCTCTAGGAGCCAGGCTCAGAGAAATTGAAGGGTTTGTACGAAACCACCCCGTTAAAACAATGAGCTGCGACATTGAACGTGGCGAGTTCTATGGCGACTTCCATTGGGGCTCATCTTGGGAAGCTCATGCCCATTTAGAGCATTTTGGTATTAGCGGCACACCCGCCTGCTGGATCATGAATGGATACGCCGATGGTTTTAGTACAGCAGCGACTGGCATCCCTATTCATTGGCGTGAAACAGAATGTGCCGCCATGGGACATAAACAATGTCGGGTGATTGGCAAACCTATTTCAGAATGGAATGATGAAAATACTGAGGAAACCAGCTTTTTACAAATTGACACTTTTGTTAGTAATCCCAGCGAACAAAACATCACCAAGGAACAAGAAGATGCTTCATTTGAAGGGTTTGTAGGTACTTCTGCTGGCTTTAATGCGGTAGCAAATCTTGTTAGAAAAGTTGCGCCAACTGATTCAACAGTTTTATTTTTTGGTGAAAGTGGTGTTGGTAAAGAATGCTTTGCTAAAGCACTTCACTCGATTAGCCCAAGATCTTCACACCCTCTGATCTCTATTAATTGCGCAGCAATTCCACCTGAACTCGTTGAAGCCGAATTGTTTGGCGTTGAAAAAGGTGCTTTTACTGGCGCCGACAAATCCAGACCGGGTCGATTTGAAAGAGCCCATGGTGGCACACTCTTCTTGGATGAAATTACAAGCTTGTCATTGGCTGCCCAAAGTAAAATTTTGCGAGCCATCCAAGAAAGAGAAATCGAACGCGTTGGTGGCACAGAAGTCATCAAAACAAATGTTCGTATCATTGCAGCATCGAATAGAGATCTTAGAACTGAAGTCGATGCTGGTAGATTTAGGCAAGACTTATTTTATCGTCTGAATATATTCCCAATTGACATACCGCCACTGCGCCAACGTCGCGAAGACATTCCTTTATTGGTTGCTCTCTTTTTACAGAGAAGCACATTGCGTTCGAATAAAAAAATATTAGGCCTGAGCTCCAATGCTTACGCTGCATTATGGGACTATGACTGGCCCGGCAATGTCAGAGAACTTGAAAACATGATCGAGCGAGGCGTGATTCTTGCTGAAGAAAATAGTGTGATTGACATTCAACATCTATTTACATCTGGTGAAAAACTCAAAATTGATTCATTTAATTTAAGTGCCAGTGGCTCACTCGTCAAGAATGAATTAACTGATAACACTCTCAATGAAAAGCAGGCCTTAGCAGATAGTCTTTTAGAAATGCTGCCTTCTTTTGATCAAATTGAAACCCTTGTTTTTGAGCGCGCAATGCAACTCAGTAACGGCAATATCTCCGCAGCAGCAAGGCGTTTGAAAATGGGTCGCGCCCAAGTGGAGTATCGCCTCAAAAAACATCAACTAGTCGATAGCGGAAAGTAACTAACCCAATCAACCCCACCTACCCAACTAACCCAATTTAGCTAATTTAGCCACTATTAATGAAAACAAAAAAGGCGCACAAGGCGCCTTTTTTGTTAGTACTGAATCTAAGAATTTAGAAACAAATTCCAAATAGACCATCAAGACCTGGCGTTTGAAAACGTAAACAGTCTTTATGACCAAGTCCATTTTCAGCCAATGATTTGTCGTAATCTGGTTTGAATGGCTTATTGCCATTTAACCAGGTTACTTTTGACCAATCGATCTTAGCAAAGTCAGGGTGTGCCCCATAAGACTGCGCTAAAGGACCCACAAACAAATCACTGAACTTCATGCTTGGTGGCAATGGGAAAGCGGCTGTGCCATAAAACATCAAATGCTTATCCCAACCAACGTACAACAACTGATTACCGTGAAAATTTTCCACGGCATCCTTTGAGGCAAACTTATATTCTGAAAGTGCTGCTACTGCCATAAATCCCCCAATTAGTTCTTAGTTGTTTGATCGCGCCACTTAGCGAAATTCTTTTGATCTTCTGATCCTTCGAATGGACCGTTCTCACGTCCCCACTCGATGTCATAGTAAGCCGCTACATTTCTTACTGGATCAAAACCTTCCACCGTTGGATTGGTTCCCTCTGGGAAACAATTACCTTGGAAGATTTGGTGTGGAGGAATCCAAGATTGAACATACTTCTCTGCCTCGTCATCAAAAATCTTGTGACAGAAAGTTGAACAGAACTGGAACTTCTCGCCCATGTAAGTGCCTTCTTCATAAGCCAATTGAGTCGGATCATCTGGCTCTGTATAGAACACAGGAATCTGACACACTTGGCATACACGTGGTAAACCACTTGTGAAGAATGGCTTGCCTTCGTCTTCCAACTTCTGGAAATACTCAAAACGTGGACGGTAGTATTTAGGGAAAGTCTCTGGATACTTCGCATCCAACCAATCTAACTCTTCCTTATTTGGAATCCATGTGTGGAAGTTAGTCAAGAAGTTGGCGCTATTGAATGTCAACCAAGCTTGGTGAGTGATATGACCCTTTTCTTTACGTACTTGTTCTACGCACTCTGGTACCTTGATACCGTAACGTGCCAAGTCATTGAACAATGCCATACCGTTACCTTCAAAATAGATCTCCCAAGCTTCTTTCCAGCTCATCACACGTTTAGGCAACATGTAATCTTGCATCATGCCAACGAGTGTTAAGAGACGAACACCTCTCCAGCACCACTTATCGATCCACTTCTGAACGATAGGCACGTTTTGTGGATCTTGCTCTAACATGAACTTGATCACTTCAAGACCTAATGTCATGTGGCGTGATTCATCAGACTGAGCTGAGAAACCAAATGTCATCGCAGCCATGTCACCGTTGTATGCAGCACCTGATACGAATGGTACAAACAACAAGTTTGTTAATACATACTCAAATGAGAATGAGATCGCTGTAATGAACTCAAATGGACCTGCTGACAATGCATCTTCAAAGAATGACTTTGGTACTGAGTAGTACCACATGCGGTCAGCTTTGTTATGCCAGTCATCTAAACCGTTGTAGAAACGGTTGTAGTTAGACATCGCGTGAATCTGTGTTTGTGCGTGACGTAATTCGTCAATAGATTGCATTTGGCAAGCTACTGATGCACCAACACCCTTGAACTCACGACCTAAACGACAGTAACCTTTGTGTGCTTCATATTCCAAAGGAGTAATACCGTTTAACCATAGTTTTAGTGCATTCACATAACGAGCATCAGTAACAGTTAAGTGACCGTTGTTTTGTGAGAATGCATCAATAATTGCGTATAGTTTGCGCTCTTTTTCTGCCTGGTATTTCCAGTAAGCATCTACTGTCAAACGGAATGGATCTTCCCACTTATCCCAGTCATGAATCTTGATGCCTTCATAAGCTAACTGCGGATAAATATCTTCTTCTTTTTGGTAAGTTGCGTCCCATGCTAGGTCACGCGTCATCAAATGGTAGCGCTCTTTTAAACCTAACTTCTTTTTAACGTTCATATCCATGATTTATATCTCCGTCTCTAATTATTAGAAATTCAATTCAATGCCAATTTTCTTGGCACGTTCTTGTAACGCTAAAGAAACATCCGCTAAGGCAGCGTCTCCCTCAACACCTAAAGCAATCTTTGAAACTGGTACCAATGCAGCTTTGGCTTTCTTAGCCCAAGCACTTGCCCACTCACTCAACAAGGCTTTGTTCTCTGGTGATTCAGCTGCAGCCGCCTTAAGAACAGCATCAACCCACTTCGCTGTTTCAGCTTGCCAGTCAGCCATGAACACGGTCATCATGCCGATAGTTGGACCTGATTTAACTGCCCAAACACCGTCAACCGCTTCTTTGTACACCAATGGGTATAGCAAACCATCCAAAGCAAAGTTCTGAGCTACAAATAACTCCATCACATCACGAGTAACTAATGTGTCTTCCACGTATTTGCGTAAAGGCTGCCAATCAGCATCTTTTTCCCATGAAGCTTTACCAGCTTTCAACGCATCCACATCACCTAAGGCCAAGCCTAGACGTGTCAAATACTGCGCAATACCTAAATGGTCAAAACTGGCAAAAGTACACGCCTGGTTCAATGCAGCGCCGTAGGCATAAGCAGCCATAGCGTTGTTGTTCATGTTGGCGCCCCATGCTACGTGACGCAAAGGCATGAGTGTCTTTAGAGCAATGGCTTTAACTTCAGCATTCAAAGAGTTCTCTAGACCACGCTCTTCAATAAAGTCAAAACTCTTTTCAATCGCATCTTGCTGACGCGCACGTGCTTGCGTGTAAGCACCATAGTAAAACTGACGCGGATCTTTTAATACGTACCAGTCTTTTAAAACAATCTTTGTACGGCCCACATCATGAATCTCACGTGTAGGATCCCATGTTGGTTTGTAGTGGAAATTGTCTGTTGGCTGTAAGTCATAAGTAGCTTCTTGATAACGAGAAGCTACTTTGTCACCAAAACGCTTTTCAATGTGCTTAAAGGTGTTTCTAAGCGGCTTTAAGGCAATCGTTTGTAAATCAACTTGCATATTCTTGCTCCATAAAAGTGAAGGCTTGCACTAAAAATAATATCTTTCGTACACTAATAATGCAAAGATCGTGCCAAAAACGATTTAAGTTAATATATATGGGCTTTCCAGCCCCGTCATTCAGGGAAAACCACTAACCCTTTAACAATAGCAAAAGTTACAAATTTGTAAACCTTGTAACACCTATGTTACAAATTTGTAACATCTCTGACACACTCTATTTTTGATGAAAAATAGAGACTTACTTTTTGTCTTCTTTTTCCAATCGATAAGCTACTTGGCGACGGGTGACACCGAGCAATTCTGCTGCCTTAGCAATATTGCCACTGGTTTTCTTAACCGCCGCTTCCATTAACATTAGCTCGCAATTTTCTAAAGAGATGCCATCTTTAATCATAGCTTCAATCAATGTATCTATTGAGGTCTTATTTTGTGTTCCAACACGTCCCTGCGTACTCAGCTCGACTTCATCAGAGAAGATATCTGCCACACCAGCAAAAAGATGCTTGAGCTCTATCCGCTCATCAGATGCTGTGAGTAAGACGCCTCGCTCCATCATATTCTCTAATTCACGAATATTTCCCGGCCAGTCATAGCTCATCAACATTCTCATGGCCTTATCTGTAACCCCGACAATCCTTTTGTTATGCAATAAGGCATATTTCTTTATAAACGCTTCAAGCAACAATGGAATATCTGCTTTTCTCTCACGCAGCGGTGGAATATTAACTGGATAGGCGTTCAATCGATAGTACAAGTCAGCTCTAAATTTGCCATCTTTAACTGCTTGCTGCAGATTCACGTTAGTAGCAGCAACTAAGCGAACATTGACCTTGCGAGTTTTGATATCACCTAGCCGCTCTAATTCTCCACTTTCCAGAACGCGTAGCAATTTAACCTGGGCAGCCAAGGTCAGGTCACCAACTTCATCTAAAAATAGGGTTCCACCATCTGCTCTTTCAAAACGTCCGGGTCTTGATTGTTGCGCTCCTGTGAAGGCACCTTTTTCAACACCAAATAATTCTGACTCCAACAAGTCATTCGGTATGGCCGCACAATTTAATGCCACAAATGCTTGATCTAAACGATTACTGTTGTCATGTATCCAATGCGCAAATACTTCCTTGCCAACCCCAGTTTCCCCCAATAAAAGAACTGTTATCGGTTTTGCCGCCGCTGTTGATGCCAAATCTAAAGCTGCTTTAAAAGGCTCTGATTCGCCAATAATATTGGCTGGCAAAGCTTTCTTGCTTAAAGATGCGCGCAAGCTCACAACCTCTTCTTGCAAATCGATCAAACGACCAGCGATATTTTCTGGTTTGTAATACTTTAAATAATCCTCAGCTTCATCCCAATGCTCCAACAATTTTGCTTCAATATAGCAATGTTGATCGCCTTTACAAACACACTTGGTTTCTTTAAAGATAACTGGTTGCCCAACAAAAGTGGATACGTAGCCCGATGCATAACCAACTTGGGTCCAGCATTCAGCCTCCTCACCTATACCAAATTCCTCTAAGTGAGTTTGCGCCTCCCAAGAGTTTTCCCAAATAAACTCACCGGAAAATTTACCTCTTGGAATATCTATTTCTAATTTCTTCTTTTCAACCCTAACCATGCCTTTAAAAGAATGCAGCATAGGGCCTAGCATCACACCTGCCTCTGGAGAATCATTACTAGGTAAGCTCTTAGCTAACTCTGCATCACGCACACCTGAGGCATATCCTAGGCGAACTAATAGGCCTCTGGCTCGCTCTAAGCCCAAAGACTGAATAATCTCATTACGAAACGCACCCATAGCAGCAACGTGCATGAGCATCATGCGATTTTCACCTAACCAAATTTCACCTGTCTCAAATGAAAATTTCAGCTTGGATCGTAAATCAACGAGTTCTGGCTCCAGAACTTTTTTCAACCGTATCTCCAGTTATTTAGCTTTTCTATTTATCCTATTTTCGCTTATTTTTACAATTTTGTAACAATAAAAAAACCCTCAAGAACAAAGCCCTTGAGGGTTTAAAGTTAGGTTGAGTTACCCCAACCTAAATTCACACAGAAACTAGATTAGTCACCGCCACGCATAAATTGCACTTGGAACTTAGCTGGTGGGCTTAATTTAGGATCGATCAAACCTTTGAATTGACCTGTTGTGCAACGCTTAGATTGCAAGTCAACCAATGAGAATGAGTCATCGATAGGAATACCAGATCCTTTGTTTACAGGATGGTGGAAGTCTGGGTGAGCTTTACCAATCGTAAATGTCTTCCAGATTTCGCCTTTCTTATCGTAAATCACACTACGGTTAATCGTGTTAGTTTGAGCATCAATGTAAAGCAAACGCTTACCGATTGGGCTTGGATCAACTGGAGCACCCTCAACTGCGTAAACTTTACGTAACTGCCATGTAATCTTCTGGAAACAACCACCTTGACCATTGAAGTCAACAAACTTGTAGCCGTCTGATTCAGCAGGCATATCAGTCGCTAACTGCAAATTGTTATGGTAGTAATAAGGCATCATGATTGTCTTGGCACCTAGGAACTTCCATGTATATGCAGATAGACGGTCGTTATAACCCTCAAAGTCTTGAATCATCAAATCAGCACCCAAGAATGAGTCTGTTACTTGACCAGTTGCCAAACGACGTACACGACGTTGGAAACCTAAGTACAAATAAGCATCATCTTTCTTAGAGTCATCTTCGTAACGCTGAATCAACAACTGTGTATTTTTCAAGTCAGGTGGAGATTCAACAGTCATGTAAATAGCACGGAACAAGTTTGAAGCGTTACCAGGAACGTTCGGCTTTGGCTCATGCTCAACACGGTGAGTAAAGTTCAAGAAATTGAAATGTACTTTCAATGTCTTATCAACTTGACCTGTTGCTAGGTTACGGTATTTCCAGTAGAAAGGAGAAATAGTACCGTTATCACCCCAGTTCACACCGTACTTGTAGTTCCACATGATCTTTTCAGCTGCACGTGGATCATTCATTGATGGCTCTTCCAAGAATGGACGACCAGCAACGTAACCCTCGATATCGCCAAGTTTAGGGCCCAACTTAGCTTTATTCATGTTGGCACGTGAAGCCTCAACATATGGCTTGTTCATGTCAAATGAAGTAGTCTTAGCGATTGGCATTTCTGTCCAACCACGTTTAACCATGTCATACATTGCAGGATCTAATGTGTCTTTGAACTGATCAACGTTTTTAGCCGTTAGAACAGTACCGTCAGTTAGACCTGGGAATGTTGGAGCACCATTCTTGTACGGGAAGAATGATCTTTCCAAGTCTGCTTCGCTAGCAGCAAACGCTGTACTAACAGCGCCTACTGCCATCAAAGCTACTACGATTGCGGAAAATTTTGTTTTCATTATTAATTAACTCCTAGATTAAAACTTGTAACGCATTGTCATGAAAATATCATTCTGACCGAATGCTGTACCGATTGGACCTGCACGGAAACGACCTAGAGGTTCCATACCACCTAAACCTGAGTCATACTGTTGTTGGCCATTGTTAACCCCTGCGTTAGTAAATGGGGCCAATGCGTTGGCTGAGTGAGCAGAGCTCCAATTCCAATTAGTTTGCTCATGTCCAAACTTGATGTTAGCGCCAAACTTGAACTTTAAGTTATCAGTTGGTGAGTACTCTACAGCTGGAGCAACCACGTTAGCTTGCGCACGGAAATCACGCGCAAAGATTACTTCTGGGCTCACACGGTCTTGCATCAAGAAAGCTTTAACCAACAATGTGCCGATAACGTTATTTTCCCAATCAGGCATACCACTCATACCCCAAGGACGTTGCTCTTGCTCGTGATTAAAGATGTGCTGGAAAAACAGTTGGCCTGAGAACAACACTGTACGCTCTGTACTGATAAATGGTACAAATGTTGGGCGGTCAATACCAATTACAGAACGCCATACTGCATTTTTAGAATACATTTCTGGACGTAATGTATTAGCAAATTCCTCACCTCTTGTATAAGCTCCCTCTAAACGAATCGCAGCACCAATCGATTCAGCTTGCAAGTCCATTGAACCACCAATCAGGTTAACACGTGGATATACCAAATTGAAGAGTGGAATATATGAGCCTGTTGTAGGCACTGGAACTGTAGATCCATTTGGAGTATTTGTTGCAAGGGTAACAGGACCACCCAAAAATGGATTGTCGCCTGAAACCATTCCACGTAGTGATGGAAGTTGAGATCTGTAAGTTAACGCATTTAAAGAAAAACTTAAGCCTTCTTTAGTCACGCCCTCAAACTTCATACCTAACTGCGTATTTCCTAAACTCCAGTTCGGAAGATCAACTCCTTTGATACCAATTTGACCTGGTCCGAAGTTTGTTGATAAACCACCATTAGGAGCTGCGCCTTGCAAGCCAGCACCACCGATACCCGCAAAGTTACCGACCGTACAGCCATTAGTGTAGCAATTAGATAAAGAGCGGAATAAGTTGCCAGCATCAAGAATGCTATTAGGCGTTCCACCTTGACCTAGATTATTTGGACGGAATTGATCAAAGTTCCAAACAACAGATAAGTTACGGTCTTGCATTGTTTCGCTACCACCCATGCGGTATTCAGCTTGAGCGATCCACATTGGGATACGAATGTCTTGCAACTCATCGTAGATGTTATTACGTGAGTAATCAACTGGGTTGATCACATCAAGAACGCGAAATAAGTCTGTACGACCCCAAACAACTTGTTGCTTACCAAGCTTCAAGAATGTGCTTTCACCACCATCCATACCGATTGTTTTAGTTACATAAGCTTCACGGATGAAATCGAGACGGCTATTGAATTCTGGCGCAGCTAACTGTGCTTGAGTCTTGTTACCATAACCACCAAAGTCAACGCAACCACGAGAATCATAGTTACATGGACGAACTGGAACAGCTAATGTTAGGCCACTTGTACTGTTAGGAGTATGCCAACCAGAACCCAAAAGCTGTAATCCAGTGTTTTGATTGTTAACACCATAGTTATAAATTCCATTAGGGTTCATACCAGCTGCTGCTGGAGTGCCATAAGGATTCATAAAAGTATTTGTAGGAAGCGGTCCTGCAACGTACGCTAAATTATGGGTCACAAAACCATTACCATAAGGATTTGTAGTTCCACCAAGCGCACCATTGACCATACCCACTTCACCACCGGCATTCTTACCGTATTCGCTCTTATTTAGGTCATAAACGCCATCATATGAACCACGCAAGATACCGCGGAATCTCCAACCATCGTTTAGATTCTTCGACATCTCTGACTGGAGAGTGTTACGGAATTTAGCTAATCCAGCACCTTCACGCTTTACCGTATGGTTCTCATAGTAAAGCTCTGCATTCCATGGATCACCACTTGTCAAACCTAAGTCTGGCAAGTTCTGCGCTACAACGCTAACACTCGCAACAGCTAATACAGTCGCAAGAACTACGTTCTTAGGCTGTAAGGCTTTGCGCCATTTTTTATTAATCATAACTACTCTCCTTAACAATCGGACTTACTAAATGAATACACAAAAATACAAATTTATTACCGTTAAAATAATCGTTTCTCGAGATTTTCTATGTAGGGAGTTTTCCCATCAGTAATAACCCCTAACTATCTCGAGATTTTCTTATCTCATTGTTTTTAATTGATTTTTTATTAATTTATCTCTATTTAATAGTACTTGTTTGTAGGTGGCGTTGTTTTTACGCAACTACCACCCTTTAAATATTTAATTGTTTTGCAATATGCCATCCGCATCACGATGTATACCTGTGATGAACTTTGGCTTAAATGCCATCACCCAAGCTGGTACTAAAAGCACGGCAGCAACAGCATTCAAGGCCAACATCACAGTTAACAAAAGTGCTGCATCTGATTGGAAACGTAAATCAGACAAGATCACCCACATGATCACACCAGCAATCAATGTTGCTGCAGTAAAGCCTACCGCTAAACCTGTTGTGCTCAATGCGCGCAACACAGCTTCACGAAGATCTTGTAGCTCTTCATATTCCTCACGAATACGGTCCATGATGTACACCGCGTAGTCAATACCTACACCCACGCCCACCGCAATCACAGGAATCGTATTCACACTAATACCAATGTTCATAAAGCCCATGTAACCGTAGGTCAAGATCGTTGCATACAACATTGGCAACACCATCAACCAACCAGCATGAAGCGACTCGTAATAGAACATCACGAAGATAAATGCCATGATCATCACTACTGGCGTAATGATCATTGTGTCAACAAAGTTTTCTTCATCGATCGCTGCACTCACACCAATGATGCCGCCACCCAATAACAATTGGAAGTTTTCAACGGTACCGTTGATTTCTTTAACAAACTCTTTTGAGTTAGTCACGATACGTTTTAAAGTTGTTGCTTGGTGATCCTTATAGAAGAATGACAAAACAGCATCTGTACCTTGTGGGTTCATGAACTCTTTCATCGCACCTGGAATTGGGCTAGAAAGTTCATAAGCAGACATCAAACCAGCTACTTCAAGTTGCGTATCAGGAATTTGAGCCCAACGAGGGTCACCACTGTGAGTCAACATATTCACTTGACGAATCAACCCTGGTACAGCTTTGTATCCACCCAACTCAGGATCGCGAACCATCATCTTGTCGCCAAACTGCTCCATTGCATGAACCACTTCAGGTCTCTGAATACCATTCTCATCTTTGGTTCTAGCGACTACAAATAATTCTTCAGATCCCGGGAAATGTTCGTTGATAGATTTAGCAGAAATGTTGTAGTCATGAGTGCGGTTCAAAATTGGAGAGCCTGGCTCAGACTCACCGAATTTCACTTGCGCCATGAAGTAAGTTGCAATCACAACTGCAATCGCTGTACCAATCAAACCAATCTTAATATTCAGCGGATTAACCAATACCTTAGCGAAGTTATAAAGAACCGCTGTTGTTGCTGAACGGTTATTTTCTTTCTTCTTAGGAGCAGGCAATACAGTCAAGAACAATGGCACCATGAAGTGCACTGTGAAAATCACTGAGAAACCCCAGAAACCAGCGTAGTAGCCCAACTTAATGTTGATTGGAGCGGCGCCCAAAGCGATCACAAAAATACCGATCGCATCAATCGTAATAGCCAATGAGCCTGGTCTAAATAAAGCATCTAAAGCATTACGAGCAGCCTTCTTACCATCTTTGGTGAGCTCTAGCTCATAGTAATAACGCTCAACTAACTGCACACCATGAGATGTTGCACGAGCTGCGATCAAGAACGGAATTGGCATGGACAATGGGTCTAGTGTGTAGCCCAAAATAGTCATGAAGCCCAAACCCCAAGCTGATGACAAACAAATACCTAACAACGGTAATGCCACACCATAAAAACGACGGAAGTAAATCACCAACAAACCAAAAATCAACGCTGCTGTGTAAAGCAAAATTTGTAGAATTTGATTTAAGTATGTATATACCCAACCTGTTAAAACTGGCAAACCTGTTGCATGAATTTTTGCGAAATCATTTTCGTACTTCGCACGCAAATCTGTTAACTCTGCAAACGTTTTACGGTAATCAACATCACCACCTTCGTTCATCTGGCCTTTGATAATCGCAGACTTCAAATCTGGAGAAACCATCAAGCCATAAACACGTGGATTAGCCATCACATCACGCTTCATTTGCTCAAGTTCTGCTGGGCTTAACTTTGGTGCTGTTGGATCAAAATACAAAGCAGATTTAATACTGCCTGTTTCATCCAATGTCACCTTACGTGTTAGACGGTGTGTCAAGCTACTCACCAAGTTATGGTTAACGCCTGGCAAGCTATCAACACCTTGAGTGAGGTTTTCAATCAACTGCAAAGTTTCATTTGTGAAAATGTCACCTTCTTTAACCTCGACACTGACAACTACAGCACTAGCACCACCGAAGTCATCTTTAATTTCATTATGTAACTTAATAAAAGAGTGGCTTTGTGGCAACAAGTCTTCAAAGTCCGTACCCATGCGCAAGTTAGGCAAAAGGGCCGCAAAGCCAATACTGATTGCAAAAATAATCCCAAGAACAGTTTTAGGATTATCAAATAGCCATTCTTCACCGACGTGAAGGATACGAGTTAGTTTCTTTTTCACTTTTTATTCCTAGTTCTTAGCTGTTACTAATTTCCATGCGCCATTACCACCAGCAACAAGGAAACTGTCATTACCCACCTTAGAAACACCCTTTAGATAAGGTGCGCCAAAGTTCTCAATTTTCACTGGAGTCCACTGTGAGCCATTTAACTTCATCACTGTTCCACCTAAGCCCACGCTGTAAACACGGCCATCTAAATTAACAAATCCAAATTGAGATAAGCCCGTAGGATTTTTAGTGCTCTCCCAGCTTGCGCCACCATCTTTGGTGCGCATGATGATGCCAGTCAAACTAGATACATAACCTTCTTTAGCATTCACAAACAAAGAGGCGTAAGGGTAAAACTCTGGACCAATCGATGAGGCCTTCCAAGTGGCGCCACCATCAGTACTCTTTTTGAAAGCTCCAAACTCACCAGTCACAACAATTGTTTGCGCGTCAATCACTTGAACAGTGTTAAACATCGCATCTTCACCAGTACTATCTGTCTTCCATGAGCCACCACGATTAGTACTGCTAGAAATTGAAGAATTGCTGCCAACTACCCAATAGGTATTACCAACGCCACAAGTCAGACCTAAAGGTCTCATACTTTCAGGAGTTTTTTGTGATGCCCAAGTTTGGCCGTTATCTGTTGATGACCAAACTTTCTTGTAGAAATCTAATGCCACAAAGCTACCGTCAGGGCATGTTGCTGCATCAATCAATGAAACAATTCCCTTGAGTTCAACGCGAGATGGTTTAGATCCATCGTGCGGCAATACAGCAACTGTATTTTTGCCAACAATCACTGCTGCTTTTTGATTAGATGCAACACCTTGAAACTGATCCACACGGGTAGCAACATTCTCTAGCGTGGCTTCCACCGCGACAGATTCTTGCTTTGCACCACATGCTGACAGCAATGTGCTAACCGCTAGAAAAGCTCCAGCACTCTTTAAATATTTAAAGTTCATAAAAATTCCGACTAATTAAGGTAATCTCGAGATTATTTTTCTATTGAATCGCTTTTGGGGCAATGCGTATATACCCTAAGAAACCCCTTGAATGTCTTTCAAATCAAGTATCAAGAGGCCTCTCAATTTAAGCATTTCTCTAAAAAAATAGGCTTTTTACAACTTTTACTAAGTTACAGGCAGTTTTCTTTCGCCAACAATGCGCTCAACTTGTTGCGCTATTGCCAAAAGTCGGGCATCAGAACCGCATTTTGAAACAATTGTTACACCAAATGGGATGAAATTGGGCCCTAAACCACACGGAATAGCCACCACTGGCACACCTGATTTACCGGTCAACTTAGCAGCAGCTGCCATCGGAGCAATTAAAACATCCACATCAAACATATCTATCGCAGCATCAATGCCTGCTGTCACAGAAAGAGTTATATCTCTGGCGCGATCTGCTTGATATTGTGGATCATCGA
>JBDLVQ010000045.1:0-37956 GCA_039804685.1 Pseudomonadota bacterium | reverse complement strand
CTACTCTGTTTGGCAGGATTCCGAGTTGTATTTAAGAGCTTTTGTTGCCAGCACCGATGGTCAAAAAGTTTGTCGTGCAGAGAAGAAGCTCACATTAAAAACAATGGCTGAAGCTGATGCTTTGGGCTTAATTGTGGCTAATGATTTGATTAGCCAAGGCGCGACCAATTTGTTACCAGCCAGATAATTCTTTATGCCAAGTATTGTTCTTACTCGTCCCATTGGTCAATCCTATCGGCTAGGAGAGTTACTGAAGGAACAGTTACCTAGCCTTGAGCAAATTCAATTACCTTTATTGTCCATTGTTCCGAATGAGGATCAGCTTGAGGCTAAGCGTCTAAAGACGCTACTGACGACCGTCAATTTGGCGATTTTTGTTAGCCCCAATGCTATTGAATGTGGCATGCGCTTATGGGGTGCAGAGTGGCCAAAAACTATTCCTATTGCTGTGATTGGTGGCGGTAGTGCGGATGCACTAGAGCGTAGAGGGATTACTCAAGAACAAAATTATCAAATTTATTTTCCTAAAGACCCAGAACATTGGGATTCAGAGGGTTTATGGACAGAGCTCAGTAAAACCATTTCTGATTGGACGGGTAAAAAAATACTTTTCTTTAAGGGGGCGGGCGGTCGAGAGTGGCTTGGAGAGCAGTTCCTTAATCATGGTGCTGAGATATATCAACTATCCACTTATCGACGCGTGCCTTTGTCAATAGATGCACCTGTTTGGCAATCTTTAGAAAAGTTAAACCCTAAAGAGGTTGCTTGCCTAATCACATCTTCAGAGGCATTGCAGCACATGGTTGATGTTTTTAGGCAGCAATTAAGCTGGACAAAGGAATGGTTTAATTTGGCTACCATGATTTGTTCGCATGAGCGCATTGCCCAGACAGCTAGAGATGCTGGCTTTAAGCAAGTAGAATTGTGTGCTGCAGGTGATCAGAATTTGCTGACTGCTAGTCAGCGGTGGCTTGAACAGATAAAGTAAGTAATATTCAGTAGACCTTAGATGAAAGATCTGTATGACGATTGAAGCAAATGATAAAAGTGTGACTGAGTCTAAAAGAGCTAAATCTGATGCTTTAAGTCAGGGCTTATGGAAAGCTCTTTGGGTAGCTATTGCAGTTTGCATACTTTGGTTGGCTATTGAGGGAGGGTTCCGTCTTTATCACCGACCAGCTCAATTAGATGCTCGAGTTGCTCAATTGGAATCAAAGCTTATCGGCGTGGAAGCTCATGAAGCCCAGCTCGAGGCATCGCTTAAAGGGACTCTTGAGGCTGAAAAAACATTAGCTCCAGTGGCAGGGCGTTTATTAGAAATGCTCAATCAAGTCGGAACATTACCAATGACAGCATTGCCAGCTCCAGCATCTCAGGCAGTTGTTCTTGAAAACCAACCAGAAACATTCGTGAAGCGTATTTTTAAAAACATCCAATTGCTGGGCGATAAGTTGGTTCGTGTTCAGGTGGTGGGTGATGTCAAAGATGTTGCCATGACCCCTGCTGCACAAGACATGGTTAGACAGCAGCTCAAGTTGCATTTGGTGAGTGCTCGCATGGCTTGGTTGTCTAACATGCCTCATGTATGCAAAGATGATTTACAGCAAGCTCAAAATTTATTGGCTAAGCACTTTCAGGCTCAATCTTCTTCAGTAGTTGCTGTGCAAAAAAATCTAACTGATTTGCAGGCCGAGGTTTCTAAGGCGGCCCAGATGAAGAAAGGTCAATAAGTATGCGCGGCGCACTTTGGTTGGCTTTTTTATTCGCTGTTGCAGTCATCCTGGCTTTATTTGCGAGTAGTAATGGTGGCCATATCACCATCTACTTTCCGCCATATCGTTTAGATACCAGCTTAAATTTATTCATTGCTACTTTACTTGCTGTTTTTGTTGTTACTTTGCTGGCGTGGCGAACATTTGCGGCGATTTTAGATTTACCTAAGCAAGCTGCCGCTTATCGCCGCAAGCAACGTGAAGCACGCTCTATAGTTTTCTTATCTGAGGCGATTGAAGATATTTTTGCTGGCCGCTTTTCTAAAGCTTTAAAGTCCGCTGAAGCGGCTACTGCCAATGCAGCTATGTCTGAAACTGCAGCTTTGCTAGCCGCACGATCTGCGCATCGATTAAATCAATTTGATATCAGGGATCAGTGGTTGGCCAAGATTCAATCGCCAGAGAAGCGCCAAGCTAGATTGGTGGCTACAGCTGATATGCAAATGGACTCCAATGATGCACGGGGTGCCTTAGCAACGATTGAGCAGTTACAAAAAGGTGGTGCCCGCCAATTGTTCGTTCAAAGAATTGCTCTTAAAGCTAACCAGCAGCTCAAAAATTGGGGAGAAGTTTTAAGATTGACCCATAGCTTATCTAAAAGAGAAGCTTTGCATCCTGTGATTGCTCAGAAAACTCTTCAAGAGGCTATTGCAAAATTAGTTCAAGAAAAATCTGCTGACCACGAGGCTTTGGTGCGTATTTGGAAAACCCTACCCAAAGAAGATAGGAAAGTTTCTAGAATTGCTTTGGTGATGGCGAAAGGTCTTTTGGATGTTGACCAATTTGAAATTGCCAAAGATTTACTAGAGGAGTCATTAGATGCGCAGTGGGATGAGACCTTATTAGAGATCTATCCAAGGTGTGTTGCTCCCGGCGCAAGTAATTTAACCTTAGTTCAAAAAGTAGAATCTTGGATGACCCAATATCCAGGTGAACCCGCATTGTCTTTGGCATTAGCCAGGGTTTGTTTGGCTCAGAAGCTTTGGGGTAAGGCTAAGTCTAGTTTGACAAGTGTTATCCGCGACCCTAAGACCAAGCCTGCGATGAAGGCATCAGCTTATATGGCGATGGCCCAATTACATGAGTCTTTAGATGAGCCATCAGAGGCTGCAGATCAATATAAGTTAGCAGCTAAAGTCTATAGCAATTTGTAATTAATTAGCTCATCTTACGGATGAGTTTTTCAATGGCTTTGCCATAGGGTGGGTGGGCTAAGTTGGTGCCCATCCATTTGCGCATCCCCAAGAAGCCTTTAACCTCTAAAACTGGTTTTTGATGACTAAAAGTATCAAAGCCAGCTTTGCCATGGTAATTACCCATGCCGCTCGCTCCAATGCCGCCAAAAGGTAAGTTTTCAATGCCAGCGTGCAGCAATGTGTCATTTACGCAAACGCCACCCGAATGTGTTTTAGTTAAGATTTCTTTAAGAACTTTCTTGTCTTTTCCAAACCAATACAAGGCCAATGGATGATCTCGATGATTGACGTAGTTGATAGCCTCATCTACTGAGGAGATACCGATGATCGGCAAAATGGGGCCAAACACTTCTTCTTTCATGATGAGGCTGTCATCAGATACTTGACTTAATAGCAGAGGTGTAAAGGGCCTTGTGGAGGATGACTCTAGGAGTGGAGTGGCTTGCGCTCCCTTGCTAATGGCATCATTAACTAAAGTCATCCAGCGAACTGTTTGGGCTTGATCAATAGCGTTAGTCAATTCTGCATCATTCGAAAACATCTGTTCAGCAGCAGTCTTTAACTCTGTTTGAAGTGCTGGAATGAGCTCATGTTTAATCAGCACATAATCAGGCGCAATGCAAGTTTGCCCACCATTTACTAGCTTGCCATAAATGATTTTTCTGGCAGCTTCTTTGAGTGAGGCGTCCGTATGAATGATCGCAGGTGATTTGCCACCCAACTCAAGTGTGATGGGGGTGAGGTTATCAGATGCTGCACGCATTACTTTTTTACCAGTTGCTGAAGAGCCTGTAAAAAATAAGTGATCAAATGGCAGCGCTGCAAAATCTCTTGCGAGCGATGAGTCACCTGCTGTTACTGAAAATTCAAGTGGATGGAAGAACTCACTAATGATGGTTGCTAAATAGCCCGATGTACGTGTTGAACGTTCAGATGGCTTTAGCCAAACGCGGTTACCAGCGGCGATTGCTGCAATAGCAGGAACCAGTGCTAACTGAATCGGATAATTCCAGGAGCTAATAATGCCAACTACCCCTTTAGCTTGGGATTGTATCCAGGCATTGGATGAGCGAAGGTGAAAAGGTAGATCCACTGAGTGGGGAGCCATCCAGCTTTTGAGATGCTTGACAGCAAATTTGGCGGCCTGCCTAACTGTGTTCAGTTCAATTAAGCGTGTCTCCACCGAGTGCCTTACACCAAAGTCTGCCGAAACCACCTTGCACAGATTTTCCTCGTACTTATTGATCATCTGAACAATGCGAAGAATTCGCTCTTTCCTAACTTCAAGGCTGGGTGCTGGCTCGTGAAGGTAAGCTTTTTTGAGTTCTTCTAGGTGGAGTTGTAGGCTGACTGAATTCATGAAAATTATTATCTCAGATTTCTATTTTAAAAAGGTCTATCAGCAAGAAGTGAAGTAAAGCGTTAGGATAGAGATCATGACTTTAAATAATGCGAAATCTGCTGCTCAGCATGCCACACTTGGTGGCGGTTGTTTTTGGTGCTTAGAGGCTGTTTATCAGCAAGTAAAGGGAGTTCATCATGTTGAATCCGGTTACGCTGGTGGTGAGACTTTAAATCCTGATTATGATTCTGTTTGTTCTGGGCGAACTGGGCATGCTGAGGTAGTCCGTATTGACTATGACCCTCAGGTAATTTCCTATAAAACCCTATTAGAGATATTCTTTGCTATTCATGATCCGACGACTTTAAATCGACAAGGCCATGATGTTGGTAATCAGTATAGGTCAGTCATTTACTTTCATGATAGTGAGCAAGAAGCCCAAGCTCGCACAGCTATCAGTCAATTAACCCAAGATAAAGTTTTTAATCAGCCGATTGTGACTGAGTTGAGTGCTTTGCCTATTTATTACAAGGCAGAGCAATATCATCAAAATTATTTCGTAGATCACCCTGAGCAGGGTTATTGCGCATTTGTAGTGAGTCCTAAGCTTGAGAAATTTAGGAAAAATTTCTCAGAGCTTTTGATTTCCAATACTTAAGCTTAGGGTGCAAGACGCTGGATGGTCCAGGCGTCATTATTCTTTAGATACTGAATGCGATCATGTAGGCGAGATGGTCGACCTTGCCAAAATTCTAGTGCTTCAGGCTTAACCCTAAAGCCCCCCCAGTGTGGCGGTCTTGGTGGGTTAAGTGCAAACTTCAATGCATATTCAGCAGCTTTTGTAACTAGCTGCGTTCTGCCAGAAATCACTTGGCTTTGAGGAGATGCCCAAGCGCCAATTCGAGAGTCAAGAGGGCGCGAGTGATAGTAATCATCACTTTCTTTTTCTGAAATTTTTTCCACACTGCCTTCCACTCTAATTTGACGCTCTAACTCAGGCCAAAAGAAAAGTAGTGCAGCCTGTGGATTCGCTGTTAAAGCTTGTCCCTTACGGCTTTCGTAATTGGTAAAAAATACAAAGCCTTCATTAGTAACCTCTTTAATTAATACAGTTCTGGCGCTAGGTTTTCCGTCAGCATCAACTGAAGCCACTGTCATGGCATTCGGCTCAGGTAACTCTGCATGTTGAGCTTGATCAAACCAAATCCGAAATTGATCAATAGGGTTGGCTTGGACATCCTCTTCTGAGAGGCTGCCTTTCATATAAGATTTTCTGAGGTCGGCTAGCTGGGTCATTCTTTCAGTATATCTAGTCTCCCTTTTATTTTCTAGTGCGTATTTGATTTGATTGATTTCCGTAGATTGGGAGGTTTTCTTATATAGTCTTGTCTATGGAAGTTAATCAAAATAGACGTTTCGGTGGAGTTGCTCGTTTATATGGCGAGGAAGGCTTAAAGGCTTTTGAAAATGCGCACGTATTAGTGGCTGGTCTTGGTGGGGTGGGCTCCTGGGCTGCCGAAGCTTTGGCCAGAAGCGCCATTGGAAAGATGACTTTGGTCGATTTTGACCATATTGCTGAAAGTAACGTTAATCGCCAATTGCATGCACTAGAAGGTACCTTTGGCCAATCTAAGGTATCTGCCATGGCGGAGCGTTTATTGGCGATTAATCCTAATCTTCAGCTTCATTTGGTGGATGATTTTTTAAGTGTAGAGAATATAGAAGAGCACATCACTCGAGGTTCTCAAGATGCCTTATTTCTAATTCTTGATGCAACGGATGATGTAAAAATGAAAATAGCTCTTGCCAGTCGATGTAAGAAGACTGTGCCGCTTATTATTTGCGGTGGGGCCGGTGGAAAGCTAGATCCTAGTCGTATTACTGTGAGTGATTTATCAAAAACCACGCAAGATCCATTGCTATCAAAAATTCGTTATACCTTACGTAAAGAACATGGATTTACTTCTGACCCCAAGAAAAAGTTAGGTCTGACAGCTGTTTATTCAGATGAGCCTAGACAAGGTTCCGCGACTGGGGGTTTGGCTTGCTCTGGGTATGGTTCTGCCGTGGCAGTGACAGCCACATTTGGTTTTGTGGCCGCCGCCGAAGCTTTAAAACTAATTAGGGCTAAATACTTAAAAGAGTTAAATAAGACTATTTAACTCGCATGCTGATGTGTGCCAGAGCTTCATCAACTTGATCTACCAAGATAAGGCAAATATCACCTTCTTGAATTTGATCAAGAGCCTTATCAATGGCTAAGAATTCTCCTCTGAACTCTTCAACTTTCTTAACTTGTTTTGATGATGCTAAGCCTTCACGCATGATCGCAATCACTTCACCATCTGCTCTGCCACGTTGACATTGATCTTCGTAAAGAATCACGTGATCAAAAGATTGGCCAAGAATTTCCGTTTGACGACGTAAGTCTTCATCGCGACGATCTCCAGCCCCACTGATAACAACCATCCTCTGTTTGGCTGGCATGCCTGAAATAGTGTCTGATAGAGCAAGGATGGCATCTGGATTGTGACCATAGTCTGCAATGATGGTGGCGCCACGATGTTTGAACATGTTGAATCGACCGGGGACTGTTGATGCATCACTAACAAATGAAGCCAAGCCTTCAGCAATAGTTTCCCAAGGAATATCCAAAGCCCAGGCGGCTCCAACCACGCCCAATACGTTTTCTACTTGAAAGCCAATCGTGCCCGATGCAGTTATGGGCACTTCTTGCAAATTGATATGAAATTCTTTTTTACTTTCGGCAGCAATCACTTTATTGTTATCAACAAAGATCACGCGCTTACCTTGAGCGCGATGTTTGGCCATCACAGGGTGATTGATGTCTTTAGCAAAGAAGGTAACTTGTCCCGGGCAACTTTTTGCCATCTTAACGACATTGGCATCTGCTGCATTGAGAACCGCCATGCCATTGGAGGCTACATTTTGCACAATGACTCGTTTAACAGCGGCTAATTCAGTTGTTGTATTGATATAGTTCATGCCTAAATGGTCACCCTCGCCAATGTTGGTAACAATGGCCACTTGGCAACGATCAAAACCTAAACCTTCTCTTAAGATGCCCCCGCGCGCAGTTTCTAGTACGGCTGCATCGACGTCAGGGTGCATCAGCACATTCCGTGCACTCTTAGGACCACTGCAATCACCTGTATCGGTTCTTCTACCGTTGATATAAACACCATCTGTTCCAGTATGACCAACTCTTAAGCCATTCTTTTCGAATAGGTGACTCATCAACTTGACGGTTGTTGTTTTACCATTGGTACCGCTAACAGCAACAACAGGAATGCGACCATCATCATTTTTACCAAACATGGTGGAAATAATAGCTTCGCCAACAGGGCGACCTTTACCGTAAGATGGGTGCAAGTGCATGCGTAAGCCTGGTGCCGCATTCACTTCAACAATGCCGCCACCTTGCTCTTCTAGCGGGCGGTAAACGTTGTCACACACCACATCAACGCCGCAAATATCTAATCCCACCATTTGTGCCGCAGCAATTGCTGAAGCTGCTAGATCTGGATGAACGTCATCCGTCACATCAGTGGCTGTTCCACCGGTACTTAAATTGGCATTGTTTCTTAGGGTGACCCTCAAGCCTTTAGGAGGAATTGAATCAGGTGTTAAGTTTTGATTTTTTAAAGTGGCGATCGCAATATCATCAATTCTGATCTTGCTTAGGCGTGTAGCGTGCCCATCGCCGCGATTAGGGTCCTTATTCACTTCAGCTACTAGCTCGCGAACATTATGTTGGTTATTACCGATCACATATGGCGGCTCACGTCTTGCCGCAGCAACTAGTTGGTTGCCAATCACTAATAAACGATGATCATGCCCTGGCATGTATCGCTCAACAATCACTTCTGATGAAATTCTAGATGCAGCATTGAAAGCAATGTCAATTTGTTCG
The DNA here is from genome assembly GCA_039804685.1 of Pseudomonadota bacterium. GTDB lineage: Bacteria > Pseudomonadota > Gammaproteobacteria > Burkholderiales > Burkholderiaceae > Polynucleobacter. The sequence continues at coordinate 29,712 of JBDLVQ010000045.1, read as the reverse complement.
CGAGTGCTCACGTTAACAGCAACACCTTTGCCTTGATTGCCATCTCTTGGCTTAATAGCAACAGGAGCATTAATTTTCAAATAAGCTTCCCAGGCTCCGTCAGCTGTTGTGACAATGCTGCCTAATGGCACAGGAACGCCCGCAGCATGCAATAAATTCTTAGTTAATTCTTTGTCTTGAGCAATTGATTCAGCGATCGCACTCGTCGAGCTTGTCTCTGCTGCTTGAATGCGACGTTGTTTGCTACCCCATCCTAATTGCACCATGCTGCCTTCTGTCAGTCGGCGATAAGGAATGCCTCTGATGATCGCTGCATCAACAATCGAACCTGTGCTAGGTCCCAAGCGAATATCTTCGTCTAACTCTCTGAGTTGTTGAAGGTACTCTTCAACATGTGAGCCGTTATCAATGAGCGCTGAGCGGCATAGTTTCATGGCCAACTCTAGAGCAAGGCGACCCACTTTTTCTTCTGTGTATTCAACAACAACAATGTATACGCCATCATCAGGCGTTGGCATTGTTCTACTAAATGTAATAGGGCAGCCAGCTTGAGCTTGAAGGTCTCTTGAGCAAACTTCTAAGGCATGTGCAAGAGAAACAGTCTCATTTTGACCGTATGGCCTTAAAGGCCCAAGCTTTGGAAAGCGAGCTCGTAAGCGTGTTTCAAAGCCAGAAATGTTGGTGATAATTTTCTCGTTTTCTTCGCATTTCACTAATGCTTCCAACGCTGTATGTCTGCCCCATAAATTGGGACCTCTGAGTGCGCGGATACGAGTTAATTCCATTTGATTGACTAATTAAAAGTTTGAATTCCAGCAATGATGATGTCCCTAGGGGTATTTAAAGCCCATGCTGCTGCTACTGCAGCTAACACGTTTTCTAGGGTGTTTGATTTGCTACTTGATTGCAATAAAGGTATTCCTGATAGTGCAATCAAGTTTTGGCGATCGGAGCCCTGTGCCAACACAATGTGATTATTTTCTGTAAATAATGCACGGCCACCTTTTTGCAGATGTTCTTGAGTGATTTCATTATGTCCATAGCGACTAAAGAAAATAACTTCTCCATCGGAGAGTTCTGCCATTTTTGCAACTGGCTGGTCATCTGCGTTAAGCACAGCCGCTCCTGTTGGTAAAACAACATCTACTTGTGTGCGCATGACGTTATAAATTTGCTCAGGTTCTGTGATCGAGCATTCTGGAGCTGTGTCATCTGTATCTAAGTTGGTAACAATGCCAACGCTGCATCGGTCATATGCTAGACCTTCATTTAATATCGTATGGTTATCATTCTCGATAACAGCAGCTTCGACTTGGCGATTGAGTAATAAACGATTAGCGCTTGTCCAATTCGCACAATTGCCTGAAGTCTGGAGTTTTTGATTGAAGTAAGCCCCCTTACTGCAGGCTAAACCAACTTTGACACCTGTCAATTGAAGCAAGTGTGCAGTCAATTGAGCAGTCATTGTTTTTCCGCGAGATCCAGCTACACCAACCACTGGAATTCGACCATTAGCATTTTCTGGAAATAAATGTTCAACAATCGCGGCGCCAACAGGTTGAGGTTCTCCAACCGCTGGTTTTAAATGCATGATAAGACCAGGGCCTGCATTGACCTCAACAATCGCACCACCTTGTTCTTCAAGCGGCCTGGAAATATCTTCAGCCACCAAATCAATACCTGCGATATCTAAACCAATCACTCGAGCAGCTAATGCTGCTTGAGCTGCTATATCTGGGTGAACCAAATGTGTGACTTCAAAAGCCATATTGCCAGAACCTTGCACAAGAACATCTTGGTCTTTAGCGGGTACAGAGTCCAAGCTAAATTTTTGACGAGATAACTCAAGTTCGAGTTTTGTATCAAATACAACAGGGCTTAGGGGCAAAATTTCAGCATCCCCACGTCTAGGGTCTGTATTAATTTCTTCTTCAATTAGTTGGCGAATAGTTCTTACGCCATCACCCTTAGCCCAAGCGGATTCGCCTTTAGCCGCCGCCACGACTTTTTTACCAACAACCAATAAACGGTGCTCGTTACCAGGAATGAAGCGTTCGACCATCACTCCACTACCTTCGTTGAGGGCATCTTCGTAAGCTTTTTCAATTTCACTTTGATTGCTTAAGTTGGTAAAAACGCCACGAGCATGATTGCCATCATAAGGTTTGACAACCACAGGTAAGCCAATGTCCTGAGCTGCTTCCCAAGCGTCGCTAGGGCTTTCAACCATGCGACCTTCGGGAACAGGAACGCCACAAGAGGCAAGTAATGATTTAGTTAAATCTTTATCTCTAGAGATGCCTTCAGCAATGGCGCTAGTTAGTTCTGTTTCCGCGGTCCAAATTCTTCTTTGTTTATTGCCGTACCCTAGTTGTACTAGATTGCCTTCGGACAAGCGAGTTGCTGGAATTTTTCTTTCTCGGGCTGCGTCAACGATGCAACCAGTACTTGGGCCTAAATAAAGGGTATCTACAAGATCTTCAATTTCTTTGATGGCTGCAGGTAAATCAAAGGCCTTGTTCTCAATGGCTGCCATGACTAGATCACGAGCATGGTACAGAGCAGTTTTAGTGATTTCTTCATGCCAGGCGCGAACAACAACTTTATAGACGCCTCTTTTATTGGTTTCTCTAGCTTTGCCAAAGCCACCAGGCATTCCGGCTAAATTCTGTAATTCGAGGGTCACGTGCTCAAGGATATGGGCTGGCCAAGTGCCTTCTTCTAAGCGCTTGATAAAGCCACCACGCTCACCATAGCTGCAGCGATGCTCTATTAGGCTTGGTAACCATGCGCATAAGCGCTCTATAAATCCTGGAATCGTATTAGAGGGGCAGTCTTCTAGATCGCCAATATCAACCCATGCCTCTAAAACAGGGCGATAAGTCCACATGCTAGGCCCTTTTAAGACCTTGATATCTATGATTTCAATTGTTTTTTTACTCATGTGGGGCGAAAGTGCCAAAAATACCTAATTGTACGTTGTCGTTTAACGCTTTAGGGTGTTTTTAGTTGACAAAAAAAGGTAAATATTTTGTTTGGTAAATTTGAGATAATTGCGGACTTATAGAAAAACAAAAGTAAGCTTCCCTTGACATCTATTGATAACAGCCAATTAAATCGCCTCCCAAGCCCTTGGCTTGAAGCTCTTAGCCCTCAACTGCGTGATGGTGAGCAGCTCATAGCCGCTTTAGGAATTGATTTAAACCAAGAATTACAGTTTTCTAAGGGCTTGGTCTGCCTAACGAATTTAGGCTTAATTGCTTATAAAAATCAGAATATTTCCAACGTTGCTGACCCAGAGTCTTGGGTGCGTTGGACTTTTGCTGCGGATTTAGATTTGCAGACCCATGATCATGGTGGGGTTGCAACACTTGAATTAATTAATCGAGCTGGCCGCCTAGCTTCATGGCGATTCACTCTAGCTCAAAACCCAGCTGCCAATCGGCTGATTCAGCAATACAAAATTGAGCAGGGTAAATTTTTAAATCACACTCATCCAGAAGATCATTTAGCTGGACAGCCAGTTTGCCCGTCATGTTGGGTGCCGCTTCCTCTAGATCAAGATGAATGTCCGGCTTGTACATCGGAAAATTTAACGGCTCCATCAACCTGGACTTTATTTCGTTTGTGGCTTTTCGCTAAGCCCTACAAGGGTCAGCTCTTAGCTGGCTTCTTACTAACCTTAGCCTCAACTGCTGCCACACTAGTGCCACCATATTTGACGATGCCTTTGATGGATGAGATTTTGTTGCCATATCAAAGCGGTCAAGCGATAGATCGTCAACTCACTATTTATTATTTGTCTGCTTTATTTTTAGCTGCTTTGCTAGCTTGGGGTCTGGGCTGGGCTAAGACATATATTTTGGCCTTAGTGAGTGAGCGTATAGGCGCAGACTTGCGAACCAGCACCTATGAACATCTTATGAAGTTGTCCTTGGAATATTTTGGTGGCAAGAGAACTGGTGACTTAATGGCTCGAATCGGTTCAGAGTCAGATCGAATCTGTTTATTCCTCTCCTTGCATTTATTAGACTTTGCCACTGATGTTCTGATGATTGTGATGACCGCGGTTATCCTGGTTTCGATAGATCCGTGGTTAGCTTTAGTTACTTTGACACCTTTGCCATTTATTGGTTGGGCTATTCATGTTGTTCGTGACAAATTACGTTTTGGCTTTGAAAAGATCGATCGTATTTGGTCTGAGGTTACTAGTGTTTTAGCGGACACCATCCCAGGCATTCGTGTGGTGAAAGCATTTGCTCAAGAAGAGCGGGAGACCGATCGCTTCCACTTAGCTAATCAACATAACTTGGCCGTCAATGACCGCGTTAATAGAGTATGGGCTTTATTCTCCCCAACCATTACTCTGTTAACAGAGATGGGTTTGTTGGTGGTGTGGGCTTTCGGTATTTGGCAGATCTCTCGAGATTTGATCACTGTTGGTATGTTGACAGCTTGCTTGGCCTATATTGGGCGCTTCTATACACGTCTTGATTCAATGAGTAGGATCGTTTCATTTACTCAGCAGGCCGCAACTGCAGCTAAGCGTATTTTTGATATTTTAGATCACGTGTCGAGTGTGCCTGAGCCAGCGCAACCAGTGAAATTAACAAAAGTAGAAGGACGGATTGATCTACAAAATGTTGGTTTCCGTTACGGTAATCGAGCTGTGACTAAAGGCATTAATTTACAAATTGCCCCAGGTGAGATGATTGGCTTGGTTGGTCATAGTGGCTCGGGTAAGAGTACTTTGGTGAATTTAATTTGCCGTTTCTACGATGCTGCAGAGGGGACTATCAAGCTCGATGGTATTGATATTCGATCTATCGCTGTTGCAGACTATAGGCGTCATATTGGCTTGGTATTGCAAGAGCCATTTTTATTTTTTGGCACGATTGCTGAAAATATTGCTTATGGCAAACCAAACGCCAGCCGCGATGATGTGATTGCTGCAGCACGAGCTGCACATGCCCATGAATTTATTCTTCGATTACCTCATGGTTATGACTCTTTGGTCGGTGAAAGAGGTCAGTCATTATCTGGTGGAGAGCGTCAACGAATTTCTATTGCGCGCGCTTTATTAATTGACCCGCAAATTCTTATTTTGGATGAAGCTACTTCCTCAGTTGATAGTACAACTGAAAAAGAAATTCAGAAGGCTTTAGATAACTTGGTCAAAGGTAGGACGACCATCGCAATTGCTCATCGCCTATCCACGCTTCGGAAGGCTGATCGTTTGATTGTTTTGGATAAAGGCCAAGTTGTTGAAGAGGGTAGTCATGATCAATTGATGAATCTTCAGGGGGCTTATCGTCGCATGTATGACACGCAAGCAAGGCAAGCAATGGATGCTGTAGATGCTGAATTAGGAGTCACAAATGCCTGATGCAATAACATCATTTTCTTTATCTAGAAATTCATTCGGTCAACTTTGTTTAGTAGATGAAGTTGGGCAAATACATGAGCAAGTTATTCCTGTGCGCGCCTTCCCAATTAGTCATCCTCATGAGGCTATCGCGATTGTTGATCGTGATGGACGTGAGTTGGTTTGGTTAGATAAGTTAGACCTAGTAAACTTGGACAATCAGAAGCTTATTGAAGAGGAGTTGGCTAGTCGAGAGTTTATGCCTGTGTTAACAAGAATTAATCAGGTATCGACATTTGCAACGCCAAGCACGTGGCAGGTAGAAACAAATCGCGGTCCCACGGAATTTATTTTGCGCGGCGAAGAAAATATTCGTCGTGTTAATAAGACTATGTACCTCATTTCAGATACACATGGCGTCCAATATTTGATTCAAGATATTCAGGTTTTAGATAAGCACACACGTCGCTTATTGGATCGTTTTTTATAAGATACTCCATGAGCGCGACCGATCAAAATAACCACTTTGAAACTCGCGGTATTGAATTCATCTTGCCAGCGGCCTCTGAACGAGAAGTTGCTATTCGTCAAATGAAGGCTTTTATTGATACGCATGGCTTAAGTGATTGCGTTGATATTTCTCAAGGCGCTGATTCTGGTACGGCCACATTCAAACTAAAAGAAGAGTACCGAAAACAATGGGCGCCTGAGTGGAACACTAATCGTCTTTATGAAACGCTTGACTTAAATGGCTCTCAAGTAAAGCAAGATCTTGATAAAGAGATTTTGGTGGCCATGCTGTTGGCGACCATTCCATTTAACTTCCCAAGTTATGAAGAGTTTTTTTCAGCAGTTCAAGTTAGGCATCACTTGGTTAATTGCGGTCAATTGTCGGCCTTAAATTTTGATACAAATGCAACTGAAAGACCTGGAGATTATTGGCATTACGATGAAGACGCTGGATTTTTACTGAATGCTGGCCAGTCAATTATTGATGCTTTGATTAAAGCGACTCAACCAAAAGATATGGAGAGTGCCTATTCTTTCTCCTGTTATCGCGCGACAGAGTACGTCATTTTGTTGAGCATTGCTCAAGAGCTAAAAGCTGTGAATCCAGAATTGTTGAAGCGCTTGGAAGAAAGATCTGAAATTAGAGCGATTCGTTCTGGCGAATTTCATGAGGTTTTTCTTAAAGAATATGGCTCTATAGAGAAGCCCTTTCCAATGAAATATTACGTTCCCGGTGATCGTGTTTGGTTTAGGAATCCTGATAGTCGCTCTTCAGATATTTCTGGGTATGAGGGTTCTTGGGTAATTTACTTGGGACGCAACCTATTCACTAATTTCTGGAAAAGGGATCAACCCTTTACGCTGGAAACTAAATGCATTGAGGTTTTTCACTGGAAAGATGGCGCCTATTTAGATCGGGATGGCGAACTAAAAATGGACGAATCTATTGTTGAGTCTTGTGTCGCTAAAACATTAGCCGATCCGGTAGCCTATCAAAAAACGCTGGAGCGAATGATGCGATACCGCGATCCTAAGGGTGTTTATGACCGGGGCGGTTGTATCGATACATCCAGAGAATCGCCTCGATTAGTATGTCCTCATACTTCTGATATTCATATTCCTAATTAATTTTTCAGAAAATACAGCTGATATTGCTGTAGGAATTTTCTGATTCTTGTGTAGGAAACTTCTTATTCTTTTGTAGGAAGAATTGCACATCATCCATCTTCTCCCTTTTATTCATTGATTTTTATCAATTAAGAGTTAGCAGATTTGTTGACTTGGATACTTTCATAACTTTAGTCCCGTATACAAGCATCTGAATGCCTCCTATTCTCATCTTTCGATTTTTCGATTGATATAAGTGGAGGAGATAAATGGTGCATGACAACCATGGATTAAAACGAAGTCTGCAACCTAGGCATATTCGATTAATGGCTTTGGGTTCAACGATAGGTGTTGGATTATTTTTGGGTTCGGCAACTGCTATTCAATTAGCGGGACCGTCAATTATCTTGGGTTACATATTGGCTGGTTTAGTTGCTTTTATTGTTTTAAGAGCTTTAGGTGAGATGGCTGTTCATGAACCTGTGTCAGGATCTTTTTCTCACTACGCAACAAGATATATCGGACCGCTAGCAGGTTATTTGGTCGGCTGGGGGTATTGGACCTACTGGATTGTTGTTGGATTAGCTGAAATTACAGCAGTAGGCGTCTACATGACCCTCTGGTTCCCAGATGTTCCCCAATGGATATGGGCCCTATCTTCAATACTGGCCATGGGCGGCATTAACTTTGTTGCTGTAAAGGTGTTTGGTGAGTTTGAGTTTTGGTTTTCACTCATTAAGGTTGTAGCGATTGTTGCAATGATTGCCATTGGTTGCGGGATGATTTTCTTTGGTCTTGGTAATGGTGGAGAAGCAATCGGTGTTGCAAATTTATGGCAACACGGCGGGATATTCCCTAATGGGGCGGAAGGTTTCTTGCTTTCATTGCAGATGGTCTTGTTTGCCTATGTGGGTATTGAGATGATTGGCTTATCCGCTGGCGAAGCTAAAGATCCAACCAGAACCATACCTATGGCGATTGATTCATTAGCTTGGCGCATTCTAATTTTCTATGTGGGCGCTTTGTTTGTCATTTTGGCAATTTTCCCTTGGCATCAAGTAGGTCAGAATGGTAGCCCTTTTGTGGCGATGTTTGAAAGCTTAGGTTTACGTGAAGCGGCAGGAATTATTAATTTCGTTGTAATTACAGCGGCACTTTCTTCTTGTAATGCAGGCATCTTTAGTGGCGGACGATTACTTCTAGGTCTATCTAAGGGTGGGAACGCACCTAAAGCTTTGTCTGAATTATCAGCCGCAGGTGTTCCAGTTAAAGCTATTTTGATGACTATCTTATTGCCAACCATTGGAGTTGCCTTGAATTATTTCGTTCCTGAAAAAGCATTTCAATGGATCACTGCTGCGGTAACTTTAATTGGGTTATTGGTTTGGATTGCTATTTTGTATACCCAAATTCAGTTTAGAAAAAACCTAACTCATGAAGGTGCTGCCGCCTTACCTTACCGCGCCATCTTATGGCCGTATGGATCATGGTTCGCGATATTTTTTGTGGTGTTTGTTATTGGATTAATGGCTTATTCAGAGTCAACCAGAATGGCCTTCTATGTTGGCCCGCCAATTCTGATTGGATTAACAGCCTTATATTTTGTTTTTGGTTTACATAAAAGAGAGAGGAGCAAATGATGATTGTTGGAGTACCTAAAGAGATAAAAAATAACGAATACCGAGTAGGTTTGACGCCTGATCAAGTTAATGAATTACGCCAACATGGACATAAGGTGTTGATTGAGAGAAAAGCTGGTGAAGCGATTGGCTTTATGGATGAGCATTATGTAATGGCTGGTGCTGATATAGTTGACCAAGCTAAAGATGTGTTTGATAAAGCCAATCTGATTGTTAAGGTTAAAGAGCCACAAGCTAGTGAATGCAAAATGTTGAAATCCGATCAAATATTATTTACCTATTTGCATCTTGCGCCAGACCCTGAGCAAACTCAGGCGCTAATTCAATCAAATGCCATTTGCATTGCGTACGAAACTGTCACTAGCGCCAATGGACGTTTACCTTTGTTGGCGCCTATGAGTGAGGTGGCTGGTCGTATGTCTATTCAAGCCGCAGCGCATCATTTGGAGAAATCACAGGGCGGAAGAGGTTTGTTGTTAGCAGGGGTTCCAGGTGTATCTGCTGCACAGGTCGTGATATTGGGTGCAGGGGTTGTAGGGACATCAGCCATGCAGATGGCTGTTGGTCTGGGCGCACAAGTCACTATTTTGGATAAAAATGTAGATCGATTAAGGGATTTGGATTTAGTTTACGGTAATCGAATTCAAACCCTATATTCAAGCTCATCAAATATTGAGAGATCAGTGCTACAAGCAGATGTGGTTATTGGAAGTGTTTTAGTTCCTGGTGCCTCTGCGCCAAAATTGGTCACCAAAGCTTTGGTGGCCAAAATGAATCCTGGGGCTGTGATGGTTGATGTGGCGATTGACCAAGGCGGTTGTTTTGAGACATCGCATCCAACTACCCATCAGAACCCAACATATTTGGTTGATGAAGTCATTCATTACTGTGTTGCTAATATGCCAGGAGCGGTAGCTAGAACCTCAACTATTGCATTAACAAATGCAACAGCACCTTTTGTAATAGATTTGGCGAATCGTGGTTCTGAAGCAGCGATGCTAAAGAATCAACATTTGTTAAACGGTCTCAATATTTATCAAGGGCATGTATGTTGTGAAGCTGTTGCAAGAGCTCAGGGTCTAGATTATGTTGATCCTATCAGTCTCTTGCACTAATTTGAATTGGTAATTCCCCAATAATTAAAAAGCCACCGCTGGGTGAGGGTGGCTTTTTAACTGGGCGCATTTGTAGGTTTACTTATTTTTCGAGGTGATATTGTTGAATTAATGTCACTTCATTTCTCGAACCTAAAACAACAGAGACTCTTTGATGAAGTTGCTCTGAAGGTAGAGAAAGAATGCGTTCCTTACCATTGACTGAGGCTCCACCTGCTTGCTCAATCAAAAAACTCATCGGATTGGCTTCATACATCAGGCGCAACTTGCCTGGTTTTTTGGGATCTCGCTTATCCCACGGGTACATAAACACCCCACCGCGACAAAGAATGCGATGGACATCCGCCACCATTGAGGCAATCCAGCGCATATTAAAATCTTTTTGACGGTTCCCTTCAACACCAGCGAGGCATTCGTCGACATAACGTTTAACGGGTTGATCCCAGTGACGCATGTTGGACATATTGATTGCAAATTCTTTGGTATCAGCCGAGATCTGAATATTTTCTTTGATCAATAAGAATTCGGTGGTTTCATGGTCTAGCGTAAACATATGGACGCCTTGACCTGTTGAATAAACCAAAGTTGTTTGTGGGCCATAAACAACATAACCGGCGGCTAGCTGTTCATCGCCTGATTGCAGGAAATCTTTTTCAGTGGTTGATCCCGTATGCTTCTTTTTTAAAATCGAAAAAATGGTGCCAATAGAAACATTCACATCAATATTGGATGAGCCATCCAGCGGGTCAAATAACAAAAGAAACTTACCTGAGTCATTGGCGGGGTAGATAGTTTCCATTTCCTCTGAAGCCATTGCAGCCAAACTTTGATCTTTGCCGCAAGCCTCTAAAAGAATGTCATTGGAGATAATATCTAATTTTTGCTGTGTTTCGCCTTGAACGTTGCCGCTACCTGCTGAGCCAATGATGCCCGCTAAAGCCCCTTGCTCAACTTGCTTAGCAATTAATTTACAGGCATTCGCTACTGAAATTAATAAGGAAGCTGGTATCTCAGAGTTTGTCTTGCCTAGCTCTGAAATATATTGTGTAAAAGTGGTGCCTTGCGACATGGAATTCTCTCTATTAACTATTAAGTGCTTTTTGAATAACTTCAGCAACATCTGAAGATAGATTTTTATGCTCAGATATGAATTTTAGTGCTGATTTCATATGAACCTGATAATTTGGAGCAAATTGCTTCCAGCGATCTAGTGCTCTGGCTAACCTTGCTGCCACTTGAGGGTTGATTTCATTGAGCTCAAGCACCTGATTTGCCCAAAATTGATAGGTTTCAGGCGATGGTTGATGAAAAGCTCCGGGATTATTCATGCAAAATGTATGGATTAAGCTTCTTGCCCTGTTAGGGTTTTTGATATTGAAGTCAGCGTGCTTTCTAAGCTCGGTAACATCTTTCATGACCGACGTTTTTCCTGTGAGATCACTTTGGCGAGATGCTTGTAAAGCAAACCATTTATCGATGACCAATGCATCAGACTTAAATCTTTCGTGGAAATTATCTAAGCAACTTTTCGCTTTATCTAATGAGAAATTTACCAAAATTGCTAATGCAGCATATTGATCGGTCATATTGTTGGCTGACTCATACTGCTTAAGTGCCATGGTGTCCGCTGCTGGATGCTGGCCATCCGCTAGCATGTGAAGAGCTAAATTCTTTAATGCACGCTTGCCCGCGCTCTTGGCGTCAGGGCTGTAAGCGCCAGATGTTTGGTGGTTTTCAAGCGCCCAGTACCATTCTTCTTGCAAGGCTTTAGCTAATTGTTGTCGTACTTGACGACGCGATTGGTGGATACTTTGAGGGTCAATAATTGCTACTTGCTCATACAAATAGCTCTCGGCGGGAAGTGTAAATAGTAAATCTTTAAATGCGGGATCTAAAGTCTCATCCTTCAGGATGTCTTTAAATGTTTGAATGACTTGTGAATCAAGAAGATTTTTCTTCAGGATGCAATTCATGAAAATCTTTTGCGCTGCTTCCCAGCGATTAAAAGCATCATCATCGTCTTTTAATAAAACCAACAAATCTCCTTCTGGTTGGTCAAAATCAAGAATGATCGGGGCGGAGAAGTTGCGATTAATTGAAAGAACTGGTTTTTTATCTAAACCAGAAATAGTGATGGTTTGAGTTTCTTCTTTTAGCTCAAGTAGAGTCTCACTAGTTACTTTCGTACTGTTGAGTAGCTTGTACAAAAGTGGAATATGGAATGGCTCTTTCTTGTTTTGCCCAGGAGTTGCTGGGCAGGACTGGGTGAGGGTTATTTGATAAGTATTGCCATCAAATGATTCCACAACTTTTACTTTTGGAGTTCCTGCTTGGCTATACCAACGTTTGAACTGGTGGAGATCCTTATTGTTAGCATCAGCCATTGCAGCAACAAAATCATCGCAAGTAACCGCTTGACCATCATGTCTTTTAAAGTAAAGATCCATTCCTTTGCGGAAACCATCTTGCCCTAAAAGAGTTTGCTGCATGCGAACAACTTCAGAGCCTTTTTCATAAACAGTGACAGTGTAGAAATTATTAATTTCTTGATAGCTATCTGGTCGAATAGGGTGTGCCATCGGACCTGCATCTTCTGGAAACTGAACTTGGCGTAATAGTCTGACATCTTCAATACGTTTAACAGCTTTACCAGATTCACTTCCCATTTGATCGGCAGAAAATTCTTGATCTCTAAAGACAGTTAAGCCTTCTTTCAGTGAGAGTTGGAACCAGTCTCTGCAAGTTACTCGATTCCCTGTCCAGTTATGGAAGTACTCGTGAGCCACCACGCTTTCCACGTTGCCATAATCGACATCTGTTGCGGTTTCAGGATTTGCTAAAACAAACTTAGTATTGAAAATATTCAAACCCTTATTTTCCATTGCGCCCATATTAAAGTCGCCAACAGCAACAATCATGAATCGGTCTAAATCCAATTCAAGTCCAAACCTTTTCTCATCCCATTGAATAGATGCAATCAATGAGTTCATGGCGTGTTCGGTTTTTTCTAAATCTTTTGACTCCACCCAAACCTGTAGTAACTTTTCTTTGCCCGAATGGCTCTTAATTTTTCTCTCGATGGCTTCGAGTTTTCCCGCCACTAACGCGAATAAGTAGGATGGTTTTGGAAATGGATCATCCCAGGTTGCAGAGTGCCAGCCATTGCCTAAGTCTTCTTCCTTAGTGAGGTTGCCATTTGAAAGAAGTATGGGGAAATCTTTTTTAAGTGCTCTCAGAGTTACTTGATATGTCGCCATCACATCTGGGCGATCGAGGAAGTAGGTGATTTTTCTAAAGCCTTCAGCCTCACATTGTGTAAAGAAATTCCCATTGGAGACGTAAAGCCCCATCAGTGAGGTATTTTTCTCTGGGATGCAGGCGCTGGTGATGCTTAATTCAAATTCATCAGGTAGATTATTCAGGGTTAATAACTCGGGTGTTAACTGGTAATCGCGAATCGGTTCATTATTGATTCGCACACTGACCAGCTCTTGATCTTGACCATGAAGTACTAGAGAAGCACTATCACCTTTATTTTTTTTACTTATCTGCATGCGATTTACAACAATTGTTCTAGCAGGATTCAGTGCAATATCCAGTTCGACAGCCTTTATCAAAAATGCTGTTTCTTTGTATTCACTGCGTAAAAAAGTGACTGAGTTTTCTGTGCGAGCCATAAGTCGTTTTTATTTCTGAGTTAATTAAAGATAAAAATTGTTGCAACACCAATTGCAATAAAAATAATAGCGGCAATTGCGTGTACCCATTTAATAGGAAGAGCAGTTGTAAATTTTTGCCCCAGCCAAACTGCTGGAGCATTCGCTAGCATCATGCCAACAGTGGTACCCATGACTACTGCGAGTAAATCATCATAACGAGCGCCAAGAGCAACGGTGGCAACTTGAGTTTTATCTCCCATCTCGGCAATAAAAAATAAAGATGTGGTGATGGTGAAGACTTTCCAAGCATTGTGAGTCAGAGGCGTATCCTCATCTCCATCTAGCTTATCTGGAATTAATAGCCACAAGCCAAGTGCGATGAAGCCTACGCCTAAGATCCAGCGTAAGACATCAGGGCTAAGCCATTGAGAGATGGCACTCCCCAGCCAAGCTGCAATCGCGTGATTAAGGATCGTGGCCATAAAGATGCCAACAATGATGGACCAGTGGTGGGTTTTGTACTTTGCCGCCAGCATTAGTGATAAGAGTTGGGTTTTGTCACCCATTTCAGCCAAGGCAACGATGCTGGTTGCTAAAAGGAAAGAATTAAAATCCATATAAATTAATGACTTAAGCTTATAAAATGTTGTTAGATAAAAACTATCGTAAAAATAAATAAATACAATTTAGCTATTGGGTTGTTTTAGACATAAACTCACTCTGTCTAGTTAAGTTGCTAAATCAATTTAGGATTAATAGTAGATATAGCAATCGTAACCGACTTAGAAATTCAATCTATCGATAGGAGTAAAAAATGCCAGCATTAAAAGGTAGTAAAACTGAACAAAGCTTGAAAGATGCTTTCGCAGGCGAATCTCAAGCTAACCGTCGTTATTTATATTTCGCGAACATGTGTGACATCGCTGGCGAAAACGACGTAGCAGCATTGTTCCGCTCAACAGCTGAAGGTGAAACTGGTCACGCACACGGTCATATGGAGTTCTTGATCGAAGGTGGTGCAGGTGAGCCTGGTACAGGTATGCCTGGTCGTACACCAAAAGAAGCGCTTGAAGCAGCTATCCACGGTGAAACACACGAGTACACAGATATGTATCCCGGTATGGCTAAAACAGCACGTGACGAAGGATTCGACGAAATCGCTGATTGGTTCGAAACTTTGGCAAAGGCTGAGCGTTCACACGCTAACCGTTACCAAAAAGCATTGGATGTATTAGTAGCAGGTTAATAGCTCACTAAACCTTTCAAGGTTTTTTAAGGATTCCTGAAGTTGAACCTAACTTCGGGAATCTCATAAAAAGTCTTCAGTATTTAGACATTCAAATTAAGTAATTTCGATACAAACTACAAAAACAGGAAAATCGCGATGAGTCAGAGAGAAGGCAATTTAGAAGCTCCAACAAGGCATGCCTTAGATTGGAAAAATCCTGACTTTTATAACGAAGAAAAACTCAACGCAGAGATGGAGCGGGTCTTTGATATTTGTCATGGTTGCCGTCGCTGCGTGAGCTTATGTGGTTCTTTTCCAACTTTATTTGATCTCGTTGATGCAACTGATGACGGTGAGGTTCATGGTGTTGATAAGAAAGACTATGACAAGGTAGTTGATCAGTGTTACTTGTGCGATCTTTGTTACATGACAAAGTGTCCTTATACACCCCCCCATGTTTGGAATCTAGATTTCCCACATTTGATGTTGCGAGCAAAAGCGTTGAAGCATCAAAAAGGCGAAACAACATTCCGCGATAACGTTTTATCTTCAACAGATAAATTAGGAAGTTTTGCAGGTATTCCTATTGTTACTCAAGCTGTGAATGCTGTTAACAGTACTAAGGTGATGCGTTCTGTGATGGAGGCAACATTGGGCGTTGATAAGGATGCATGGATTCCTAGTTATGCTCCTCAAACATTTAAACAGGTAGCGAAAGAATCAGCTGCATGGCCAGTTAAAGAGGGTGCAAAAACACCAGGTAAGGTTGCTGTCTATTCAACCTGTTTCATTAACTACAACGAGCCAGGTATTGGTCAGGATCTTTTAAAACTGTTGGCACATAATGAAATCCCATATAAGCTTGTTGAAAAAGAAGCTTGTTGTGGCATGCCTAAATTAGAGTTGGGTGATCTAGAGTCTGTAGAGAAGAATAAGAACATCAATATTCCTCAACTAGTCGAGCTGGCAAATCAGGGTTATGCCATTGTGACGCCAATTCCATCTTGCACATTAATGTTTAAGCAAGAGTTGCCTCTGATGTTCCCAGAGGAGGCTGATGTGCAGATAGTTAAAGATGCTATGTGGGACCCGTTTGAGTATTTTATTGCTCGCAATAAAGATGGTTTACTTAAAACAGATTTTAAGGTTGAGTTAGGTAAAGTTAGTTATCACGTGCCATGTCATTTAAGAGTGCAAAACGTGGGTAAGAAAACTGCCGAAACACTACAAATGATCCCCGGTACAGAGGTAAATGTGGTTGAGCGCTGTTCAGGCCATGCGGGTACTTGGGGTGTTAAAAAAGAGTTCCACAAGACAGCTATGAAAATCGGTAAGCCGGTATTCAAAAATATGGCCAGCACAGAACCTGACTTTATTAGTTCTGATTGTCAGTTAGCAGGACATCATATTGAGCAAGGCATGGAAGAGAATGGTTTGAAAAAATCACAAATGGCTCACCCCATTGCACTTTTAGCCAAGGCTTACGGTTTGTGATCTAAAAAATTAGGAGTGGTACAGATGGAGACAGTAGTGAATAAAATTAAAAGAGAAGAGTTGTTAACTTTAGAGGCCTACTATAAGGCCCGTCCTGAAATGCGCCAGCGAGTTATTGCTGAACGCAAAAAAAGGACAGTGATTCTTGGTGAGCATCTTAATTTGATTTTCGAAAACAAATTATTGATGCAGTATCAAATCCAAGAAATGTTGCGTGTTGAGAAAATCTTTGAAGATGAAGGTATTCAGGATGAATTGGATACATACAATCCTTTAACACCCGATGGCTCAAACTTCAAGGTTACTATGAAGCTTGAGTATGTGAACGAAGCCGATAGAAAGATCGCGTTGGCCAAGTTGGTTGGTGTTGAGCATCGTATTTTCGTTGAGGTTGAAGGTCAGCCACGTGTTTATGCCATTGCTAATGAAGATTTGGAGCGTTCAACTGCTGATAAAACATCATCAGTCCATTTTTTAAGATTCGAATTAACAGAGGCGATGAAGAAATCTCTCAAGGCTGGTGCGCAAATCAAGGTGGGTTGTGACCATCCTGAGTATCCTTCGCACATCGAATCTTTGCCTGCTGAGACATTAGCTTCATTTTTGGAAGATTTAACTTAAAAGTAAGTCTTGAGCCACTAAAAATGCCGCATTCGCGGCATTTTTTATTTTTAACAACTCACTCCAGCTCTTCGTCGATAATCATCGGATGAGTTTGAAGAATATCCTGGGTTTAATTTCTTTAGGGGTCTTATGGGGCGCATCCTATTTATTCATTAGATTATCTATTGATGAATTTGGCCCTATTTTGATTGCTGAATTGCGCTTATTGATTGCGGCGATTCTTATTGGCCTGTTCTTATTTTTACATCCTACAAGAAGGACTCATCTAACTATTCCGGGTCGTGAATGGCCCCGGTTAATAGTGGTAGGTATATTTAACTCGGCACTTCCATTTTGTTTAATTGCCTTTGCTATGGGAAATTTAACAGCGGGTATGGGCGCCATACTGAATTCGACAGCTCCTATCTGGGGGAGTGTCGTGGCTTATATTTGGCTCAGAGAACAGTTATCTAAATGGCAAATGCTTGGCCTTTTGCTTGGTGTATTTGGAGTATTTATATTGGTTGGTGATAGCGCTGCCTTCCATTTTTCAGGTCAGCTTCTTAGTCCCATCGCTGTATTAGTGGCCACTTTATCTTATGGTGCTTCAGCCAGTTACATTAAAAAATATTGCGCTGATTTATCAGCATTAAAGATGACATTTGGCAGTATGTTGATGGGTGCATTGGTGCTGCTACCTTTAGCCTATTATTTTTGGCCTGCAGTACCTATTTCTTTTAATGCTTGGTTGGCTTTATTAGGCCTGGGCGCATTTTCAACTGCGTATGCTCATGTGATGTACTTTAAGCTAATCGAGGAAATTGGACCTGCTAAAGCTATTTCATCGACCTTTTTAATTCCAGTTTTTGGAATGCTGCTAGGTGAATTATTTTTAAATGAATCAATAACTCCTCGAATGATTGCTGGCGGGGTAATTATCCTTATAGGAACTGCTATGTCAGTTGGGGTGATGAAATTATTTTATAACCAACCTAATTCATGATGTAGAAAGCTTTGAGCATCTTTGGAAGGTGGATTTTTAAAGAAGAGATCCTTATCAATGACCTCAGAGCAAGATCCTTGTGATATAAAAATAATTTTTTTGGCAAGTCTTTCAACTTGAGCTAAGTTGTGAGATGTAAAGATAATCGAACTGCCTTGGTCTGCTAATTTTTTAATGATGATTTCCATTTGGTCAGTAGAGCTTGGGTCCAGGTTAGCAGTTGGCTCGTCTAATAGAATTGTTTTTGTATTCTGAAGCTTCGCTCTTGCAAGGCTTAAGCGCTGCCTTTCGCCCGCAGATAATTTCAACGCTGATTGCTCAGCCAAGTTTAGTAAGCCGACATCAGTAAGCGCTAAATCAATATCTTGATCGCTGATAGGATGAATATCTTGAGTATCTCTAATGATGGCTAAATTAGTTCTAACGCTGGCTCTTATAAGAGGTGTATGGTGCAACACCAGTGCTGACCGTAATTGATCTGCTCCAGGATGGTAATTTCCAGAGTTAAAGTCGATAAGACCATGTACCAGCTTCAAAAAAGTTGTTTTGCCAGAGCCATTGGGGCCAATAATTGCAGTGATCCCGTTCAGAGGCACTGAAATATTAGCAGTCAAAATAGTTTTTTGATTCCTGATGATCTTAATATTTTGAAGTTCTATTTGCTTGTGTTGGTCTTTAGCCATAACGTCTCTCCGCAAGCAACTTAATTAAGAATATAGCGAGGTTTGCAAAAAGAACAACTGCAAGTAGTACGAGTCCTAGTGCCAAGGCTAAGGGAAGGTCGCCTTTGCTTGTTTCAAGTGCAATGGCCGTTGTCATTGTTCTAGTACTTTGATCAATATTTCCACCAACAATCATTACTGCGCCAACTTCTGAAATAGCTCTAGCAAAGCCAGCCATAATAGTGATAGAGAGTGAAAAACGAGCATCCCATATGAGCCATTTGATTTTAGCCAAGGGCCTTAAGCGCAGGGCGGTTAGTGTCTCACCGTGAACTTGCCATGTATCCTCAATGATCTGACGAGTGAGAGCCGCAATTAAAGGGATTGTTAGGCAAGTTTGAGCTAAGACCATGCCCTTGGTGGTAAATAGCCAATTTAATTCACCCAAAGGGCCTGTTCGGGATAGCAATAAATAGATCACGACTCCCACAATAACGGTGGGCACTCCCATTAAGCTGTTTAAGATGACAACAACAACTGCTCTTCCGGGAAATTGGCGGGCAGCAATAAATGAGCCGAGCGGAATGCCGACGATACTACCAATCAGTAGTGCTGTTAGGCTAACTTTTAACGAAATAAAAACGATGCCAAGAAGTTTGGCATCGAGTGTTTCTAAAAGTTGAAAAGCATCGCTAAAGGAAGAGTACATCTGACAAGCTTAATGCTTTTAATGCTAAAGGGTTATTTTTTGGCGTTAGGGAAGAATAACTGCTCTCCATTAACTTTGTATGAGGCAATTGTTGCTTGCCCATCTTTGGAAGCTAACCAATCAACGAATGCTTGACCCTCAGCTCTTTTAACGTGGGGGTGTTTCTCAGGGCTAACTAACATTACGCCATATTGATTAAATAATCTTGGATCACCTTGTACCAAAATAGTTAAGTCACCTCTGTTCTTAAAGGTTAACCATGTGGCTCTATCTGAAAGAATATATCCATTTAGACCTGATGCGGTATTAAGTGCTGGTCCCATGCCTGAACCAGTTTCTTTGTACCATGGTGTTGCAGCTGAAACTTCCAAGCCCGCCACTTTCCAGTAACGTAATTCAGCAGCGTGTGTGCCACTCTTATCTCCACGCGAAATAAAGTTAGATTGGGTCTGCATAATTTTTTGAAGAGCGACTGCAATATCTTTGCCTCCATTAATCTTAGCCGGGTCTGACTTAGGGCCAATTAAAACAAAATCGTTGTACATAATTTCAACGCGCTTGCTTGAGAATCCCTCATCAACAAATTTCTCTTCTGCCACCTTGTCATGAACGAATACAACATCAGCATCTCCACGTCTGCCAATATCTAGAGCTTGACCAGTACCTACTGCCACAACTTTTACTTGAATACCGGTCTTATTCTGAAATACTGGAAGAATGTGTGTGAATAAACCAGACTGTTCTGTGGATGTGGTTGAAGATACTGTGATGGATTTTTGAGCCTGTGCCATACCAATGGTTGAAGCCATTAGCAGTGAGGTAAGACCTATTTGTAATAAATGACGGCATTTCATATTGTCTCCTTGTGTAATTTAGTTATATCATCAACAATCATCTAGTTATTATCAATATGTAATTTATTTCATATGCAAATTAAAATAAAGCCTGCAATTTCTATTCATCAAAAAGTGTCAAATACAAAAGATTCGGTTGATTTATCTTGGGCAGCAGACTTGTTGCGCGGTGTTCAAAGTGGTCGATCATTGCAGGCTGCGGCTGACTCAATGGATATCTCATATAGAACTTTATGGAATAAGTTAAAAGGTGTTGAAAAGTCATTAGGTTGTCGATTACTTTTAAGTGTTAAAGGGCATGGATCTACCCTAACTGAGGCTGCCAATACTTTATTAAAGATTGTTGAGGGGGTTGAGCTGCAGTACGCCTCAATCAATAAGAAGCAAGAAGCGATTTTTCAGACTCGACTTGATGAGTTAGAAAGTTTTGATCACCAAAAGTGGCTAATTTGTGCCAGTAATGACCCCATCTTGGAGGCGGCTATTCAAGATAGCGAGGCCTTTGAATTGAGAACAATGGGCTCTGGACAATCCTTAGAGAGATTATTGTCTGGCGATGCTGATTTGGCTGGATTTCATGTTCCAGATGATGAAAGTATTCAAGGGGTACGTGAGCGCTTATCCTCTCAGGGTATTCAAGCTTATCCTGTCATGAGCCGAACTCAAGGATTAATGGTTCAAAAAAATAATCCTTTAGCGATCACTCAGTTAAAGGATTTGGCGCGACCTGAGGTTCGATTTATTAACCGACAAAAAGGGGCGGGGACTCGCCTTCTCTTGGATAGATTATTAGAGGCACAACAGTTACCTGCTAAAAAAATTAGAGGTTATCAGCGAGAGGAATTTACCCACTCTGCTATTGCAACAGCTATTTTGGCAGGAACTGCAGATGTTGGCTTGGGGCTTAAGAGTGTTGCTCTAGAGCATGATTTAGATTTTTTGAGTTTGGGAGATGAAACTTATTTTTTAGCCATGTCCCCACAAATGGTTAAGCGCAGTGCCGTTAGTGAGCTAATTCGTGTATTAAGAAAAGAGGCGAAGAAGATGCCTGGCTATCAAGAGGTTAAGCTCAGAAATACGCTCAAAGCTAACTAGGGCTACTAACTTCTAACAATATGAACGCTACAGTGTGCTTCTTCGACAATTTTTGTCATTGATGTGCGCCATGGCGTGACCTTAGTAGGTATCTTGTGAGATGCCCCAATTAGGATCATCGATGCGTGATTATCTTCTGCAAACTCAACGATTCTTGAGGCAGGATCCATCGCCTCTAAAACATGGAATGAAACGCGTTCTGTCGACATTTTTAGCGGTTTTGCCCAATCCATTAATTGAACCAAATGACCACGCACAATCCCTGATGCTGTTTCAGATTCTGCATTGCCTTCAAATGTCGGTGTACTTGAAATCGTACTTAAACAAATGAGACGGCTCTCTGGGTAAGCTTGCAGTAGATTCATGGCAGTGCTTTGCATGCGCTCTCTTAGAACATCATCATTCTGTCTGGTGTCGATAGCAGCAATGATCAGAGGAGCATTTTCAAGTGCTGAACTAGGTTTTGGGCAAGGTGACGGTTCATATCCGGCTGCTCTAAACCAGCGCTTCATGTTATCCCATGCGCTATTAGGATAAAGTTTTTCAGATCTGGCGGTTAGTTGAACACTCTCAGGAGATTTTAGAAGTTGGCGCAAGCGGGTAGCGCTCTGATATCGGTTCGCTGCCAATGGCTCCATACAGCGCAAAACAACCTCTTGTAACCATGGGGGAATTTCTTTTCGTATGGCGCGAAGAGGTAGTGCTTCGCTCCACATTCTTTTCTTGAGGCCGTTGATGGTGCTAGGGCTACCAAATGGAAGTTCGCCAGTCAGCATTTCATAAAGAATGGTGCCCATTGCAAAGATGTCGCTGCGCCAATCGTTGCGGATACCCATCACTTGTTCCGGCGCTATGTAAGGAGCTGAACCCACACCCTTACGCATTTGTTCAACTAATAAGTCTGGATAGTGCGTGTGGTGAGCTAAACCAAAATCAATAATCGCCACTTTGTTATCTTTGGTGACTAAAATATTTTCAGGCTTTAAATCTAAGTGAATCACGTCTTGCGCATGAAGACTGGCAATTGCAAGAGCTACATTAGACACAATATCAATTGTCTGTTGGATGTCGCTTAATTTGCCACCTTGCTCTGCAATGATTTGATCTAGCGAACGACCATCTAAGCGCTCCATGGCGATATATGGTTTTTTAGCCATATTACCTGCGCCAGCTAAGCGTGGTACATACGGACTTTTAAGCGCTTTCATGATGGTTAGCTCTGTCTCAAACCCAATTAAGCTTTCGACCGGTTGATCTCGTCCCACGCGCGGCACTTTTAAAAGGATCGGGTATTCAATACCTTCTTTAGTGGCCTCATATAAAACAGCCATGCCACCTCTGTGAACTTCTTCCCCGATTAAAAAGCCATCGATCTCTTTTCCTTCTTGGAAAATATCGTTAATAGATTCAATGGTCTTATTGATGGCCATGTATGAAGTCGTTTATTTACCTGTTAACAAACGATTGGCTAATTCATCAGGCAAGCCAGCCTTGTGAACTTTTTCTGCAGCTTTGTAATGGTCGTAATCAACCCGATGAAAAGTAATGCTTTCTTCATCGGGTTGGAATATTGCATATCCAGCAGCAGGGTTTCCATCTCGAGGTTGCCCCATCGAGCCAGTTACTGAAACCCATCTTCTATGACGAGATACGGGAACAGGCTCACCAGCGTGGGGATGGAACCTTACCAATTTACCAACGCTACTTTGATAGTAAACAGTGGAGTCATGAACATGACCTACAAATGTGTAAGTAGTCCCAGCTGCTTCTGCACAATGCCAGGCAGCCAAGCCACTATCAACATATGACCAATTTTCAGGGTTAGAAGCTGATGAATGTGCGAAGCATATTTCATCTTCTTTGTGGATAAGGGGCAATTCTTTTAAAAAAGAAATATGTTGATCTGAAAGTTGATGGCGTGTCCACTGAATGGCTGCCCAAGCATGTGCATTCATTCTCGTTGAATGGTCTTTGAATACCGCCTCATCATGATTGCCCATTAAGGCAATTGCTTTATTTTTATCAACTAATTCTGCAACTTTTTCCACAATGGCAATAGGATCAGCGTTATAGCCTACTAAATCACCTAAAAATACAAATTCAGTGGCGCCTTGCTCTTGAGCATGCTCAAGGCAGGCATCAAAAGCCTCTAGGTTGCTATGTAGGTCAGCAAAAAGTGCAATTCTGCGATCGGAAGACATCTTCTAATGATAGGGCAATAAACCTTATTTTGACTGACAAACATGCACGACATAGATCAATAAATCAGCAAAAGATATCAATATTTACAAATTAATATAAAATTTCCCAAATGAGCTACTTGATTCAACGTAAATTCATTCAGTGGATAGCTATCCTAGCTGTCTTCACGGGATCGCTTGCGCCATCAATTTCTCAGGCGATTTCCGTGGTTCAGGATGGCAAAGGCTTTGCTGTTGAGGTTTGTACAGCAACTGGCAACAAAATGACAGTCACGCTCAGCGTAGATCAAAGTCACGATCAAGATATTAAAAAAGCCAATGAGCATTGTCCATTTTGTATTGTGCATGGCGCTTATGCATTGCCTGTTAATAGTACTTTGAGCTTTGCTAAGCCAGAGTCGTATCAGTTATACCCTCAGCTCTTCTATCAATCACCTAAGCCGTTATTTGCTTGGGTATCGCTCCCTTCTAGAGCACCTCCAGTACTCGCTTAATTTTTTAGTTAGGCACTAGATATTTAGTGCTGGTATCAGCGCTTTTGCGCGCTATCAAAAAATATTGCGAGTGATTCATGAAAAAATTAATAAAGTTAATTAAATTAACCCCTATTGCAGCAGTTGCGTCTATGTTGACGTCAAACACATTTGCTACTGAAGCTTTATTGAACGATGTGGTTGTTACAGCAGCACCAATGACCACGCCAACAACAATCGAGTTAGATCCTAAGGTTCCGCGTCAACCATTGCCAGCACACGATGGCGCTGACTTTTTGAAGTCTGTTCCAGGTTTTAGCATCATGCGTAAGGCTGGTACTGATGGTGAGCCTAATTTCCGCGGTATGGGCGGATCTCGCGTGAATATTTTGGCAGATGATCAGAATATTTTTGGTGGTTGTGGCCAGCGCATGGATGCACCTACCGCATATATCTTCCCAGAAATTTACGACAAGGTTATTGTTGTAAAAGGTCCTCAGACTGTTCTTTATCCAGGTCACGGCTCAGCAGCAACTGTACGTTTTGAAAAAGAACAAAAAACTTATGACAAGCCTGCTTACGATGTGCATGCATCTGGGTTGGTGGGTAGCTTTGGCCGTCACGATGAAGTGGTAGATGCAAATGTGGGAAATAAGGGTTACTTCGCTAACTTTACTGGCTCAAACTCATATTCTGATGATTACAAGGATGGACGTGGCAATGCTGTCCACTCCAAATATCATCGTTATAGCGCCTCAACATCATTCGGAGTGACACCAGACGACAACAAACGATTCGAGATATCAGCTGGAAGAAGTAATGGTTATGCGGCATATGCTGACCGAACAATGGATGGCACTAAGTTCTTACGTGAAAACGTGGCCATGAAAGGGCAGGTAAAAAATATTTCTGATGTTGTTGAGAAATTAGATGTTCAGGTTTCAAGAAACACAATTTTCCACACGATGGCTTCTGGTATTTTGAGGCCAGGCATGCTAATGGGCATGGATGTTGCTCACGAAACAAATGCTGCTCGTATTTCTGCAGATTTAGCGTTGCGCTCAACAACTAAAGCAAAAGTCGGTATTGATTATGCAGATACATCGCATTCCGGAAATATGAGTATGGGTGCGCGATTGGCTGATGATGCTGTATTTAAAAATACCAGCTTGTTTGGGGAACTTTATGAACAGCTCAATAAAGATCGTAAATTAATTGCTGGGTATAGAGCGGATTTATGGGATTTACAAGATAAACGTACATCAGGCACAACTGCTGGCCAATCTCGCTCAGAAATAACAAATAGTGCGTTTACACGCATTGAAGAGTCGTTAACTTCGATACCTAACACGGTTGCGTCAATTGGCCTTGCTCGATCAGAGCGTATGCCTGATTACTGGGAGCTGATTTCCAATAAGAAAAATGCTGCTGGAGATAGTGCATTCCAGAGTACTAAAACTGAAAAAACAAATCAATTGGATGTTGGAGTGATTAATAAGTCTGGGGCGCTGGAGATTAGCGCATCTGGCTTTTACAATCAAATTAAAGACTTTATCTTGGTTGATGGCCGTTCTGGATACACATCAGGTATGTACTTAACACCTTCCTCAAGGAATATTGATGCGCATACATATGGAGCAGAGTTAACGGCAGGTTATTCGCTAACAAGTACTTTGAAGCTCAACTCAAGTGTTTCCTATGTTCAAGGTAAAAATGAAACAGATAATTTGCCTTTAGCGCAGTTAGCTCCATTAGAGGGCCGGATCTCTGTTGCATATGATGATAAAAAATATTCTTATGGAGCTTTATTAAGATTAGTTGCTCCAAAGGATGAAGTTGCTGTTGGTCAGGGCAACATTGCTGGACAAGATGTGAGTAAATCAGGTGGATTTGGAATCTTTTCTTTAAATGCTGGATATAAGCCTAATAAAAAGACTTTAATTGCGGCGGGTATTGATAACTTATTTGATAAGACTTACGCAGAGTTCATTAGTAGGGCCGGCTCATCTGTTGCTGGTTATGCTCAGACGACACGCGTCAACGAACCTGGCCGTACAGCTTGGTTAAAGGCAACTATTGCACTTGATTGATGATTGAAGATCCCGCATTGTGTGGGGCTTTTTAGATTTAAACTGATTCATATACATGGGAGCTTAATCATATGAAAAAAGTACTAAGCGCAGTAGCAGTTGTGGTCTCGTTCTTGAGCGTGTCGGTGATGGCTGCTCATGAAGTGAAGGTTGGTGATCTTAAGTTACATAACCCTAATGCAAGAGCGACTGTCCCATCTCAAAAAATGAGTGGCGGCTTTTTGAAAATTGAAAACACTGGTGCAGCAGATAAATTGGTATCTGCATCATCACCTGTATCTAAGAGCATGGAGCTTCATACCATGTCTATGGATGGTAATGTGATGAGGATGCGTGAAGTGAAGACAATTGATCTTCCAGCACAAGGCGTTGTTGAGCTAAAGCCAGGTGGCTTGCATTTAATGTTTATTGATTTGAATAAACAATTAAAAGCTGGCGATGTAGTACCTATCAAGCTTAAATTTGAAAAAGCTGGTGAAATTGAGGTGAAGTTTCATGTGATGGATAACAAACCACCAGCACATGGCCAACCAGGGCATGACCACAGCAAGCATCATTAATCTGCTGAATGCTACTTAAAAAAAGCCGCTGATGCGGCTTTTTTTCTTTTGAGCTTGGTTAATGAGAAAATACTTCTATTAGATCCAGCCAATTATTCAGAAAGTAGCTCATGCCAGATAAACAGTCACAGTTGTGGGATGCCATCATCATCGGCGCTGGAGCAGCGGGTTTATTTTGTGCAGGGGTTGCTGGTCAATTAGGTAAAAAAATATTGGTGCTTGATCACGCTGAAGTTTTGGGTGAAAAAATAAGGATTAGTGGCGGTGGTCGTTGTAACTTCACCAACATGCATTCAGGGCCGGGCAACTTTTTATCTCAAAACCCCAATTTTGCAAAAAGCGCCTTATCTAAATATAGGCCGCAGGATTTCTTAAACCTCGTTAAAAGCTACAACATTGCCTATCATGAGAAACATAAGGGGCAATTGTTTTGCGATGTTTCCGCTAAGCAAATTGTTGAAATGCTTTTCAGTGAATGTCAGAAGGGTGATGTTGATATTCGCCATCCAGTAACGGTGGAAAGTATTCGTCAGGTCGAAGATCAAGTTTGGGAAGTTCAAACCCATCAAGGTATTGAAAAAACAAAAGCAGTTGTGATGGCGACGGGTGGTCTGCCCGTGCCTGCGATTGGTGCTACAGAGTTTGCTCTGAACATTGCTGAGCAATTTAATTTGCCAATTGTTTCTGTAAGACCAGCTTTGGTGCCGCTTTCATTTACATCTGATGAGTTTTCTAACTTAAGCGAGTTATCTGGCTTAAGTGTTCCTGTAAAAATTACCTCAGGTTTAAAAGGGCAGCGTTATGGTACATGCCATTTTGATGAGGATCTGCTGTTGACTCATAAAGGTCTTTCTGGCCCTGCGGTGTTACAGGCTAGTAGTTATTGGCATGAGGGCGAAGCCATCAAAATCAATTGGCTCAATGATGTCGATTGTGACGAGCTATTTAATGATGATGCTAACCGCTTGAAATTAACTGAAAATATTCTTGGCATGGTCTTGCCGCAGCGATTAGCCAAATCATTTGCAGAGCAAAAAAACCTTTTAGGCCGAAAATGGGCAGAGGTTGGTAAGAAAGATCGACAAGCACTTAAAGATCTGCTGACGCAATGGGCAGTTAAACCTGCTGGAACATTAGGTTGGAAAAAGGCTGAGGTGATGTTGGGTGGCGTGGATACCAAATCACTAGATGGCCAAACGATGATGGCTAAACAATACCCAGGTTTGTATTTTATTGGTGAGTGTGTAGACGTTACTGGTCACTTGGGTGGTCATAACTTCCAATGGGCTTGGGCGAGTGGTTTTGCTTGCGCCCAGGCTCTTTAAGACTCATTCTTTTAGGTCTCTAGCAAGGAAATAAGTCACCCTTTTCAGGGGTAATGACGTGATCCCAATTCAATTGGTCTTTAATCACTGCGGCAAAGTTTGCCGTTGCTTTAGCTTCCCCATGAATAACAAATATCTTACCGGGAGCTTTTTTGAATCCTTTTAGCCAACGGAGTAGGCCTGCTTGATCTGCATGTGCTGATAAGCCACCAATCGTATGCACAGAAGCTTTAACTGATACTTCTTTGCCCATAACTTTAACAACTGTTGCTTTATCAACTAAGCGGCGACCTAGTGTGCCCATTGCTTGGAAGCCAGTGATGACGATAGCATTTTGGCTATGCGGAAGATTCCAAGTTAAATGATGAACGATTCGGCCTGCTTCACACATGCCGCTGGCTGAAATAACAATAGCGCCGCCCTTGATTCGGTTAAGAGCTTTTGACTCTTCTACATCTGCAACAAACTTTAGATCAACGCTGTGTGGGTTTTTCTTGAACCATGCAAAAATACCCTGGGATTCATCATCAAGATCTTCAAGAAATTTCTCTGTTAGATGAGTGGCGGCAGTCGCCATTGGGGAATCTACCCAAATATTGAGGTGGGGTAATCGTCCATTCTTAACCAAGCCAATCAGTATTAATAGGATCTCTTGAGTTCTGCCCACGGCAAATGCTGGCATCACAATATTTCCACCATGTTTCATGGTTTCAGTAATGACAGTTACAAGCTCTTCCTCTGTTTCCTTCAGGCCTCTGTGTAGACGATCGCCATAAGTGGATTCAATGAGCAGTATGTCAGCAGATTCAATCAAGTCTGGGTTAGGCATTAATGGTCTATCGTACATACCGAGATCCCCTGAAGAAACAATTCGTTTCTTCTCAGTTTCTTCTTCAACATCGATCACCGCAATTGCTGAGCCAAGAATGTGGCCCGCATTTCTGAAATGGGCTTCTATGCCATCAATAGGTTCAAAAACTTGACCGTAGTCATATGACTTGATTTGAGATAAGCACTCAGTTGCTTGTTTAACGTTGTAAAGAACGGTTGGTAACTCACCACGCCATTTACCAATTTTTTGTTTGCGGGCTGCACGTTCAAAATCATTTTCTTGAATATGTGCGCTGTCCAAAAGAAGGATCTTTAATAGAGCTTCTGTTGCATGGGTACAGTAAATGGTTCCTTTAAATCCTTGCCCTGTTAGGCGAGGAAGTAGTCCGCTATGGTCAATATGAGCATGAGTCAAAATCACAAAATCAAGCTCGGCCGGATTGAAGGGCAGATCCTCTAA
This sequence comes from Pseudomonadota bacterium, assembly GCA_039804685.1. GTDB lineage: Bacteria > Pseudomonadota > Gammaproteobacteria > Burkholderiales > Burkholderiaceae > Polynucleobacter. Next base: position 728 of record JBDLVQ010000045.1, on the reverse strand, counting down.
ATTCTTTTCAGCAGCATCTCTACCGCCTTGGAACATGCCGTAGTCAATCATCAATTTGAAAGAACGACCTTTGATCTCGCCTTCTATTAAATGGCGGGATCCAGTGACTTCTCCAGCGGCTCCAAAAAATTTGATATGCATAGTTACCTTGAAAATTACTTGCTTATGGATGTGGCTAAGTATTTTTTGAGTGTCACAATGACTTCTTCTACTGACTTAACAATTTCAATACCATCTAAATGATCGCCATTCAAAAAACCATGATGATCTGCTTGGTGCAAAAAAGATAGTAATTTGTCATAGTAGCCATCCCAGTTGGCAATGATGATTGGCTTGGCATGAGCCTTAACCTGACGGCCGGTCCATACTTCAAATAACTCGTCTAAAGTTCCTAGACCACCCGGAAGAATAAGAAAAGCATCAGATTTTTCAATCATTAAACGTTTTCTTTCGATAATGTCATTTACAACAAACAGTTCGGTTAGTTCTTGCTGAACTGGTTCGCGTGATGTCAGGCCAGTTGGAATGATGCCAATGACCCTGCCTTTTGACTCGATAGCGGCCTTTGCAACGCTACCCATTAATCCATATCGACCGCCACCAAAAACAATTCCAAAGCCTTCTTCAGCCAAACCTCGACCAAGCTCGGCAGCTTTAGCGATGGTGCTTAAATTGTCACCATCTTTTGCCCCACAAAACACACAAATATTTAGATTCATGCCTCAAGC
>JBDLVQ010000044.1:0-2717 GCA_039804685.1 Pseudomonadota bacterium | reverse complement strand
AGCTGTATTTGCTCTAGAACCGCTTAAACAAACTAAAATAACAGGCTTATTAGTGTCTAACTGAAGCTTTTGAATATTGTCAAAATCGGCCAATGGCAAATTCTTTGAATTTACAATATGCCCTGACTGATACTCATCAGCCGTTCGAACATCTAGTATTTGAGCTTGTCGCTGGTTTACCCATTGAATCGCCGTATGTACATTAAGCAGTTGTTTGTTCAAACGGCCCAATAGTTGAGGAAGCGCTAAAGCTAGGCCAGATGTCACTAGAGTAGCTATTAGCAGTAAATTATTTGTATTTGTTAAAAAGTCCATTAGTAAATTATAGAATGTGAATATGAAACAACTCGTACTTATCCGCCACGGCGAATCCCAATGGAACCTTGAAAATCGTTTTACTGGCTGGGTTGATGTAGACCTCACCCCAACTGGTATCCAGCAAGCAACTCAAGCTGGCGAGAAATTAAAGGCTGCAGGCTATGATTTTGACATTGCTTACACTTCTGTGCTGAAAAGGGCTATCAGAACCCTCTGGCATGCTCAAGAGGCCATGGATAGACTTTGGATACCTGTGGTTCATAGCTGGCGCTTAAATGAACGCCACTATGGCGCTCTAGCAGGCCTAAATAAAGCAGAAACAGCCGCCAAGTACGGGGATGAGCAAGTGCATATTTGGAGACGGTCTTACGATGTGCGCCCACCGCTACTTGATGAAAATGATCCTAGAGCGTCTTTTAGCGACCCACGCTATGCTAAGTTAAAGCGCGAAGAAATCCCTCTTGGTGAATGCTTAAAAGATAACGTAGCTAGAGTTTTGCCGCTTTGGGAAGAATCTATTGCACCAGCCCTAAAGTCTGGCAAACGAGTTTTAATTGCAGCGCACGGCAACAGCATCCGTTCACTAGTTAAATATCTTGATCAAGTGTCGGATACTGACATTATGGAAATCAACATTCCTAATGGCACGCCTCTTGTGTATGAACTAGACGACAACCTCAAACCCATCAAGCATTTCTATTTAGATAAATAAACCATGTATCGTTCAATCAAGAACATCGCACTCATTTGCACTGGCTTAATTGCTGGCGTTGCTTTAACGCTTCAACTGTCAGCAACTGCGCAACAAGGCGGATCCAACCTTCCTTTAGAAGAACTAAGAACGTTATCAAACGTATTTGGCCAAATCAAAAAAGATTATGTGGAATCTGTTGAGGACAAACGCCTTTTAACTGATGCTATTAAGGGAATGGTCAGCGGCTTAGACCCTCACTCTTCTTATTTAGATAAAAAAGATTTTGCGGAAATGCAAGAACATACCCAGGGGAAGTTTGCTGGCTTGGGCATTGAGATTACCTCTGAGGACGGTGTCGTAAAAATTATGAACCCTATTGAAGATACTCCAGCAGCAAGAGCGGGACTTCAACCAGGCGACTTAATCACGCGTCTTGACGATAAACCAGTACGTGGCATGACATTAGATCAATCCGTGCGTCGCATGCGCGGTGAACCAGGTACAAAAATTACATTAACCATCTTCAGAAAAAGTGAAGAAAGAACTTTTCCTGTAACCATCACACGAGCTGAAATTAAAGTTCAATCAGTTAAAGCAAAAATTATTGAACCAGGTATTGCTTATGTTCGCATCACAAGCTTCCAAGAAAGAACCGTACCTGACCTTGGTAAAAAATTAACCGAGCTATTTGAAAAAGAACCGCAAATTAAAGGGCTTGTTTTAGATCTTAGAAACAATGGCGGCGGCCTCCTTCAGGGTGCCGTTGGTGTATCGGCGGCTTTTTTAGCTAACGACACTTTAGTGGTTTCCACAAAGGGCCAATCTGAAGACGCGAAACAGGTATTTAAAGCTACTCCGGCCAATTACAAATTAGGCGAACCCAATGATCCGCTAGCTCAACTACCAAACTCACTTAAAAAAGTGCCCATGGTTGTATTAGTTAATGCGTTCTCTGCCTCAGCATCTGAAATCGTTGCTGGCGCACTACAGGATCACAAACGCGCCACCATTATCGGAAAAACAACTTTTGGTAAAGGCTCTGTGCAAACTGTTAGACCTTTAAGCGCAGACTCAGCATTGAAACTAACAACCGCTTACTACTACACACCTACCGGAAAATCGATTCAAGCCTTTGGTATTAAGCCAGATATCCCTGTAGATCAAAATCCTGATGGTGACCCTGATGATGTTTTAATTACTCGCGAAATCGATAGTGAAAAACATCTGCGCAACAAACAATCATCTGAAGAAAAACTTATCAATGATCGTGAAAAGAGACGCATTGAAGAGTTGCAACGTATTGAAGATTTAAACGCGAAAAAAACCCCTGAAGAAAAAGAAAAGGATCGCAAAAAACGTCCAGCTGAATTTGGTACTGCAGAAGACTTCATGCTACAACAAGCTTCAGCGTATCTAAAAGGCCAAACGGTTAAACGCTCCAAGTCTCGCTTAGAGTAAAACAGTGGCATGAACGATAACGACCTTCTTAGATATTCACGCCATATCCTTCTTGATGATATTGGCATTGAAGGTCAAGAAAAGTTTTTATCCGCTCATGCTGTGATTGTGGGTGCTGGTGGGCTTGGCTCTGCAGCGGCTCCTTATTTGGCAGCTGCGGGCATTGGGAAAATTACCCTCATTGACCATGACACGGTGGAGCTAACCAATCTCCAACGTCAAATTATGCATACCAATGACGCTATTG
>JBDLVQ010000043.1:0-14267 GCA_039804685.1 Pseudomonadota bacterium | reverse complement strand
TTAAACGTTAATACTGGTAAAACTAATCGTACGATTGCTGTTTCTAACTACGACCCATACTTTACTGAAGACGGTATTAGCAGATTTACTGAGCTTTACACTAGAAGCAGTATGCCGTTGTACTACGCTGGTGATACCACGTACAAAGTTGAATCAACAGGTGGTAGTTTTAAATTAGGCGTTCCCTATTCAGAAATTGACCGTGTCTTTTTCGGAATCGGTGCCGAACAACTAAAAATGACTACATCGGTTAATACCCCACAAGCCTATCAAAATTACCTTCAAGAATATGGTTCAAGTAGTCTAAACATCCCGTTAACTGTTGGCTGGGCTCGTGATGGGCGAGATAGTGCTTTAATTCCATCTCGCGGCACCTATCAACAAGTCAGCCTTGAATTAGGTACTGCTTTAGGTGATTTAGAGTATTACCGCGCCTATTACCAACATCAGTATTTTTATCCATTACTCAAAGGTAACGTCATCTCTCTTAATGGTGAAATTGGCTATGGTGACACTTACAATGGAAAAAAATTCCCAATCACCAAGAATTATTATGTCGGCGGTATTGGTTCTGTGAGAGGTTACGAGCCTGGAACTTTAGGGCCTAAAACTCCACAGTACTATCTAGGAATCCCAACAGGTTTAACCAGCCCAACAGGTGGATCCTCTAAATTGGTGGCTAATGCTGAATACACTTTTCCAATTCCAGGCTCTGGCGTTGATAAAACTCTGAGACTTTTTGGCTTCTTTGACGCCGGCAATGTTTTCGATAGTAATGTCAATATATCGGAATTAAAGAAATCATATGGTTTTGGACTTTCTTGGATATCACCATTGGGTCCATTAAAATTTAGTTATGGAATTCCTGTTAGCAGCAAACCAGATGATCGTTTGCAACGTTTTCAGTTTCAGATTGGCACAGCGTTTTAATTTTTTAAAAGGTATATTTGTATGAATCTTTCTTTCTCTTATCGTTTAACTCAAGTATTTATCGCTTTATTAGCATCTGCTGGCCTTGTCTCAATAGCAGCGGCTGCAGACGATAAAGATTTCAGTAGCAAAATTGGCGTCATTAACTCGGAACGCATTTTCAAAGAATCTAACATTGCAAAAGCTAGTCAAGCAAAGTTGCAAAGCGATTTCTCAAAGCGTGAGAAGGACTTGCGTGATGAAGCTCAAAAAATTAAATCTACTGCAGAGAAATTAGATAAAGAAGCTGCAGTCATGTCAGATACAGATCGCGTACGTAAGCAAAGAGAGCTTGCAGATGCAGATCGCGAGTTACAGCGTAAGCAACGTGAATTTACTGAAGATGTAAATCAACGCAGCTTTGAAGAGCGCTCGAAAATTGCACAAAAAGCTAATCAAGCATTGAAAAACGTGGCTGAACAACGCAAATTGGATTTAATTGTTCAAGAAGCTGCTTACGTCAATCCACGTATTGATGTAACTGATGATGTAATTAAGGCGCTTAACAGCTCACGTTAATTATTGTTTAAAAGATCTTAGGAATACACATGCCTTCTATTGCCGAGCTAGCTGAAAAATTTTCAGCTCGCTTAGTCGGCAGTGGTTCTGCAATAGTTGATGGATTCGCTCCTCTTGCTGATGCGGATTCATCAAAATTAGCTTTTTTAGCTAACCCACTTTACAGAAACGAAGCTCTTTCAAGTCTTGCTGCAGGCTTAGTTGTTTCTGAAGCAGATTTTGATTTTTTAAGTAAGCAAGCTCAGCTATCTCAAGATAGAGTCTATTTAATTACTAAAAACCCCTACGCTTTATTCGCGAGAATTTCACAAGACTTTGCCAAAGTAAATTCTCAGAAGCTCCAGCCTGTTATTCATCCATCTGCGGTCATCGAAGATGGTGCTCTAGTTGCCTCTACTGCTCATATTGGACCGTTTTGCCATATTGCAAAGGGTGCTCGGGTTGGAGAGCGTGTCACTCTTGAATCACATATTCATCTTGGGGAAGGTGCCTCGATTGGCGATGATTCAAAGATTTATTCGAATGTGACGCTTTATCACGGTTGCTCTTTAGGGCAACGCAATATCATTCATAGCGGTACTGTTATTGGTTCGGATGGTTTTGGTTTTGCGCCAGATCTAACTGCTGGTGAGTGGGTCAAAGTACCCCAAGTTGGCAGAGTGATTATTGGGGATGATGTTGAAATAGGTTCGAATACCTCGATTGATCGAGGTGCGATGGCAGATACGATTATTGAAAACGGTTGCAAAATCGATAATCTTGTTCAGATTGCCCATAATGTTCATATCGGCGCATTAACCGTTATTGCAGGCAATACCGCTGTTGCAGGTAGCACAACTATCGGTAAAATGTGCATGATCGGTGGTTCTACTAGTTTTTCTGGACATCTCAAAATAGCTGATCAAACGACTATTTCTGGCGGCACAACGATTATTCGATCGATCGAAAAATCCGGTCAGCACTTCACCAGTATTTTTCCTATGTTGCCTCACTCTGATTGGGAAAAGAATGCTGCAATTTTGCGAGGCTTGGATAAAATGCGTCAGAAGATGAAAGACTTAGAGAAGCAAATTAAATTATTGACTGACACGAAGAAGTAACAAGGTAAAAAGGAAACACCATGACTGAATTAGTAAATTTTGATATTAACCAAATTTTAAAGATGCTTCCGCATCGTTATCCTTTTTTATTGGTCGATCGTGTTTTAGAGTTAGAAGCTGGTCAGCGTGTTAAGGCTCTTAAGAATGTGACTATGAATGAGCCACATTTCACTGGCCATTTTCCTGAATTTCCAGTTATGCCAGGCGTTCTTATTTTAGAAGCCTTAGCTCAAACAGCCGCTCTTTTGACATTTGGAAGTGATGCTGTTGATGATTCCGTTTATTTCTTTGTAGGTATTGATAACGCTCGCTTTAAGCGCCCTGTAACACCTGGCGATCAATTGATCTTAAATGCATCCATTGAACGATTCAAAGGGGGCATTTGGAAGTTCAAAACATTTGCCACAGTTAATGATGTTGTAGTAACTGAGGCTGATTTAATGTGCACGATTCGTAAAAAGGGTGCCTAAGATGTCGTTGATTCACTCAACTGCCATCATTGATCCCAAGGCTGAGATTGCTGAGGGCGTAGAGATTGGTCCTTATGCTGTTGTTGGACCTCATGTAAAAATTGGAAAAAATTCTAAAGTCGGAGCACATACAGTCATTGAGGGTTGTACTACTATTGGTGTTGATAATAAGATTGGTCATTTCGCATCAGTTGGTGGCGCTCCACAAGATATGAAGTATCGGGATGAGCCAACCCAATTAATTATTGGTGATCGCAATGTGATTCGCGAATTCACAACATTGCATACGGGGACTACTCAAGATGCCGGCTTTACCAAAATTGGTAATGACAACTGGATCATGGCGTATGTTCACATAGCTCATGATTGCGTTGTTGGTAACCATACGATTTTTTCAAATAATGCACAAATTGCAGGGCACGTTCATGTCGATGACTGGGCTATTTTGGGTGGAATGTCAGGTGTACATCAATTCGTAAGAATTGGTGAGCACTCGATGATTGGAGGCGCCTCAAAATTGGTTCAGGATTTGCCGCCCTATGTGATTGCTTCCGGTGCTGTTGCAGAACCTCATGGTTTAAATGCTGAAGGTTTGAAGCGTCGTGGTTTTACACCTGAATCCATTACAGGCTTGAGACAAGTTTATAAGTTGCTCTATAAACAAAATTTAAGCTTTGAAGAAGCTAAAAAAGCTATTTCAGATCTTGCTATTGAAAAAGAAACATCTGAACCTGATACCGCAGAAAAAATAAGACTATTCCATGATTTCATCGCCGCTTCACAGCGCGGCATCGCCCGCTAATTACGCACAAGCCTATTTGGCTTGTGTAGCAGGCGAGCCTTCAGGAGATATGCTGGCTGCTAGCGTTTTAGCAGGTATTAAGCAATTACCTAGTATGGCTAATTTGGCTACCAGAGGTGTCGGTGGCCCCAAGATGATTGCTGAAGGTTTTAATGCTTCATGGCCTATGGATACATTAGCCGTTCGTGGTTATGTGGAAGCTATTAAACAACTACCCTCGATCTTGTCATTGCGTCGTACTTTGATAAAAGAACTGCTACAACATCGTCCGCTTGCTTATTTAGGTATTGATGCCCCTGATTTTAATTTAGGCGTAGAAAAGAAATTAAAAGCAGCAGGTATACCTACTATTCATTTTATTAGCCCATCTATTTGGGCTTGGCGGGGTGGTCGCATCAAAGGTATTCAAGAATCTGTTGATCGCATGCTCTGTATTTTTCCGTTCGAACCTGCCATCTACGATAAAGTTGGAATGAAGGCATCGTATGTAGGACATCCATTGGCTTCAACTATTCCTATGGTGCCTAATGTTATCGCAGCAAAAGAATCGTTGAAGATTAAACATGGCGCCGCTTTAGTTGCCGTTCTGCCGGGAAGTCGTCAATCAGAAGTGGCAATGATCGCTCCAGGCTTCTTTAAGTCAATTGAACTGATGTTCCACAAGCATGGTGCAGGTATTGAGTTTGTAGTCCCGATTGCAACCCCCTCACTAAAAGCATCCATAGATGCTCTGGCTAATCAAACACGCTTACGCTGCCCTGATATTGTGATTCATTTATTGGATGGTCAATCTAGCTTAGCATTAGAGGCTTGTGATGTAGTACTTATTGCAAGTGGTACGGCAACCCTAGAGGCGGCGCTCTGGAAAAAACCGATGGTCATTTCTTACCAGGTTCCGGCATTAACAGCATGGATTATGCGAAAGCAAGCCTACTTACCCTATGTTGGTTTACCAAATATTTTGGCTGGTGAATTTATTGTTCCTGAATTATTACAAGAGCAAGGTACACCTGAAGCCTTAGCGAGTGCCACTTTAGATTGGCTTGATCAACCTCAGAAAGTAGCTATTCTGCGTGAACGCTTTACTAAAATGCATGAGTCTCTTCATTTGCCAACAGGACAACTTGTTGCTGAAGTGATTGCGGAAGTCATACATGCCTGAGTTGATTGAATGGGTCTGTGGTGTTGATGAAGCAGGCCGGGGTCCTTTGGCAGGATCAGTTGTTGCAGCAGCAGTCATCTTGAATCCGGAAAAACCCATTCAAGGCCTCAAAGACTCAAAAAAGCTCAGCGCAAAAGTTCGGGAAGATCTCTACGAAATTATTATTAAAGATGCAAAGGCTTGGTGTATCGCTGAGGCTAGTCCATCTGAGATAGACTCAATCAATATTCTTCAAGCCACCATGCTAGCCATGAAACGAGCAATTGAGGGGCTGGAGAAATCTTTTGGTCGCTTACCAGATAGAGCTCTTATAGATGGTAACCGATGCCCATCCGTTAATATTGCTATGGAAGCCATTGTGAAAGGCGATAGTAAAGTTCAAGCTATTTCAGCAGCGTCAATTTTAGCTAAGGTGACTAGGGACAGAGATATGCAAGTGCTGCATGATAAGTACCCAATGTACGGCTTCAATCAACATATGGGATACCCAACGCCAGTGCATTTTGCGGCACTCAAAGAATTTGGTCCTTGTCCTGAGCACCGTCGCTCATTTTCACCAGTGCGTGAAGTATTGGAACTTAAATTATTATGAAATCTGCAAAGCATATTAGCTCATTTGATAACCCGCTGATTAAGAGAGTGAAGACTCTTTTGGAGGGGGGTGTCAAGGCCAGCAAATTAAGAACTGAACTTTCAATCGCTGTCGCCGAAGGTGTTCATTTGGCGCAGGCTTGGTTGGGTAGTGAGGATTTGATAGAAATAATAACGACTGAAGAGGGCATGAATCAGCCTGAGATTGCAGCTGTTATTGATATGCAATTAGCTTTGGTGCCCAATACTGATTTGTATATCCTTGAAGAATCTTTGTGGAAAAAAGTATCTGATCTAGGTCATGCCCCGCCAATTTTAATTAGCATCAGAATTCCACAAGCTGAATTTCCGGTTCATTTGAATGATGATGTATTGATTTTGGATAATATTCAAGATGCTGGTAATGTGGGTTCAATAATGAGGACTGCCGCAGGTGCAGGTCTTAAGCGCATTATTTGTATGAAGGGGACTGCGCAAACCTGGACTCCAAAAGTACTAAGAGCTGCTATGGGTGCTCATAGACATCTCAAAATTTTTGAATCATGGTCATTAAATAATATTCGTGAAAAAGTGAAGCTCCCGATTTTCGCTGCTAGTTTAATTGCGGAGCAGGATCTTTACGATTTAGGTGACACGTTACTTGATCCGCATGCATGGGTTTTTGGTAATGAAGGTGCTGGTGTTACACCGGAATTGCTTGCTATTTCTAAAGGGGTTTTGATTCCACAAGATCCGTGTATTGAATCTCTAAATGTAGGCGCTGCGACTGCCATATGCCTATTTGAAGTCAAGAGAGTACGACGAGAATCTCGCTAAAGCTTATTAAAGCTCAATTATTAGTAGTTACTTCTCTCAGGCTTAATTTCTTGAAGAATAGTAGTTGCAATCTCTTCAATGGATTTATTGGTCGTTGAAAGCCAAGGAATTCCGTTCTTACGCATCATTGCTTCAGCTTCACTGACCTCATAGCGGCAGTTTTCAATTTTGGCGTAATTGCTACCCGGCCGACGTTCATTACGGATTTCGCATAAGCGCATAGGATCAATAGTCAAACCAAAAAGCTTTTTTCTAAATGGCTGAATATCAACAGGCATCTGACTTCTTTCAAAATCATCAGGTATGAGAGGGTAGTTGGCTGATTTCAAACCATACTGCATAGCCAAATAGAGACTGGTTGGGGTTTTTCCACTGCGAGAAACTCCAATTAAAATTACATCAGCATCGGCAAGGTTTTGATTTGATTGACCATCATCATGTGCCAATGAGAAGTTAATAGCTTCAATACGATTTTTATAGGAATCAGTATCAGCATTGTTATGAAAGCGTCCAATTGCATGATTAGATTTGATGCCAAGAGATTGCTCCAGTGGCGCAATAAAGGTTTGAAACATATCCATCATGAGACCCTTGGCACCAGTAACAATCTGATTCACTTCAGGATTTACTAAAGTTGTAAAAACAATCGGTTGTTGCCCCGATTTTTGAGCGTAATCGTTGATTTCTCTAACAGCTTGATGTGCTTTGTCGACAGTATCAACAAAAGGCAATCTTACTTGTCTAAATGGTAATTCAAACTGAGCCAAGATTGACTGGCTAAAGGTTTCTGCAGTGATACCTGTGCCATCTGAAACAATGAAAACGATACGGGGTTTAGCTGTCATGATGGGTATTTTGAAGTTGTGATTGATGACTTGTAAGAGGCTACAATAGAGGGATTACATGCCAAAGTCTTAAATTTACCCTAAGTTACTGGCAGCAGTGCAGATTTTCTATTACATCGAGAGTTTTTATGAATAATCCTAACCATGCAAATGCATACGTTTTACCCTTTGAGGAATTGCGCATGTCTGACGTTGAGTCAGTCGGCGGCAAAAATGCCTCACTAGGCGAAATGATTTCTCAATTGAATGCCTCAGGTGTTCGTGTTCCAACAGGTTTTGCTACGACTGCTTTAGCATTCCGGGAATTCTTAACGCACAATCAATTAACAGAACGAATTAATCAACGTTTAGATGCATTGAATGTTGATGATGTGAAAGCTCTAGCCCAAGCTGGCGCAGAGATTCGTCGATGGGTTGAAGAAGCTCCATTTCAAGATCGTCTTGAAAAAGAGATTCGCGAAGCCTTTAAGGTTTTGGATGCGGATGGGAAAGGTTCTTTTGCAGTTCGTTCTTCTGCTACTGCTGAAGATTTACCAGATGCCTCTTTTGCTGGGCAACAAGAATCATTTTTGAACGTTGTTGGCATTGATGATGTTTTGCATCGTATTCGTGAAGTTTTTGCCTCTCTTTATAACGACCGCGCTATCTCTTATAGAGTTCACAAGGGCTTTGCACATGCCGAAGTTGCTTTATCGGCAGGTATTCAAAGAATGGTTCGCTCTGATAAAGCTTCCTCTGGCGTGATGTTTACGCTTGATACGGAATCTGGTTTTAAAGATGCTGTTTTTATTACATCAAGCTATGGTTTAGGTGAAACAGTTGTTCAGGGTGCAGTTAACCCAGATGAATTCTATGTATTCAAGCCAACCTTAGCTGCTGGTAAGTACGCCATCATCCGCAGAAGCCTTGGTTCAAAGCTAATTCAAATGCAATTTACAGCTCCTGGTGAGCCGGGCCGAGTCAAAACGGTTGATGTTCCATTAGAGCAGCGTAATCGTTATTCCATCACTGATGATGATGTGGCTGAATTAGCTAAATACGCGATGATTATTGAGAAGCACTATGAGCGCCCAATGGATATCGAGTGGGGCAAAGATGGTATTGATGGTAAGATTTATATCCTGCAGGCGCGACCTGAGACCGTAAAAAGTCATGCGCATGGCCAGGTAGAGATGCGTTACAAATTGAAAGGCAATTCAACTGTATTAACAACTGGTAGAGCAATTGGTCAAAAAATTGGTACAGGTACAGTACGCGTTGTTAAAGATGCTAGCGAAATGGATCGTGTACAACCTGGCGATGTTTTAGTGGCTGATATGACAGACCCTAATTGGGAGCCTGTTATGAAACGAGCTGCCGCCATTGTGACCAACCGCGGTGGTCGCACCTGTCATGCTGCCATTATTGCTCGTGAACTAGGTGTGCCAGCAGTTGTTGGTTGCGCTAATGCAACCGATGTTCTTAAGGATGGTGCAGTTGTTACTGTGTCATGTGCTGAAGGTGATGAGGGTCGTATTTATGACGGCCCTATTGAAACGGAAGTCACTGAAGTCAGTCGCGGTGTTTTACCTGAGATTCCTTTGAAGATCATGATGAACGTTGGTAACCCTCAGTTGGCTTTTGATTTCTGTCAAATCCCGAATGGCGGCGTTGGTTTAGCTCGTCTTGAATTTATTATCAATAATAATATTGGCGTTCACCCTAAGGCGATTTTGGAGTATCCAAACATTGATTTGGATCTTAAAAAAGCAGTGGAAAGTGTCGCTCGTGGTCATGCTAGCCCTAAAGCTTTTTATGTTGATAAATTAGCTGAAGGTATTGCTACGATTGCAGCAGCTTTTTATCCAAAGCCAGTAATTGTTCGGATGTCTGACTTTAAATCAAACGAATACAAGAAGTTAATTGGCGGCTCTCGCTACGAGCCGGATGAAGAGAATCCAATGCTTGGATTCCGTGGTGCTTCACGTTACATTTCTGAAGATTTTGCTGAAGCGTTTGCTATGGAATGTGAAGCAATGAAACGTGTTCGCAATGACATGGGTTTAACTAACGTTGAAATCATGATTCCTTTTGTGCGCACTGTTAAACAAGCAGAAAAGGTGATTGGTCTTTTAGGTAAGCAGGGCTTGAAGCGAGGTGAAAATGGTTTGCGCGTCATCATGATGTGCGAAGTTCCATCAAATGCCATCCTTGCTGAGCAATTCCTTGAACATTTCGATGGCTTTTCAATCGGATCTAACGATTTAACCCAATTAACTTTGGGTCTTGATCGTGACTCTGGTATGGAATTGTTAGCGATTGATTTTGATGAGCGGGATCCAGCGGTTGAGTTCTTAATCGCTCGTGCAATTGACACATGTATTGCGAAAGGCAAATACATTGGCATTTGCGGTCAAGGACCTTCAGATCATCCTGACTTTGCTAAATGGTTAATGGATAGGGGTATCAAATCTATCTCATTAAATCCTGATAGCGTTGTTGATACTTGGACAATGCTTGCGAAGAAGTAGTCTGATTTCAGGCCAAGTTCTATTGGCCTGATTTTTACTCGCCCAGCTTAGAGCCCGAACGCATAATTCGGGCTTTTTCAATTTGCCAGTCCCGATCTTTGGTGGCTTCGCGTTTGTCGTGTTGCTTTTTCCCTCGACCGAGTCCAATTTCACATTTAACCCGACCTTTACTGAAGTGCAAATTAAGTGGAACTAAGGTGTAACCTTTTTGCTCAACCTTACCAATGAGCTTTTTGATCTCTACAGCATTGAGTAAGAGTTTTTTAGTTCTGCCAGGATCAGCTAATACGTGGGTGGAGGCTGAAATGAGGGCGCTAATATGGCACCCAATCAAATAAATTTCAGCATCTCGAATCACAACATAAGCTTCTTTGATTTGGGCGCGACCTTCCCGAATGGCTTTTACTTCCCATCCCTGTAGAACCATGCCGGCTTCAAAGCGTTCTTCAATGAAATAATCAAAGAAGGCTTTTTTGTTATCAATGATGCTCATATATATTTATCGTTAGAATGCAAGATTATGGCAGACGTATTTAAGACTGTGCTGATTCAGCACTCCGCAGAGCGGATGTATAACTTGGTGATTGATGTTGCCAAGTATCCTGATTTCCTCCCATGGTGCGGCGGTGTTGAGGTCTATGAGCAAACTGATGAAGTTTTAGATGCCAAAGTGCATATTAAATTTAAGGGTATTAACCAGTTCTTTCATACAAGGAATGCCAATACAAGGCCATATGCCATTGATATGGCGTTTGTTGACGGGCCTTTCAAGAAGTTCCATGGTCACTGGAAGTTTGTATCTTTGCGTGATGATGCATGCAAAATTGAGTTTCAACTGCATTATGAGTTTGAGAGTATTTTTTTAGAAAAAATTATCGGGCCTGTTTTTGGTGTGATTGCCGGGACTTTTGTGGATGGTTTTGTTAAGAGGGCAGATCAGTTATATGGGAACTAAGCTTCATATTTTGGTCTGTGATGCCCGTCTAGGAGATCCGATTCTTAAAGACTTTATTTGGGAGACTCATGATTTAACTCCAACTGTCGGCCAGGTTTTAGTAGCTTTAGGGGTTGCCGAGTCATCCAATGACCCAAAAATTGCTAGGAAAGGTTGTTTGGGGGTGTTTGGCAAGCGTAAGGACTGGGATGCCCCCATCTATGATGGGGATCGACTTGAGCTTTATAGCGAGCTTCTAGTGGACCCTATGGCTGCCCGCCGTAAAAAGGCCAATAAAGACCTAGATGCAAGGCTTCAAGCCAAAGCAGCATCCAAAAAAGGGCGTTTTTCAGGCAAATAATCATAAAACCTCTATAATTCGCTTTTGCGCATAGAGGTTTTGCATGAGACTCATACAAAAAGCACTTACATTTGACGATGTGCTTCTCGTTCCTGCTTATTCAGCAGTTTTGCCACGTGATACTCAATTGGGTACTCAATTAACACGTGATATTTCAATCAATATCCCTTTGGTATCTGCTGCTATGGATACAGTCACAGAAGGTCGCTTAGCGATTGTGATGGCACAAGAAGGTGGTATTGGCATTATTCATAAAAATTTAACGCCAGCTGAGCAAGCTCGAGAAGTTGCTAAGGTCAAACGTTATGAGTCAGGTGTTTTACGTGACCCCATCACTATTTCCCCTGAAATGTCTGTTCGCCAAGTGATAGAGCTTTCTAGAGAACATGGCTTTTCTGGTTTCCCTGTTTTAGAAGGTAAAACAGTTGTAGGCATCATCACTAATCGTGACTTGCGCTTTGAGGAAGACCTAGACGCCAAAGTGCGTGAGAAGATGACTCCAAAGGACCGTTTGATCACCGTGAAAGAGGGCTCTAGCCCTGAAGAAGCAAAGCGTTTAATGAATAAACACCGCCTTGAGCGTGTTTTGGTAGTTAACGATGCTTTTGAGCTTCGCGGTCTTGTTACAGTCAAAGATATTCTAAAAGCTAAAGAACATCCTTTAGCCAGTAAAGATAGTCGTGGTCAATTAATTGCAGGCGCTGCTGTTGGCGTTGGCCCTGATAACGACGAACGTATTGAATTGCTTGCTAAAGCTGGGGTTGATGTAATTGTTGTTGATACAGCACACGGACATAGCCAAGGTGTTTTAGATCGTGTGAAATGGGTCAAGAAAAACTATCCGCAAATTCAAGTGATCGGTGGCAACATCGCCACAGGTGAAGCAGCTAAAGCTTTGGTAGCTCACGGTGCTGACGGTGTAAAAGTGGGTATTGGTCCTGGATCTATTTGTACAACTCGTATTGTTGCTGGTGTTGGTGTGCCACAAATTACTGCAGTTGTGAATGTCTCTGAGGCGCTTAAAGGAACTGGGGTTCCTTTGATTGCTGACGGTGGTATTCGATACTCTGGTGACATTTCTAAGGCTCTTGCAGCAGGCGCTCATTGCGTGATGATGGGAGGTATGTTTGCTGGTACTGAAGAGGCTCCTGGCGAAGTTTTCCTATACCAAGGACGTTCATATAAGAGCTATCGCGGCATGGGTTCTGTTGGTGCCATGAAAGATGGCGCAGCAGATCGTTATTTCCAAGAAGATAACAGTGCCAACGTTGATAAATTAGTGCCTGAAGGCATCGAAGGACGCGTTCCTTATAAAGGAAGTGTTCTAGCGATTGTTCACCAGTTAACAGGTGGCATTCGTTCTTCAATGGGCTATTGTGGCTGTAAAACTATCTCTGAATTACATGAGAAGGCTGGATTTGTTCAGATCACTGCTGCTGGTATGCGTGAGTCTCACGTGCACGATGTGCAAATTACCAAAGAAGCTCCGAACTATCACATTGACTAATCAGCCCATTTACTTAGGACTACCGTGCACGACAAGATTTTAATTTTGGATTTTGGGTCACAAGTGACCCAATTAATTGCTAGACGCGTTCGTGATGCTCGCGTTTATTCAGAAATTCATCCCTATGACATCGATCCTTCTTTTATCGAAAAATTTGTAAAAGAAAACGGCTGTAAGGGTATTATTTTGTCAGGTGGTCCAAGCTCAGTAACTGAGGGTGATACACCGCGCGCTCCTGAAGTTGTCTTTAATCTTGGCATTCCTGTTTTAGGTATTTGTTACGGCATGCAAACAATGGCAGCTCAATTAGGTGGCCAAGTTGCAACAGCAGAATCTCTAGGCAAGTCTCGGGAATTTGGTTACGCAGAAGTTCGCGCTCGGGGCCACACAAAACTTTTAGAAAACATTCAAGACTTCACAACATCTGAAGGTCATGGCATTTTGAAGGTTTGGATGAGTCATGGTGATTCTGTCACTGAATTGCCGGCTGGATTTAAATTAATGGCATCTACGGACTCATGTCCAATTGCGGGCATGGCGGATGAAGAGCGTCGTTTTTATGCTGTCCAATTCCATCCAGAAGTAACCCATACAGTTTTGGGTACAGCCATCTTGGAACGTTTTGTTCATCAAATTTGCTCATGTGGCACAGACTGGGTCATGGGCGATTACATTGCAGAAGCGGTTGCCTCTATCCGTCAACAAGTGGGCAGTGATGAAGTTATTTTGGGTTTATCTGGTGGCGTTGACTCCAGTGTTGCCGCTGCTTTAATTCATAAAGCGATTGGCAAACAACTCACTTGCGTTTTTGTAGATCACGGCTTACTTCGTTTAGACGAAGGTAAGATGGTCATGGAGATGTTTGGCAAGAACTTGGGTGTCAAAGTCATTCATGTCGATGCTACAACTCAGTTCATGGGTGAGTTGGCCGGCGTTTCAGACCCAGAAGCAAAACGCAAGATTATCGGAAAAGAGTTTGTCGAAGTTTTCCAAAGAGAGTCTGCAAAAATTGAAAATGCTAAATGGTTAGCCCAAGGCACCATTTATCCAGATGTGATTGAGTCTGCTGGTAAGGGAAAAAAAGGCGCTCACACTATTAAAAGTCACCACAACGTTGGCGGCTTACCGGATGACATGAAGCTTCAATTGCTTGAACCGCTTCGTGAATTATTTAAAGATGAGGTTCGTGCATTAGGCGTTGCATTAGGTTTGCCTCATGAGATGGTCTATCGCCATCCTTTCCCAGGACCAGGTTTGGGTGTTCGTATCCTTGGTGAAGTTAAAAAAGAGTTTGCTGATTTGCTACGCAGGGCCGATGCTATCTTCATCGAAGAATTACGTTCAACCATTGATACATCTACTGGTAAATCTTGGTACGACTTAACAAGTCAGGCTTTTGCTGTTTTCCTTCCTGTTAAATCAGTTGGCGTGATGGGTGATGGTCGCACCTACGACTATGTTGTTGCTTTACGCGCTGTTCAAACGCAAGACTTTATGACGGCTCATTGGGCGCATTTACCTCATGAATTACTAGGTAAGGTTTCCAATCGAATCATTAATGAAGTGCGTGGCATTAACCGTGTTGTTTATGACATCAGCGGTAAACCACCTGCAACCATTGAGTGGGAGTAGTAATTGAGCCTAAGTGCTTGATTCATAAGGGCTTAAAGTTACAGATCGG
>JBDLVQ010000042.1:0-5492 GCA_039804685.1 Pseudomonadota bacterium | reverse complement strand
TAGGGGATGTTGATCCGGCTGCGTCACTCAATCCATACACCATGGTCGGCCAAGTGGTGGTAAAAGGCAGTGTGACGACGTTACAAGATCAAACCTATGTAGCGAATGCAATGGAGTTTGGTGGCGCTGATCCTAAACTAACCTTAACGACTAAGAGTGGCATTATTAATGTGTTTGCAGGGCAGAATATTAATCACCCTATATTGCCTGGTGTAGCAACTGCTTCTGGCACGCAAATCGCTTTAAAGGGGAAAGTTGGTAAAGAAGCTGCGGCGAGCTTTAAATTGTCAGGCGTGAAGTTCAGTGAAGACTCTAAGGGCGGTTATGAAGCGGCACAGTTCTTGAAAGAACTCACTGGTCAAAAAAATGAAAAGAAAGCACTAACTGGTAAGGCAGTGGTGGAGGTTGGTGAAGCTAAGGTGCCTGAATGTAATGACAAGGGTCAGCAGGGTAAGTGCGCAGCCAATTAACCCAAGTTTATTAATGCGCCTAATCAATGCTGCCTCATAGCCTCCATGAGGCTTGGTTGGGAAGGCGCTTTTGAACTACTTATTTTTTGTGGGAGCTGCTTTTAGTGCTTTTGGAAGCCGACGAATTGTCGGCTTTTTGCTTTTTGTCTTTCGATGATTTTGCTTTCACTGATTTTTTGCTCTCTTTTTGTTTGGTTTCTTTTTTCTGGCCAGATTTAATTTTTTTGCTATTTTTGTCTTTTTTGCTATGCGATTTTTTTGACATATTGACGTTAATCTCTTTACTAGAGCGGATTAGCTCCATCATCACTTTATCCCCGCTTTTAAAAAGTAGTGCTTCATCTCGCAACGCGAAGCTATCCGCCATTAGTAGCATGTTAAACACCATCACTTCTTCATCTTTGCTTTCAGGACAATCGTTTAGCGATGTCTCAAGCTTGCCTAGTCTGAACGTTCCTTCATCCGTCGCTTTAAATTTTCCGCTTAAAAAGTTACAGGCACCAAAAGCTTTGTATTGGCCGTTTTGATTAAAGCTAAACAGCCAGTGATCCTCACTTGCCTTGAAGTTGTTGGTAATAAAAATTTTGTTAATTTGCCAGTTGTGACTATTGAGCTCGCTGAGCGAAATATGCTCGCTTAAGGGTTCAGGTTTAATTTCCTTCGCTAAAGCGGCCTTGGGTGCAGGTGGTGGGTTGATTTCAGCGGGTTTTGGTTTTACGATTGTTTCTTGAATTCGTTCTGACTTAACTTCTTTGGGGATTGAAATGTTAAGTGGCGTTGGTTTCTTAACTGGCTCAGTTGAGTCATCGATTGATGGTGTATCTGACTTGTTCTTTACTTGCGAAGCAGTTGCAAGAGTAGGCGTGTTTTTCTTTTGAGGAGCAGCGGTTGTTTCAGCCCTATTGTCTCCATGTTTGATTTTATTCCCAAGATCTTTAAACTTGCTTGATAAGCTTTCAAGGGGCTGATTGATCTCAGCACAGCCGCTAAGTGTTAACAGGACGGCAATTAGGAGGCTGTTTTTTTTCATGTTGATCTCTAGTTGAGTGCTATAGAGCTATTAAAATAATGATGCATTTTATGGCGAAATAAGCTTCAACGCCTAGCCCTATTTCGGTATATCGGGACTAGTAATACTGCTTTTGTATTTCTTTAGTGCCGTCCTCGTCCTGCTTTCAAGCATGCTCCAAAGCGCAACCTTCTCGTCGTTCTCTAACATCTCACAGCGCTCATGCGCGAGTCTTAATTCTTCTAGTTGCACAAGCTCAGTTACTTCCTCTGCAATTCTCGCGAGTAAGTCTTTCTCATCTGTGTTGAAGGCTTCAAGTGCCCCTGCCGTTGGCGTGATCGATTGCTGTGGTGGCTTTATGTCTTCTTTTATTGGTTTGCCTTTAGCGGTTTCTTTTACTTCCTTAGCCTCGCTTTCTTTCATCTCCACCATCGGCAGATCTTCTCCCGCATAGATATACATCCCCAGTCCATGAAGTGAGATGGCTTTGGCTAAGCATCTTTGCATGGCAGTATTCACTGAGAACGCATCTGGGTTATGAATGGCTTTATTTCTAAAGTCCATCACTGGTAATTGCGCTGTTCTTGATTTACCAAAGGCATGCACCGTACAAAACACCATCATGGTTTCTCCAAAAATTCTAGGCTCTGCATACTCCCAAGATGCACTCTCATCTAACTGCAATAGTTGATCTACCGCCCAAGACCATGAGAGATAAGCTAAGCCATTCTTACGCTCGATATAGTCATTGACGTTAATCTTCCTAAGCTCTGTGTAATGCATCGCTAACTCCTCCGCCTCAGGCTGCCTTGTCATCCAATACAGGACCTTCGATCCCCTCATCAATCAAGTACTCCATTCGTGACATGTCCTTGAAGTGGGGTGCATTTAAATTGGCATGAATATCTTCCATCGCTTTCTCATACATCCACTCAATACTCTTTCTATCCATGAGCTCAATGATGTTGATCTCACTATCCACAGGTCTGATCTCATCCACCTGTTCAAACACCATGCAGACACACACGTCATACGAACCCTTTTCATACTCCACCGTTGCCCACTCATAGTTCCTTGCACGATTCTTAGCCATCTTGTTCTCCTTAAGCACAAAAGTTAATTGACGTAATTAGTTTATGATCATAAACAATATATGTCAATGGGCATAAACAGTGATTTTTGAAATAAACTTAAAAGAAAGTGCTGTAGAGATAAAAAAAGCCACGACTGGCGTGGCTTTTAGAGGATATAAGTTTTTTTAATTATTTCTTGGGATTGCCTTCGCCAAGAATAATCCAGCGAGCGGTGAATGGTGTTGAGTCTTCCAGTTTGAATCCATAACGCGGATCAATTTTCTTAATATTTCCTGATAGCCATTGATTTACAGTACTGCGAGATGCGCCACATAAAAGCCCAAACTCTGTTTGTTCTTTGATCTTGAGTGTTTCCATCATGTGCTTAACGCGTTCTGCGGTGGTTTTCAAAATAGTGTGAATCGTGAAATGAAAAAGGTGTGTTAATTATAGTATTTTTTAGCGCTCAAAAGTATGATGGGTGCCGATGAAAAGAATATTGATCTCACTCCTCGTTATTGCCTTAGCAGCTTGTGCGCCAACCGCTAAAACGCTGAGGTATGACCGCATGAATAATGTGTATTACTTGAATGGCGATATGGATTCTAATTCCTATCAAGAAATTTCAGATTTGCTCTCGCATCATCAAGGGCAGTCAGTCACGATTGTTGCAAGGTCCAACGGTGGTAAATTAGTGGGCTTAGAGGGTGCAATGGATGCCATTCGCGCGCATGGCCGCGTTCAATGGGTGGTGCCAAGTTATTCCCACTGTTACAGTGCCTGCGCGGTGCTTGGACTCTCGTCATCTAAAATTGATGGCGCCTTGTATTTTCATAGCATTTACTCTTCTTACAAGAATACGACCTTTCAACTCATGGGCAGGAACGAGAGCGTGATGAAGCGCCTTATCTCATACGGGTACGATACGAAGATGGTGGAGGGCCTCTTTGGCTCGGTCAATATTTATAAAAAATTACAATTTAATGATGGGGTGTTGCAGCCCCAGGAAAAGCAAGAATGAAATATTTAGTGACTGTGTTATTCCTAGCCTTGAGCTTTGCTGCTAGGGCTGAGCCTTCAACAGAATTGCCTAAAAGCAATCTTTCCATGGACGAGCGAGAAGTGCTTGCGGCAAGTTATATGGGCAATATCCAGCGCAAGACCGGCTATTTTAGTTACGAGTTTGATTTTGTGACAGGGGAGTGGTCGCGCGCTGATGAGCTAGTCCGTCAGGCAGGGGCGAGTTATGGCTTAAGTGAATATCTATTGACGCATAACGATGCTATGACCAAGACGGTTGTGGAAAAAGCCATCAAGGCTTACCGCCTCAATACCATTACTTACAAACAAGGGAAGCTGCTCACCGATAACAAGGATTTAAAGAAGGCCGAGACTGGCGCGACAGCACTCGCGCTAATCGGCGCTCTGCAATACGCCAAAGCGACCGGGGATCGTCAGTTTGATGCAGATATTCAGGGCTGGAAAGATGGGCTTCTCGCTTTATATCACCCTAACGGTGGCTTTGCTGGGGGCGCGACTGACCCAGAAGAGTCGTCTTACTTTAACGGTGAGACCTGGCTTGCTTTGGTAGTCTATTTTGAGAATTATCCGAATGACGAGAAGATCAAAACGCTGATGCCGGCGATAGATACGGCTTTAATTAAGCTCTATTCAGAGCATCCTGATATTGGCTTCTTTCATTGGGGATTGATGGCAACTGCTAGGCGCTATGAGCAAACCAAAGATCAGAAATTTATCGACTTTGGCGCCCAGCAGGTGAATAACTTCTTAACTGAGATGCGTCCTGGCTTTGATGAGGAGGTGAACTCTTGTTACTCCGTTGAGGGCATGTCAGCGGTATTGCCTGTGCTGCAAAAGAACCCAAAAAATGCAGCGCTCGCCACACGGCTTTTAACGCGTGTGCGTCAGGAGATGGCCAAGAACATTGCGATGCAGATCACGCCAGACCAAAAATCACTCACATTGATTGGCGGCCGCACCCTGATTGCCCCTGAAATCACGCGTTATGCAGGCGCCTTTATTAATGGCCTAGATCGCCCACAAATTCGGATTGATTTTACCCAGCACTGCCTATCGGCGATGATTAAGAGCGAGCGTTTTTTGAAAGATAAGTAATCTCGCAAGCAATTAACTTCACGAACACTTTTATTTAGTTAATGCGAGAAGTTCGCCCATCATTTTGGAAAGCTGATTATTTAATGGGGTCTGGTAGCGCTGTAGCCGATCTAAATAACCATAGTCTAGCGTGAGTGGTGAAATTGCTGCTTTGCGCAGTTGATTAAATGTAATGACTTTGTAATGCAGCCCTGCAAGCTTATCAATTTCCTTTCTCATGGCGTCTGCTGCCATTTTGAGATTCTCTAGCTTTACTTTTTTTATGGACTCTTCTTCGGTGGGTGTGACGGGTAGCCCATAATGATCTTCGATGGGATCATCTTCTTTTGAATCATCGTTTTTATCAATCAGTTTTGTGAGCATTCGCTTTAACTCTTCAGCCACTTCATCGGTATTCACAAATTTAGATAGATTGTGGGTGATGTAGTAATCGATATTTTGTTTGAGTGATGATGCTTCATCTATGACATATTTACACAGTTGTGGAGTGTGATACAAAAATTCATCATGGGTCTTAAATGCGGATGTATCGATATGCATGAGCTCTGCTGCGACCCTAGTTCTTCGTACGTTCATAATGCCATCGATGGTCAGTTCTCCGTTGCATATCTCTTGCGCCTTATCTCTTTCTAATGGGCTCATTGCGAGTAGATCCATTAAGGCTTCATCAGATATGCTAGGTTTCTCAGCATATGCATAGGTTGCATCAATCGCTTTGTTAACACGGTCGAGTTGAATTTTGGTATTGGCAATGCGCTCTATTTGGATGTTGACTAGCGGGTTGCCAGAGGGGTAGGCGACCTT
>JBDLVQ010000041.1:0-58565 GCA_039804685.1 Pseudomonadota bacterium | reverse complement strand
AACGGCTTTGACCGATGCCTTGCTATTTTCATCTGCAAATCTTTCTGATCTGAAAATTCTTGTAAATGTGGGATGAACCGTATTATTCATCCAAGCAAGGGTTGATAAAGCCATTGCTTTTTCAAAAGGCTCAGTTGGTAATAATTTGGCTTTTGGAAAAATCTCATTCAAATAATTAATGATGGCGATTATTTGTGTAATGACCTTATCGTCAACAGTTAAGACTGGAACCTGCCCTCGGGGATTAATAGACTTATATTCGGGTTTGAATTGATCTCCATTAGCTAGGTTAATGATGCTAGCTGCATAATCTTGCCCGCATGATTCTTTAATTCTTTCCAGCATCACATGAGGTACGAATGAGCATGCTCCGGGCCAATAATGTAAATGTAAATTCATGTTGATCTCCTGTTTTTGTTGTAGTCTTAAGTATAGACTTTGATGAACTTTTATGAACCCCGCCAGCCTAGATACGCTTTCTTTACTTCCTAAGTTAAAACGTGCCCCACATGAACATAAAGGTCATGCCGGTAAGGTTTTAATCATTGGTGGAGATGTGGGTATGTCTGGCGCAGTTTTTCTGGCTGGACAAGCTGCTCTCTTCGCCGGCGCAGGCTGGGTTATTTTGAGTGTTTTGGATGCCAAGTGCCCATCATTTTTGCCTGATCATCCTGAGTTGATGATCAAACCCATCTCTCCAGCCCTCATTGATGACGTTAGTCCTGATGTGTTGGCTATTGGTCCTGGTTTAGGCCAAGGTCACTTAGCTCAAACAATTCTTTATCAGGCGCTTCAAGCTAAACAAGTTTTAATACTGGATGCCGATGCGCTGAATCTTTTGGCCTTGCACCCATCTTTGATGGAGCTACTCAAAAATCGACCGAAGGGGGCAACTGTCTTGACTCCTCATCCGGGGGAAGCCGCTAGATTGTTAAATACCTCTTCAGAGCTTATTCAATTGAATAGATTGAACTCTATTGAAGAGTTAATTCAAATTACTCAGGCGATTGTTGTTCTCAAGGGCCAAAAAACACTGCTAGGAGCTCCTCATCAGGGCGTCCAGGAATGTCATCGAGGTAACCCCGGTATGGGGGTTGGTGGTATGGGCGACGTTTTAACTGGCCTTGTGGCTGCTTTAGTGGCTCAGGGTATGCGTCATGATTTATCAGTTTTTGAGGCGACGGGATTAGCCGTGGAGTTGCATTCAATGGCTGCAGATATGCTGGTAAATCAAGGGGTTGGCCCAATTGGCTTGACTCCGACGGAGCTTATTTTGAAGGTGAGAGATTTGATAAATATCAAATAAAGAGCGGTTTGATGGATAATACGCATTACACAGAATTTTTGATCAGGGAGCTCTAAATGAATGAATGGCACAAAGAGAGTAAAGAAGAAATTAATAAGAAGATCATCACATTGATCGTTATGCTAGCTGGCGCTACATGTTTAGCTATCTTGTTTGCTTTGGCTTCTGCCCACATTGGTTACGTTCTTTAATTAAACGCATTCAAATAAAAAGGCCACCTTTGGGTGGCCTTTTTATTTGTTGTATCTCAATTTAATCGACAATCTTTTCTAAGAGAGCTGGCAAGAAAAATTCGCTAATCAAAATGGGGTGACCTCTTAATTGATAAAGGGATCTTCGTCCCAATCCAATATGTGCGATGTCAGTGATTTGTCTTAGCAGGATAGGGGCTTTACCGTTTTTAAATAAAACCTCCCCTAATGGCTTATTGCCAATTTGGAGTAAATCTCGATTAATACCGGTACTGCTTGAGGTGGGCAAAATACTTCTCGCAAATACAACGGGGGTGTTGTCCACACATAAATAAACTTCCCGCACGCGACAACGACTAAAAGATCTCGGAAAGAGATCTTGTTCGTCATTTAAAACTAATTGATTTTTATCTGTTAGAACTTGAACGCTAACTGATTTATGAGTCCGTCTCTCTATGTATTGCGTTAGAGAGTAGGGATAACTCAACCAGTCTTGCCAAACCTGCGGTACTAAATGCAGCACCGCATGATCTAGATTTAACCAAGACTGGCGAAGTTTTTTCATTTAAGCAAATGTGCGCTTCTGACCTGATGAAGGTTTACCTGAACCGCCAAACTTAGGGCCTGATGAAGGTTTACCTGAGCCAGCAAATTTAGGGCCGCTTGGCTTAGCAAAATGATTCTGTTTAAAAGTTTTGCCTTCACCTTGCCCTTGGCCATTGCGATTTGAAGCATTGCTGGCACCTTTGCCACCGAAGGATCTACCACCTGGACGACCAGCACCAGGACGGTGTGATGGCTTGCGTGATTTTTCTTGAGGCTCTAGACCAGGAATCACTTCAGCTTGTAATGGCTGTTGTGTGTACTGTTCAATAGCGCGGATCTTTGAACGATCACGGTGCTCAGCTAAAGTAATAGCTACCCCACTGCGACCGGCACGGCCTGTACGACCAATACGGTGAACGTAATCTTCAGCCTTCATTGGAAGACCAAAGTTAATCACGTGAGTGATTGTTGGAACGTCAATACCGCGAGCTGCAACGTCAGTTGCTACCAAGATACGAGTTTGACCTTTACGCAAAGACTGTAAGCGACGGTTACGAACGGCTTGAGGCATTGCACCGTGAAGTGCAGTTGCTTCGTGCCCATCAGCGCGCAATGAATCAGCAATTGTTTCGCTATCAGCTTGTGTGCTAGCGAAAACAACGGCTTGTTCCATTGTTGGGTCAGATAACCAGTGGCTCAATAATTTATGTTTGTGAGCAACGCTGTCTGCCCAATGCAATGTTTGAGCAATGTTTTCGTGTTTGTCATGAGCGCTAGCTAATTCAATACGGCCAGGGTTGTTCATCAAGCTCGTTGCCAATTGCATGATGCGCGGTGCAAATGTTGCAGAGAACATCAATGTTTGACCACGGTCAGAACACAATTCATGAATAGCTTCGATGTCGTCTTGGAAGCCAAGGTCCAACATGCGGTCAGCTTCGTCAACAATCATGCATTTCACTTTGTCCAAGCGAATGGCACGGCTGTTGCTTAAGTCTAATAAACGTCCAGGTGTAGCAACTACTAAGTTGGCACCTTTGATTTGAGAAATTTGCTTACCGTAAGGCATGCCGCCCATGATGGTAGCGATGCGAATACCTCTGGCAAATTTAACTAAATTGATTGCATCAGCACTCACTTGTTGAGCTAATTCACGAGTTGGACATAAAACCAACACTTGTGGCTCAGCGCGGCCAGGAACTGGCTTACCGTTAGGGTTAGCTGCAATTAATTGATTAAGTAATGGCAATAAGAAGGCTGCAGTTTTTCCGCTACCTGTTTGGCTACTAACCATCCAGTCACCGCCAATAAGGGCAGCAGGGATCACTTTTTCTTGTACAGGAGTAGCCTGTGTATAGCCAAGAGCTTCAGTTGCTTGAAGTAGGGGTTGGGCTAAGCCCAGTTCTTTAAAACTAATAGTCATAGTCATGCACATCCCTATCAAGGGATGTCCTTTCTGTGGTTGGTCAATTAAGGCATCGACCAACAGACAATCAAAAAGGCATGTTGTTCTCTTCATGAGAACTCTGGCTGGGGGGCGATGATTCGTACTACAAACAGGATTATGCCATACTTTTGATAATATTGCTGCACCGCATATATGGATCGTCAGGGAACTGATGGTTTGCTTTGTTAATATCTGCCTCAATTCAAACGTATAGCATGGAGTAAAAATGAGCTTAAACAACGTCCAACCGGGTTCTAAGATCCCTGATCAATTCAATGTCATCATTGAAATCCCAATGAATTCTGATCCAGTGAAGTACGAAGTGGACAAAGAATCTGGCGCAGTTTTCGTAGACCGTTTTATGGGTACTGCGATGCACTATCCATGTAACTATGGCTACATTCCACAGACATTGTCTGATGATGGAGATCCTGCAGACGTTCTTGTTTTGACACCATTCCCAATTCCACCAGGTGTTGTGATCACTTGCCGCGCCTTAGGCGTGTTGCACATGGATGACGAATCAGGTGGTGATGCTAAGTTATTGGCTGTTCCTACAGAAAAGATTTTGCCAATGTATTCAAATATCCAAAAAATGGAAGATTTGAACCCACTGGTCACTCAACAGATTCAACACTTCTTTGAACACTACAAAGACCTTGAAAAAGGTAAGTGGGTAAAGGTAAAAGGTTGGGACGGTATTGAAGCAGCCAAAAAAGAAATTTTGGACAGCGTAGAGCGTTATAACAAGACTAAATAATTAGTCTGCTGACTCCAAGCGGAGGCAATGGGATAATATTTCCTATGCCTCCGTTTTTTATTGCCTTATCTCAAACCAATCCCGTTCTTGGCGACTTGCCCAAAAACGCAGAATTGGTATTGCAAGCGGCCCAAGCAGCTAGCGCTCGTGGTGCTAAGTTATTAGTGACCTCAGAGTTGTCTATCACTGGTTATCCACCAGAAGACTTGTTATTGCGTGATGCTTTTATTCAAGCCGTCGAATCCAGTGTTCTTAGTTTGGCTAAGCAGTTAGAGCAATACCCAGAATTAAGAGTGATTGTTGGTTATCCAGCTAGAACTCAGCAAGGCTTGCAAAATATTTCAAGTGTTTTATATCAGGGCAAGATCATTGCCAGTTATGCCAAACAAATATTACCTAATCATGAAGTATTTGATGAGGTACGTTACTTTGTCCCTGGTGATGAGGCGTGCGTCTTTGATATTGATGGTAGTAAGATTGGATTAATTATTTGTGAGGACGCTTGGCATTCTGGCCCAGCTGCTCAAGCCAAGCATGCAGGTGCTGAGTTGATCGTGGTTCCTAACGCATCGCCTTACCACTTAGAAAAGCAAAACCTAAGAGCTGACATATTAAAAGCTCGCGTTCTCGAGACAGGTTTACCTTTGGTATATGTCAATGCTGTCGGCGGTCAGGATGAGTTGGTCTTTGATGGCGCCTCTTTTGCTTTGAGTCAATCGGCTGACGTCGTCGTAGGTTTACCTGCATTCCAAGAAGCTTTTGAGTTAGTCCAATTTATAGATGGTGATTTAGCCCAAGGCCAATTAAGCCCTGTCTCCTCGGTGGAGGCTCAGGTGTATCAGGCGCTAGTTCTGGGTGTTAAAGATTACGTCAATAAAAATGGATTTCCAGGCGCTATTATTGGTTTATCCGGTGGTGTTGATTCAGCACTTGTCCTTGCGATTGCGGTTGATGCTTTGGGCGCTGACAAAGTGCGTGCTGTGATGATGCCATCTCGTTACACCGCGGATATCTCATGGATTGATGCGCGCCAGATGGCAGAGAACTTATCTGTTCAATATGATGAAATTGCTATTTCTGAAATGTATGACGCATTTGAGAATTCTTTGGCAAATGAGTTTAAAAATAAAGCAGTTGATGCGACTGAAGAAAATATTCAGGCACGTATACGTGGCACATTACTCATGGCGATCTCTAACAAATCAGGCCGCATTGTTTTAACAACGGGCAATAAGAGTGAAATGGCAGTTGGTTACTGCACGCTTTATGGTGATATGGCTGGTGGTTTTGCGGTCATTAAAGATATCGCCAAAACCTTGGTATATCGCTTGTGTGCTTATCGGAATAGTCTTGCCCCAATTATTCCTGAGCGCATTCTTACTAGGGCGCCTTCTGCTGAGTTAAGACCCGACCAAAAAGACCAAGATAGCTTGCCTGAGTATGATGTACTCGATGCTATTTTGACAAAATACATGGAGCAAGATCAATCCATAGAATCAATTATTGCTGAAGGTTTTAAAACTGAAGATGTTGAAAAGGTGACTCGTTTGATCAAAATTAACGAGTACAAACGTCGACAGTCCCCGATTGGCGTTAGGATCACGCAAAGGGCATTTGGTCGTGATTGGCGTTACCCGATTACTAATAAATTTAGAGCCTAATTATTTAAACCAATTATTGAGTACCTGCTTTATTTTTAGGTATGATTGAACTTCGAGGAGATCAATATGAAACAAGTGACTGCAATTATTAAACCGTTTAAGTTAGATGAAGTTCGCGAAGGATTGGCTGAGCTAGGCGTAACAGGCTTAACTGTGACTGAGGTAAAAGGTTTTGGTCGCCAAAAAGGACATACAGAGCTTTACCGTGGCGCAGAGTACGTTGTTGATTTTCTGCCAAAAATTAAAGTAGAAGTCGTTGTTGCTGATGATCGCGTTGATACAGTCATTGACTCGATTGTTAAAGCTGCTCACACTGGCAAAATTGGTGACGGCAAGATTTTTGTATCACCCATTGAACAGGTGATTCGCATTCGAACTGGTGAGACTAATGAGTCAGCTGTCTAAAAAACAGGAACAGTTCTAAAATAAAAAACCCCATTTTGATGGGGTTTTTTATTAGGATCAGCTCAAAAAATTACAAACTAAAAAGTAAAAAATGGGACGGTGGTTTATAAGGTTTCCAAGTAACGTTGGGCATCTAATGCGGCCATACAACCTGTACCTGCACTAGTAATCGCCTGACGGTAGATGTGATCTTGAACGTCACCCGCAGCAAATACGCCAGGGATATTAGTGGCTGTTGCATTACCCACTAAACCAGTTTTGGTTTTGAGGTAACCATTTTCCATATCCAATTGACCTGTAAATAAATCAGTATTCGGTTTATGGCCAATCGCAATGAAAACGCCTTTGAGGGTAATGTCTTTTTTCTGACCTGATGCATTAGCAATACGCACCCCAGTTACACCAGTAGCATCACCTAAAACTTCATCTAAATGGCTATTCCATTCAACAGCAATCTTGCCTTCAGCAACTTTAGCCATCAAGCGGTCGATGAGGATTGGTTCAGCGCGGAATTTATCTCTACGATGGATAACCGTCACTTTATTAGCAATTCCAGCAAGGTAGAGGGCCTCTTCAACTGCTGTATTGCCGCCACCGATCACGCAAACATCTTGGTTTCTATAGAAGAAGCCATCGCAAGTGGCGCAAGCTGAAACGCCTTTACCCATAAAAGCCTCTTCGCTTGGCAGGCCAAGGTATTGAGCTGATGCTCCAGTGGCAATAATTAGTGAATCACAAGTATAAGTACCAGCATCACCGACCAAGCGAATGGGCTTTTCTGTCAAAGCAGCTGTGTGAATGTGGTCAAAAATGATTTCTGTCTTAAATCTCTCAGCATGCTCTAGGAAGCGCTGCATCAATTCTGGTCCTTGGACGCCATTGGGGTCTGCTGGCCAGTTTTCCACCTCTGTGGTGGTCATTAATTGACCGCCTTGGGCGATACCAGTGATTAAAACAGGGTCTAAGTTGGCGCGTGCAGCATAAACAGCGGCTGTGTAGCCTGCAGGGCCTGAACCCAGGATCAATACTTTTGCGTGTTTGGTATTTTTTGTAGTCATTTTGCAATTATAAGAGTTTCATTGTTTCTTGTTGATTACAATTGGGATTACATGGCCAGAATTGCATCCTCCTCGACTCCACCCTCACCAGAAGGGTCCTCTAATCCACGTATGACAAGACTCATGCGTGAAGTAAAGTGGATCGCCTTCATGGCCCTCACCTTGGCCTTGTTTGCCGTGTTAGCAAGTTATAGCAAGGGAGATCCTGCTTGGTCCCATGCAAACCAAGTGGCACAGGTAGGCAATATTGGTGGTCGATTGGGCGCCTGGGTGGCTGATTTAATGTTTTATATTTTTGGAGCCTCTGCTTATTGGTGGGTTATTTTATTGTTGAAGCGGGCTGTCAGAGGATGGCAAGAGCTAACTGCCGCCAAGCTGCCTGGCAATGAGTTAGAGCCTGAGCCATTTTTACCGCGTTTGTTGGGCTTTGGTTTAACCATGGTTTCAAGCATGGCTATAGAGTCAATTCGCATGCACAGTATGACGATGGATCTTCCAAGACCTCCTGGTGGAGTTTTGGGTGAATTACTGGGTGATCCCTTACAAATGGCTATTGGCTTTACTGGTGCCACTTTGGTCTTATTGGTGACCTTGGCAATTGGTATGTCTTTATTTTTACGTTTTTCTTGGTTGAGCCTCTCTGAACAAGTAGGGCGTTTTTTAGAAATTTCATTGATGCGCATTCGTCAGCGCAGAGAATCAGAAGAAGATCGCCGTATCGGGGAGCAAGCTGCAGAAGAGCGTGAGGAAATTGTTGAAGAAGAGCGCGTCAAGTTTGAAGAGTTGCCACCTGTACCTATTTATCGTGCGCCATTGACTGTTGTGAAGAGCGAGCGCGTTGAGCGTGAGAAGCAACAGCCATTGTTTGCAGATATGTCAGACTCAGAATTGCCGCCTCTGTCATTGTTAGACCCAGTTCCTCCAGTTAAAGAAACTATCTCTGTAGATACATTGGAATTTACATCTCGTCTGATTGAGAGAAAGCTAAAAGAATTCAATATTGATGTAAAGGTTATTTCTGCTCATCCAGGCCCTGTGATTACTCGCTATGAAATTGAGCCGGCGATGGGGGTGAAGGGTAGTCAGATTGTTAATCTGCAAAAAGATTTATCTCGTGCTCTTGGAGTGATGAGCGTGCGAGTGGTTGAAACTATTCCTGGTAAGACATGTATGGGCTTAGAGTTGCCTAATCCTAATCGCCAGGCCGTTCATCTCACTGAGATTTTAAGTTCACGTGTTTATAACGATAGCTCTTCTTTGTTGACGATGTCTTTGGGTAAAGATATTGCAGGCGCACCTGTTGTGGCTGATTTGGCAAAAATGCCACACTGTCTTGTTGCCGGAACAACTGGCTCTGGTAAATCAGTGGGTATCAACTCCATGATTTTGTCTTTGCTCTACAAAGCCAAAGCAGATGAAGTAAAACTCATTATGGTCGACCCTAAGATGTTGGAGATGTCAGTCTACGAAGGTATTCCTCATCTTTTATGCCCAGTAGTCACTGATATGAAGCAAGCTTATAACGCGCTCAATTGGGCGGTTATCGAGATGGATCGTCGTTATAAATTAATGAGTAAATTTGGAGTGCGCAACTTAGCTGGCTTTAATAAGAAAATTGCTGATGCCGCTGAAAAAGAAGAATACCTTTATAACCCATTCAGCTTGACGCCTGATGATCCTGAGCCATTGCATAAAGCTCCTGTGATCGTGATTGTGATCGATGAGTTGGCTGATTTGATGATGGTGGTTGGTAAGAAGATTGAAGAACTAATTGCGCGTATCGCTCAAAAGGCGCGTGCTGCCGGTATTCATTTGGTGCTAGCAACTCAGCGCCCTAGCGTTGACGTGATCACTGGCTTGATTAAAGCTAACGTGCCTACCCGTATCTCATTCCAGGTAAGTAGCCGTATTGATAGCCGCACAATTTTGGATCAGCAGGGCGCCGAAAGTTTGCTAGGTATGGGTGATATGCTTTATATGGCGCCTGGCACTGGCTTACCAATTCGAGTTCATGGCGCTTTTGTCACTGATGATGAAGTCCATCGAGTCGTGACTTGGTTAAAAGAAAAGCACGGAGAGCCTAACTACATTGAATCTATTCTTGAGCCTCAAGCGGAGATGGATGGCGGTGCAGGTGGCGAAGCCTCTGCTAGTGGAGAGGCTGACCCGCTTTATGATCAAGCTGTGAGCATTATCTTGGAAAATAAACGCGCCTCAATCTCTTTGGTACAAAGACATCTACGTATTGGTTACAACCGCGCGGCTCGCTTGTTGGAAGATATGGAGCGCGCCGGTCTTGTTTCTAAGATGGGCAGTAACGGCAATCGCGAAATCCTAGTTCGCAGTGCCAGCGATAACTAATCTGAGGCATTCATGAAAATGAGTCTGAAGACTTATATCTCTCGCGCCTGCTTGCTCATTTCTTTTTCTTTGTCGCCTGCTTGGGCAGCGGATGGTATTGCGCAATTTAAAGACTTTCTAAATCAAGTTAAAAATGCTGAAGGTGATTTTTCTCAGCAGCAAATTCGTCCCGCTCGACAAGGTGAGTCTGCACCTAAGGTCTTGAGAAAAAGCCAAGGCCATTTTATTTTTCAAAGGCCCGGTAAGTTCATTTGGGAAACTCAAAAGCCATTTGAGCAAAAGGTGATTGCGGATGGTGAAAAATTACTGCTTTGGGATAAAGGCCTTAATCAATTAACCACTCGTCCCGCAGGTCAAGCATTGAGCTCTAGCCCCGCAGCTATCTTATTTGGCAACTCTGAGGTGGATGAGCTTTTTGACCTGAT
The DNA here is from genome assembly GCA_039804685.1 of Pseudomonadota bacterium. Taxonomy (GTDB): domain Bacteria; phylum Pseudomonadota; class Gammaproteobacteria; order Burkholderiales; family Burkholderiaceae; genus Polynucleobacter. The sequence goes on along the minus strand of JBDLVQ010000041.1, from coordinate 48,405 downwards.
CCCTGGTGATGAGCGTGGCGGGATGCATTGGCTTGAATTAAAGCCCAAGGCTTCAAAAGCAAAAGGGGATATACCTTATAGTCGAATCGGCATCGGAATGACGAATGGTTTGCCTGCAGGTTTAGAGTTGCATGACAATTTTGGAACTATTGTCATCATTAACTTGAGTAAAATTGAGATTAATAAGTCATTAAGGTCAGATACTTTTAAATTTACCCCGCCATCTGGCGCAGATGTTTTAAAAGTAAAGTAAAGATTCTTAAGAAGTTCAGCTACAAATAAATTAAAAAGATATTGAGAACAGCATGATTGATATTCAGCTCTTACGTAAAGACATAGATGTGGTGGCGGCTCGATTAGCGGATCGCAAATTTATTCTTGATAAAGATAAATTCACTTCTTTGGAGTCTGAGCGCAAACATGTGCAAAGCCGTACAGAGGAATTGCAGGCCAAGCGCAATCAATTGGCAAAAGCCGTTGGCATGAAAAAAGCCAAGGGTGAAGATGCTTCCTCTGAAATTGCTGAATCAACTCAAGTTAACCAAGAATTACAAAATCTAACAGAAAGACTATCCGTCCTTCAGTCTCAGTTAAATGATTTCTTGATGAATATTCCTAATATTCCGCATGAAAGCGTGCCAACTGGTAAAGACGAAACACAGAACCAAGAAGTGCTCCGTTGGGGTGATTTACCGAAGTTTGATTTTCCTATCAAAGATCACGTCGATCTAGCGGCACCTTTGGGCCTTGATTTTGATAGTGCGGCAAAGATCACTGGTTCACGCTTTGCTGTCTTGCATGGCCAGATCGCAAGATTGCATCGAGCCTTAGCTCAGTTCATGTTGGATAGCCACATTGCAGTTGGTTACAACGAGGTTTATGTTCCATTTATCGTTAATGCTGATTCAATGAGGGGAACTGGTCAGTTACCTAAGTTTGAGGCTGATTTATTTAAAGTGCCCCGCAAGGTTGGCGGCGACGATCAGGATGAATCTGTGGATGTTGGATACGAAAACTTCTATTTGATTCCCACCGCAGAAGTCCCCGTGACTAATTTATTGCGCGACACAATTACCCCTGCCGAACAATTGCCTAAGAAGTTTGTTGCCCACACGCCATGCTTTAGATCAGAAGCTGGGAGTTATGGCCGCGATACCCGCGGCATGATTCGTCAGCATCAGTTTGAAAAGGTAGAGTTGGTTCAAATGACTAAGCCCGAGGATTCTATGCAGGCTTTGGAAGATTTAACAAAGCAAGCAGAATCCATTTTGCAAAAACTAGATTTGCCCTATAGAAAAGTATTGTTATGTACTGGCGATATGGGCTTTGGAAGTGTGAAAACTTACGATTTAGAAGTTTGGGTTCCTGCTCAAAATGCTTATCGCGAAATCAGTTCTTGCTCCAATATGGGGGATTTTCAGGCCAGAAGAATGCAGGCGCGCTTCAAGAGTGGGCAAAACAAACCAGAATTACTTCACACACTCAATGGTTCAGGTTTAGCTGTTGGTAGAGCGTGTGTGGCCATCTTGGAGAACTACCAGCAAGCCGATGGCAGCATCAAAGTGCCCAAAGCTTTGCAAGCCTATATGGGTGGTCTTGAGTTATTGAAGGCTTAAAACTGTCAAGTCTTTATTGAGCTTTTTTGAAAATTCGCCTGTAATCCAATATGGGGCATAGGTAAAACCCTAAAAAGCTTTATAAATGTTGGCTTCTAGAGCGATAGTATGATTTAATAGAGATAGTACAAAGCTTATAAGTAATTTTTATAGATATCTTATAAAGTTTGTATATACTCCCAGTTCCAATGTTGAAAGGTAAATAATGAATAAAGCTGAATTAGTAGAAAAAATTGCAAAAGATGCGGACATCTCTAAAGCTTCTGCTGAAAGAGTTTTGAACACATCAATCGATACAATCATCAAAGCTGTTACTAAAGGTGACAAAGTTCAATTGATCGGTTTCGGTACATTCGGTTCTGGTAAGCGCGCTGCTCGTGTTGGCCGTAACCCAAAGACTGGCGAAGCTATCAAGATTGCTGCTGCTAAGACTGTTAAGTTCACAGCTGGTAAAGCATTCAAAGACGCTGTTAACAAGCGCAAGTAATTCCTCTTTATTGAGAATAAAAAAAGGCTGCTTCGGTGGCCTTTTTTTATGGATTTAATTTTTACAGTAAGTTTTTATAAATGAAGCAGCCACTTATTTTTATTGGCCATGGGAATCCCATGTATGCCATACAAGACAATCCGTTCACTTCAACTTGGGAGCGGTTGGGAGAGCGTCTTCCTAGGCCTAAAGCTATTTTGGTGATTTCAGCGCACTGGTTGACTCGCGGAATATGGTTAACTGCCATGGAACAACCGCGTACGATTCATGATTTTGGGGGCTTTCCTCAAGAGTTATTTGATCAACAGTATCCGGCCCCAGGTAGCCCTCAATTGGCAACAATAGTTAAAGATCTTTTGGCTCCGGTTCAGGCAACATTGGAAGAAAATGAGTGGGGCTTAGATCATGGTACTTGGACAGTATTAAAGTACTTATACCCCGACGCTGATATTCCAGTTGTGCAGTTAAGTCTTGATGCAACTTTAAGTTCTCTTGAGCATTATCAGTTAGCTAAGAAATTAAGCCCTTTAAGGGAGCAGGGTATTTTGATTATTGCTAGTGGGAATGTCGTGCATAACTTGCGCACGGCCGACTTCAGTTCACGTTCTATTCTTCCATGGGCTGAGCGCTTTAATGAATACTTTAAAGAGCATCTTTTATCAAGAAATCATGAGGCTTTAATTGACCCATTTACTACAAGCGAGGATGCGCGTTTATCAAATCCAAGCTTAGAGCACTACTGGCCCGCTTTATATATCTTAGGCTTACAAGAAGATGAGGATGACGTTGAGATCATTACTGATGGAATTGATTTGGCATCTATCAGTATGCTTTCCTTTAAGTTGGGCTGATGAAATTCTAGAGTTCGCTTACTAAGCTACTTAGGCAAATCGTTCCGCAAGTATCTCTAATCCAATTTCATGAAGAAGTTTAGCTTTTCTTTCAGTTGCTTTTTTGGCGGGTAGATTTTTCTGCGTGGCAATAATGAGTTCATTCTTCATTGAATGTTCCCAGCCTACAAGTTCTGTGACGGTTACATCGTAGCCATGAGATTCCAATTGAAGGCATCTGAGCACATTGGTAATATGGCTACCAAATTCTCTGGTGTGGATAGGGTGCCTCCAAATTTCAGATAATTCACTTTTGAGAGAAGAGCTCTTTTGTTTTCTAAGGGTGGCAGCTATTTCAGCCTGGCAACAAGGCACCAGAATAATGTGTTGAGCTTTCTTGCTGAGTGCGAAACGAATGGCATCGTCGGTGGCGGTATTACAGGCATGAAGCGCTGTAACCACATCAATCTCACTAGGAAGTTGGTCTGATGTCAAAGAGTCGTGGGCGCTGAGATGCAAGAACTGCATATTCTGAAACCCTAGATGACTAGCTAAATCTTGAGACTTTTGAACTAAGTCCTCTCGAACCTCAATGCCATAAATGGTGCTGGGCTTTTCTTGAAGTTTGCAAAATAAGTCATTCAGAATAAAACCTAAGTAAGACTTCCCTGCGCCATGGTCAACGATTGATAAATTAGCTTTTCTGTTCAAAACTTCTTTAAGTAAAGGTTCAATGAATTGAACTAGGTGATATACCTGCTTTAATTTTCTGCGAGTATCTTGATTGAGCTTGCCATCACGCGTCAAAATATGAAGTTCTTTGAGTAACTCAATCGATTGAGTCGGTCTAATTTCATGCTTTTGAGCAGAATGATCTTTTTTTGATGCTTTATCGTTCATAGCGTTCTAAAGGGGTTCAATACCCTCATAAATCCTTATTGATGCTTATTTAATGCCAGTTTGGGCTGTCTAAACTAAACTATAGGGCTATTTGATTGAAAAGCCTATGAATTACAGCAATGATATTGTCCGCGAAGTCGCAAGACGTAGGACTTTTGGCATTATTTCTCACCCTGATGCCGGTAAAACAACTTTAACCGAGAAGCTCTTAATGTTCTCGGGTGCCATCCAATTGGCGGGAACGGTAAAAGCTCGTAAAAGTGGTCGACATGCTACGTCTGACTGGATGGAAATTGAAAAGCAACGTGGTATTTCTGTTGCTAGTTCTGTCATGCAGTTTGAGTATCGTGATCACGTTGTTAATCTATTAGACACCCCAGGTCACCAAGATTTCTCAGAAGATACCTATCGTGTTTTAACAGCTGTTGACTCTGCCTTGATGGTGATTGACGCCGCTAAGGGTGTTGAGGAGCAAACGCTTAAGTTATTAAATGTATGTCGGATGCGTAATACGCCGATCATTACATTCGTCAATAAGATGGACCGTGAGACTCGTGATCCGATGGAGTTGTTAGATGAACTAGAGTCTGTTCTGAAGATTGAATGTGCCCCAGTGACTTGGCCGATTGGCATGGGTAAAAATTTCCGTGGTGTATATCACCTCATTAATGATGAAATTTTATTGTTTGCTGCGGGTAATGACCGTGCTGATCAAGAGTTTGAGTTAATAAAAGGTATTAATAACCCCAAATTATCAGAAATGTTCCCTGATGAAATGGCGCAATTAAAAATGGAAGTTGAGTTAGTGCAAGGCGCATCTCACCCATTTAGCTTGGAACGCTTTTTGTCAGGCCAGCAAACGCCGGTTTTCTTTGGCTCTGCCATTAATAACTTTGGGGTGCGTGAGATTCTTAATGCCCTATTAGATTGGGCTCCAGGCCCACGTGAGCGCGATGCTACCGTACGCTCAGTCGATCCCCGCGAGGATAAGTTTTCTGGGTTTGTTTTTAAAATTCAGGCCAATATGGATCCGGCGCATCGTGACCGTATTGCCTTCTTACGAGTTTGCTCTGGCAAGTTTGAGCGTGGGATGAAGATCAATCACTTGCGCATTAAGCGCGATGTCAAAGTTTCTAACGTGGTGACATTCATGGCGTCGAGCCGTGAGCAAGTAGAAGAGGCATATGCAGGTGACATCATTGGTTTGCCGAACCACGGCAATATGCAGATTGGCGATAGCTTCTCTGAGGGCGAATTACTTCAGTACACTGGCATTCCTTATTTCGCACCAGACTTTTTCAGGGTGGCGCGTATCCGTAACCCCATGAAGATTAAGCAATTGCAAAAAGGTTTGCAACAGTTGGGTGAAGAGGGTGCGGTACAAGTTTTTCGACCCGTCAATGGTAGTGATTTGATTTTGGGTGCGGTTGGTGCATTACAGTTTGAAGTAGTAGCTAGCCGACTCATGAATGAATATGGTGTCGATGCAGTATTTGAAGGTACGAGCATTAACTGTGCCCGTTGGGTTACCTGCGAAGACAAAAAGATGATGACTGATTTCGAAAACTCATCAGCTGGGCATCAATTAGCCTTAGATGCGGCAGATAATTTGGCTTACTTAGCCAATTCAGCGGTGAACTTGAGGGTAACGCAAGAGCGTTGGCCTCAAATTGTCTTCCACGAAACAAGGGAGCACGCGAGTAAGTTGAGTTAAGCGAACTCGGCGCACGTTAAGCGCTTACCTCAGTTAATATCCTTTATATGAACAAAACCACAACATCAGATTCTTTGCCAGTGATTGTAATTGGGGCAGGTCTAGCTGGCCTGACCGTTGCACTAGAGTTAGCAGAAACTCGCAAAGTCATCATCATGGCTAAACGTGGTTTATCTGAGTCTGCCACGGCATGGGCGCAGGGTGGCATTGTTGGTGTGTTGGATGAAAAAGATAGTGTTGATGCTCATGTGCTTGACACTGTTGATGCTGGTGCTGGCTTAGTTGTTGAATCCACTGCTAGATATATTGCTGAGCGAAGCGCCTCTGCAATTGATTGGTTGGTGGAGCAGGGTGTGCCCTTCACAACAGATCCTACTGGCCCAAAGGGGCTTCATTTAACGCGCGAGGGCGGACACAGTCATCGACGTATTGCTCATGCGGCTGACGCAACTGGTAAGGCTATTCATGAAGTTTTGCTAGATAAAGCAAAGGCTCATCCTAATATCACTTTGCTTGAACGTTGGATGGCCCTTGATTTAATCACCAATCACCATTTAAAAGCTAAAAAACCAATCTCCAGCAATCGTTGTTATGGTGTTTATGCCTTGGATATTGCCAGTGGAAAAATTGATGCTATTCCTGCATCAGCCGTTGTTCTAGCAACGGGTGGCGTTGGTAAAGTCTATCGATACACTAGCAACCCTGAAACAGCAACCGGCGATGGCATCGCGATGGCTTGGCGTGCGGGTTGTCGAGTCGGTAATATGGAATTTGTTCAGTTCCATCCAACCTGTTTGTACCATCCGCAAGATCGGACCTTTTTGGTGACAGAGGCATTACGTGGTGAGGGTGCTCAATTAAAGTTACCGGATGGCACTCGCTTTATGATGTCTCATGATGAGCGTACAGAATTGGCACCTCGAGACATCGTTGCTCGTGCAATTGACTTTGAAATGAAAAAGCACGGCTTGGACTATGTGCTTTTAGACGGCACTCATCTGGGTGAAAAATTCTTAAAAGAGCATTTCCCAACGATCTATGCAAGATGTGCTGCTCTTGGCATTGATATCTCCAAACAAGCTATTCCAGTTGTTCCTGCCGCGCATTACACCTGTGGCGGAGTTGTAACCGATTTAGCAGGTAAAACAGATTTACCAGGTTTGTATGCTGTTGGTGAAGCTACTTACACAGGTCTTCATGGTGCGAATCGTTTGGCTAGTAACTCTTTATTAGAGTGTGTGGTGATTGGCAAGTCAGCTGCTGCAGATATTGCAAAGTATCCACTCAAGAATATTCCTGATGTGCCGGCTTGGGATGAGAGCCGTGTGGAAGATGCTGATGAGAGTGTGGTGATTTCACATAACTGGGATGAGTTACGTCTCCTCATGTGGAACTATGTAGGCATAGTTCGAACCAATCGCCGTTTAGAGCGCGCTTTGCATCGTATTGAGTTATTACAAAGTGAAGTACAAGAGTATTACGCTAACTTTAGAGTTACTCGTGACTTATTAGAGTTGCGTAATTTATTGAGCTGCGCTGAATTGATTGTGCGCTCAGCATTGATGCGTAAAGAAAGTCGTGGACTTCATTACAGCAGAGATTACCCGCAAAGTTGGACAGTCTCTTACCCAACCATCATGACCCCACCCAATCGTCATTGATTGCTGCAATCAAATTAGCAAATCAAAAATTAATTAGCCTGAACTCTCAGTGAGTAATCAACAGCAATAACATCTTTAGTGAGTTTGCCAATAGAAATGCGATCAACGCCAGTGGCGGCAATCGCCTTTAACTGATCTAAGCTAACGCCACCTGAGGCTTCCAATAATGCTGCCCCTGCAGTAATTGCAACAGCTTCACGCATTTGATTCAGTGTGAAGTTATCTATCAAGATGCTCTTAGCTCCAGCTTCCAAAGCCGCTTGGAGTTCTGCAATGGTTTCAACTTCTATTTGGATATCAACCCCAGACTGAAGGGCTATAGCAGCGTCCATCGCCGCCTTAACACCACCTGCTGCAGCAATGTGATTCTCTTTAATCAAGATGCCGTGCCAAAGCGCTAAACGTTGATTTTTACCACCACCCACAGTCACAGCGTATTTCTGCGCTTGGCGTAAGCCTGGAATTGTTTTTCTGGTATCCAAAACAGCGCAACCTTTTGGGTTTGGGCTGGCACCTTCAATAGCTTTCACATGCTCTCTTGTAATCGTGGCGGTCCAGGAAAGTGTTTGCAAAAAATTAAGAGCAGGACGTTCTGCTGATAAAAGAGCTCTCGGCTTGGAGGTGATTTCGCAAACAGTTGAGTCTGGAGTCATGGCATCCCCTTCTGCGTAGTGCCACTTCACAATTGCCGCTGGATCTAGAGCATGTAAACAAGCCTCAAACCAAGCTTGACCACATAGAACTGCTGCTTGACGAACAATGAGCTTGGCTTTAACGGGAGCTTCGTTAGGTACCAACATGGCTGTCCAGTCACCAGTGCCAATATCTTCAAATAAAGCATCTTTGATATTGCGTTCGCGAGCTTGCTCTAGAGATTCGTTATGATCAAACATAGTTTTTATTTTCTTAAATCACTGTGTCAGTGGTGAGTTTTTATCAGTGATTTAGGCGGCACCGATATTTTTAACAAAGCCATGCTGCGCTTTGGCTAATAAGTCTGGATGGTTAGCTGTGAAGTCCAACATTTTCTCAATACATACTTTGGCTTTTAATCGAATATTTTCTTCAATCAAAATCTCACCAGATTGATTGGTTAAGCATGACAAGATGCCTTGCAAACCATTCATTGCCATCCAAGGGCAGTGTGCGCAACTCTTGCAAGTGGCGCTATTACCAGCAGTAGGTGCTTCAATTAAAGTTTTACCAGGGGCCAGTTGGCGCATGCGATGCAAGATGCCTTTATCAGTTGCAACGATATATTCTTGGGCGTTTCCATCGACAACTGCTTTGATCATCGCAGATGTTGAACCAACCACATCTGCTAAATCTACAACATGTGCTGGTGATTCTGGGTGAACCAAAATAAGCGCTTGTGGGTGTTTTGCTTTGAGTGTTTCAAGTTCAATGGCTTTGAACTCATCATGAACAATGCAATGACCCTCCCAAAGCAACATATCTGCGCCAGTTTGATCTTGTATGTAGCGACCCAAATGTCGATCAGGCGCCCATAAAATTTTCTTGCCCTGTTCTTTAAGGTGGTGAGCAATCGCTAGAGCACAAGAACTAGTAACCATCCAATCGGCTCTTGCTTTGACAGCGGCACTGGTATTGGCATATACCACCACTTCTCGATCTTGATGTGCATCACAAAACTCAATAAAGTCATCTGCAGGACAACCTAGATCTAAAGAACAGGTGGCATCGAGATCAGGCATTAGAACTATTTTTTCTGGACTCAAGATTTTGGCGCTTTCGCCCATGAACTTAACGCCAGCAACAATTAATTTTTGCGCTGCGTGATTCTTACCAAAACGAGCCATTTCTAATGAATCGGCCACGTATCCACCAGTTTCCCAGGCCAGATCTTGAATGTCGCCATCGACATAGTAGTGAGCCACTAAGACAGCATTTTGCTTGATTAATTCAGACTTAATTGCTTGAATTATTTGGTTTTTTTCTTCCTTTTGGAGGCTGGGAGGCACCTTGGCCCAAGCCTGTGCAATGCAAGTTGTACCACTGGCATCTTGCAGTGGGTAATCAAACAATTCTTTATTCATGTATGAATATTAAGGCAATTTTTGTCAGTAAACCTAAAGTCACTTATTTCTAATAAATCAATTTTCCTAACAAAGGTGTTCTATCAAGGTAGAATTCGCACCCGGAGGGAAATTTATGCAAAGAATTATGTTGCGTGCCAAATTGCACCGAGTAACGGTGACTGAGGCCGATCTTGAATACGAAGGTTCATGTGGTATCGATGAAGATCTATTAGACGCTGCCGATATGCGTGAGTTCGAAAAGATTGAGCTATACAACATCAATAACGGCGAACGCTTTTCTACATACATCATCAAAGCCGCAAGAGGCTCTGGTGCAATTTCTTTGAATGGCGCTGCAGCTCGTAAAGCCCATGTTGGCGATTTATTGATTATCTGTACCTACGGCGGGATGTCTGAGGCTGATGCTAAGACTTTTATCCCTAAGGTGATTTTGGTCAACGATAAAAATAAGATCAAAGAAATTAAAAAGATTACGATCTAGTTGAGCGACAATCTGTCCCCACGAAAAAATAAAAGGCAGCTTAGGCTGCCTTTTTTACAGCTCTCTATACAGAGAGAAAATGAAAGTTGTTTAGAAGGGTAACTTGGCTTCTGGTTTGATACTCAAGAATGCTTGTTTGAATTCATTCTGAATACGTTCAATAGCGGCTTGATTGTCAGCTTCAAAACGCATCACAACAATTGGCGTGGTATTAGATGGGCGAGCCAAACCAAAGCCATCAGCATATTCAACGCGAACACCATCAATGGTATTAATCGATTCAGCTGAGGGAAACTTAGCGTTTGCTTTAATCTTTTCTAGCAATGTGAATGCTTCGCCTTCAGCGCAAGGCATTTGAAGTTCTGGCGTACATGTGGCGTTCGGTAAATTATTTAGTGTCGCATTAGGGTCTTGAGCTGAACTGAGGATCTCTAAAAGTCTGGCGCCTGTGTAAAGGCCATCATCAAAGCCATACCACCTATCTTTGAAGAAAATGTGACCGCTCATTTCACCAGCTAAGGGAGCACCTGTTTCTTTGAGTTTGGCCTTCACTAATGAGTGACCTGTTTTCCACATCAGTGGCTCGCCACCAGCCTCTTTAATATAGGTAGCTAAGTTACGAGTGCACTTAACGTCATAAATGATTTGCGCACCAGGATTGCGAGATAAAACATCTTTTGCAAATAGCATCATTTGTCTATCAGGGAAAATCACCTGACCATCTTTTGTAACAACACCTAATCGATCGGCATCACCGTCAAATGCAAGACCTATTTCGTTATCAGTTGTTTGAAGATTTTTAATTAAGTCTTGGAGATTCTCGATGTGAGCAGGATCTGGATGGTGATTCGGGAAGGTGCCATCAACTTCGCAGAATAATTCTTCTACTTCGCAGCCTAATTCTCTAAACAAGCGACCAGCAAATGCACCACCTACACCGTTACCACAATCCACTGCAATTTTCATTTTGCGGCTAAGTTTGATATCTCCAACAATTCTTTGTAAGTACTCAGGAAAGATGTTGTACTCAGAACGTGTGCTCGTGCCAGTGGCAAATTGCTTTTGAATGATTCTTTCACGAAGCGCTTGGATCTGGTCTCCATAAATAGCCGCCCCACCTAAAACCATTTTAAAACCGTTGTAGTCAGGAGGGTTGTGGCTGCCGGTGATCATGATTCCAGATTTAGCTTGTTGACCATTGATGGCGATATTGGTACCAAAGTAAACCATCGGTGTTGCAACCACACCTAAGTCAATGACATTCACACCAACTGATAAGAGGCCGTCTGTTAAGCCTTGCATAAGGCTTGGACCTGATAAGCGACCATCTCGACCAACAACACATGTGTTCTCACCTAATTCGCGAATAGCACTACCAAAAGATTGGCCTATTAATCGAGCAATTGAGGGATCTAGTGTTTTATCAATGACACCACGAATGTCATAAGCTTTAAAAATTGATGCTGATAATTCCATAAAGTGTCTATCGAAAATATAGGTTGAATGTTTTAAGCAGAGCTGATTAAGAGTTCAGCCACTGAAGCCGAGAGGCGGTGACCTGATCAATACCTTCTAATGATGGGTTGTGACCTTTTAATGCCAACTGAATTGGCTTCGCCAATTTTTTCCCTAACTCAACACCCGGTTGGTCAAAGCTATTTAAATTCCAAATCGCGCCAAGGCAAAGTGCTCTGTGTTCATAAAGGGCTAAAAGTGCCCCGAGATGATGGGCATCTAATCGATCTAACCAAATTAAATTACTTGGGCGGCCACCAGGACAAGAGTCATAGGCATGCTCTTCTTTTGAGCCATTCGCTAGGGCTTGAGCTTGAGCCAGGCAGTTAGCAATTAAAGATTGATGGTGTTCTTTTGCTTCTGGTAAATCACTCATCGGTTCTTTGATGGCAATGAAATCGACCGGAATAATTTGATTGCCTTGATGAAGCATTTGGAAGTAACTATGTTGCGAGTTACTACCAGCACTACCAAACACAACTGGTGAAGTAGGGTCACAGCTTGTGCCATCATTGGTAACGCTCTTGCCATGACTTTCCATTTCTAACTGCTGAAGCCATTCAGGCAAGAAACGCAATGCATGCGCATAAGGAACAATCGCTTTGGCAGTAATGCCATGTTTATGTTGATTGTGGATCAAAGTCAAAGCCAACATTAATGGCATATTTTCAGCAGCTGGTGCACTGATAAAGTGTTGATCCATTGCGTGGGCACCAGATAAAAGGGCTTTGAAGGTCTTGAAGCCATATTTAATGGCAATCGGAAAGCCAACTGCTGACCATACTGAGAAACGACCGCCGACCCAATCCCAAAATGGGTAAATATTTTCTGGGGCAATGCCAAATTCTTCCGCCGCTTTAGGATTAGCAGTAATACCAATCAAACACTTTTTAACTTGAGATGCGCTAACTTGATTGACCTTGAGCCAGTTAATTACAGTTTCAGCGTTTCTAATAGTTTCTAAAGTTGTAAAAGTTTTAGAGGTAATCAAAACTCTAGTGCTGCGTGGTTGAGCCTTTGAGAAGGCTACGGCTAACTCAGCGCTATCGACATTGGCGACAAAATGAAGGCGGATTGCTTTACCGTCTTGTGGGTTGATTTGATGAAGGGCATCACAAACAAGACGTGGCCCCCAGTCAGATCCGCCAATACCCAAGCAAATCACATCAGTAACACCAATCAGTTGATTGCAAAAACCTTCAATGCGTTGCCAAACTTGTTTAACTAAGGGCATGACATCTTGCCCATCAATCTGCATTGGGTCGCCCGACATATTTCTAAGAGCAGGGTGAAGGGCGGCGCGATTCTCTGACTGATTAATGGCTTTACCGCTAAAGAGGTCATCTCGTTTTTGTAGGGCACCCTTTGAAATAGCCATATCAATCAACTCACGTGACTCTTCGTCAGAGATGTTTTGGTATGCCGTATCTAGGGTGAGACCTACAGCGCTAATTAATTGAGACATTTATAGATTTTAACAATACTAAATGGCTAAAAAGAGAAAAAAATCGACAGAGACCCAAAGATCCCTCTATAATCACGGCTGTTTTGGAAGCTTGGCAGAGTGGTTGAATGCAGCAGTCTTGAAAACTGCCGAGGATGCGAGTCCTCCGTGAGTTCGAATCTCACAGCTTCCGCCAAATCAAATAAGTGAAAAGGGCTGAGGGATTCCTCGGCCTTTTTTACTTTAAATATTGATCAAAATTGTCTGTTATAGTTCATGAACCCCTTATAAAGCTGTGGTTCTAGTCTATTTGCACAGAGCTCGCAGCCTGACCCATCGAGGTCTTTTGGGGCTAAATAAAACAATTAAGGAGCCCCGCATCATGCCCGTTTATCGTTCTAAGACTTCTACTGCTGGTCGCAATATGGCTGGAGCACGCTCACTTTGGCGCGCCACTGGTATGAAAGACGATGACTTTAGCAAGCCAATTATTGCGATTGCCAATTCATTTACTCAATTTGTTCCAGGTCATGTCCATTTGAAAGATTTGGGTCAATTGGTGGCGCGTGAGATTGAAGCAGCAGGCGGCGTAGCAAAAGAATTTAATACGATTGCGGTTGATGACGGTATTGCGATGGGCCACGACGGTATGTTGTATTCATTACCAAGTCGCGACATCATCGCTGACTCAGTTGAATACATGGTGAATGCTCACTGTGCTGACGCTTTAGTGTGTATTTCTAACTGCGACAAAATTACCCCAGGTATGTTGATGGCTGCAATGCGCCTCAATATTCCAGTTATTTTTGTTTCTGGCGGCCCCATGGAAGCGGGCAAAGTTCGCTTAGCAGTTCCTGGTTCACAAACTTTTGAAATTAAAAAGCTTGATTTGATTGACGCCATGGTGATGGCTGCTGATAGCAAGGTTTCTGATGCTGATTTAGCTGAGGTGGAGCGTTCTGCTTGCCCAACTTGTGGTTCATGCTCTGGTATGTTCACAGCTAACTCTATGAACTGTTTAACAGAAGCCTTAGGTTTATCTTTGCCAGGTAATGGAACTGTAGTTGCAACGCACGCTGATCGTGAGCAACTATTTAAAAAAGCAGGTCGTCAAATTGTTCAATTGTGCAAACAGTATTACGAAGACGATGATGCTTCTGTATTGCCACGCTCAATCGGCTTTAAAGCTTTTGAAAATGCGATTGCTTTAGATATCGCGATGGGTGGTTCAACCAATACTATTTTGCATTTATTGGCGATTGCTCAGGAAGCAGAAATTGATTTCACATTAGCTGATATTGATCGCATGTCTAAAGTGATTCCTCAGCTATGCAAGGTCGCTCCTAATACCAATAAGTACCATATTGAAGATGTGCACCGTGCAGGCGGCATCATGGCTATTCTGGGTGAGTTGGATCGTGCTGGTAAGTTACACACAGACGTACCAACTATTCACGCTAAAACAATGAAAGAAGCTTTGGATCAGTGGGATATTGCTCGTCAACCAAGCGAAGCTGTTAAAACTTTCTACATGGCAGGTCCTGGTGGCGTTCCAACGCAAGTAGCATTTAGCCAAAATTCTTGTTGGCCTAGTCTAGATATTGATCGCGCTGAGGGCTGTATTCGCTCTGGAGATCATGCTTTTAGTCAAGAAGGTGGTTTGGCAGTTTTACGCGGCAATATCGCATTAGATGGTTGCGTGGTGAAGACTGCTGGCGTTGATGATAGTTTGCTAGTTTTTGAAGGTCCAGCTCACGTTGTTGAGAGCCAAGACGAAGCCGTTGAAAACGTATTGAACGACAAGGTCAAAGCAGGTGATGTCGTAGTAGTTATTTACGAAGGCCCTAAGGGTGGTCCTGGTATGCAAGAGATGCTCTATCCAACTAGTTACATCAAATCTAAAGGTTTAGGTAAGTTGTGTGCTTTGTTAACGGATGGCCGTTTTTCTGGTGGCACCTCAGGTTTATCGATTGGACACTGTTCACCAGAAGCAGCAGCCGGTGGAAATATTGGTTTAGTTCGTAATGGCGATCGCATCCGCATTGACATTCCTAATCGCAAGATTGATGTGTTAATCAGCGACGAAGAGATGGCTAAGCGCCGTGCTGAGCAGGATAAATTAGGTTGGAAGCCTTCTAAGCCACGTCCACGCAAAGTTTCCGCTGCCTTGAAAGCTTATGCGATGTTGGCAACAAGTGCCGATCGTGGTGCTGTTAGAGATCTCAGCTTATTGGATTAATGTTTACCCCCCCCAAAAAACCTCCCAATAGAAATGTTCGGAGGTTTTTTTATGGGGCTACTTTAAAAATAGCATTTGTAAATCATTGAGATATTGAAGGCCCAAGTCAGAGGCCTGAATGGTGCGGGGATCTTCATCTAGTAAGCCTTTTTTCAGGGCTTCTTCCATCATGCTGTTAATGGCTGCAATATCTAAACCAGTTCTTTCTTTAAATTGATGCGTGGGAACACCATCAACTAGCCTCAATACATTTAACATATATTCAAAAGGCAAATCATCTTTGTCTAGTAAGCGCTCTTCAATCAAGGCGTGACCTTGATTGAAAATCTTATCCATATACGCTTCAGGATGTCGCTCGTTAGTTTGACGTGCGATTTGGTTATGTGCAGATATTTTTCCATGAGCCCCCGCACCAATACCGATGTAATCACCAAACTGCCAATAATTTAAATTGTGCTGACAGCGATACCCATTCTTGGCATAGGCAGATACTTCATAGCGTTGATAACCAGTTCCTGATAACTCCTCCATCAAGCGATCGAGCATTTCAAAAGCACTGTCGTCATCTGGTAAGGCGGGCGGGTACTTTGCAAATAAAGTATTGGGCTCTAGAGTTAAGTGATACAGAGAAATGTGAGCTGGGTCAAAGCTAATTGCTTGGCGAATGTCGATTAATGCCTCATCAATAGTCTGCTCGGGCAGTGCATACATCAAATCAATATTAACTTGATCAAATAACTCAATGGCAGCAGCAATGGCTGTCTTAGCCTGATCGCTGTCATGGATGCGACCCAAAGCTTTTAATTTTTGATTATCAAAACTTTGAATACCTAATGAAATGCGATTGATACCACTCTTCGCAAAGCTTCTAAATTTTTCAATCTCAAAAGTTCCAGGATTGGCTTCCATAGTGATCTCTGCATCAGCATTCACCGGCAAGAGAGCTCGTATGTCTGAGAGTAGTTGATCCATGCCTTCTTCTGATAAAAGGCTGGGTGTGCCACCACCAATAAAAATCGTATGAATACGTCGCCCCCAAACTTTGGGAAGAACGCTTTGCAAATCAATTTTTAAAGCTTCTAGATAACGCTTTTCATCGAAGCCTTGAGAGCTTTGTCCTGTGGCTTGATCTTTAATTTGGTGAGAGTTGAAGTCGCAATAGGGGCACTTTTTAACGCACCATGGAATATGGACATAGAGTGATAGTGGTGGCAATGAAGTTAAACGAGTCGACATGAGCTGATGGCTTATTGCGCAATCTTGCTAGATAAGTCTGCCAATAGTTTTTTTAAGGCTTGGCCGCGGTGGCTAATGGCATTCTTTTCTTCAGGACTCATTTGAGCGGCAGTTTTATTTAGTGACGGCACCCAGAAAATGGGGTCGTAACCAAAACCTGATAGTCCTTGAGGGCTTTCTATGATTTCGCCATGCCAATGACCGGCAGCAATCAAGGGCTCTGGATCGCTGGCGGAGTCTAAAAAAACTAATGTGCAAGTAAAGTGAGCTGAACGATCAGCTATGCCGCTGAGCTTTTGAATGAGTAATTCATTGTTATCTTTATCTGTTGGATCTTTTTTTTGATCACTCAAGGCAAAGCGCGCAGATAAAACTCCAGGTAGGCCCCCTAAAGCATTGACGCAAATCCCAGAGTCATCAGCAAGAGCTGGTAAGCCACTTAATTTGCTAGCATGCCTTGCCTTGGTAATGGCATTTTCTACAAAGCTTGGATAGGGCTCTTCGCAAGAAGGAATCCCCAGTAGGCCTTGAGGAATTACCTCAATCCCAAGAGGGGATAGCAGGGCGTTAAATTCTTTAACTTTCCCTGCGTTGTTTGACGCTAAAACAATTTTCTTCTGAGACATTATTTCTGAGATAACGCTTGTTTTTGAAGGGCGACTAATTCTTGAATACCTTTTTCGGCCAAGCTTAAAAGTGCATCTAATTCTTTTCTGGAGAATGCTTCACCTTCAGCTGTACCTTGAACTTCAATCATGCCACCTTTGCCAGTCATGACGACATTCATATCTGTGTCGCAAGAAGAATCTTCTGCGTAATCCAAATCTAGAACAGGAGTTCCTTGATAAATGCCTACAGAAATAGCCGCAACATGATCTTTGATCGGATCTTGAGTTATGAGCTTTTTCTCTAGCAATTGATTAACTGCATCCCTGGCCGCCACAAATGCACCCGTAATAGCTGCTGTTCTTGTGCCACCGTCGGCTTGTAAAACATCGCAATCAAGATGAATAGTTCTTTCGCCAAGCAGTTTTAAATCAAAAATACTGCGCATAGAGCGACCAATTAGGCGCTGAATCTCTTGAGTTCTACCGCTTTGCTTACCTCTGGCAGCCTCTCGATCACTTCTAGTGTGGGTAGCGCGGGGCAACATACCGTATTCCGCTGTAACCCACCCCTCACCACTCCCTTTTTGATGGGGAGGCACTTTTTCGAGGATAGATGCGGTACATAGCACATGGGTATCGCCAAATTTGACCAAGACAGAGCCTTCTGCATGCTTGGTAAAACCTCGAATGATGTTGATTTGTCGCAAGTTTTCTGGAGTTCTGTTACTGGGGCGTTTGAATATTGTCATGATAGGACTTTACAATGGGTGAATGATAGAAAGTATGACCGGTTTTGGTAGTGCCTCCAGACAATTAGATCTGGGTGGCGGTGTCTATGCAACTGTAGCGGTGGAATGCCGTTCAGTAAATAGTCGTTTCCTAGATTTGAACATACGTTCGCCTGAAGAGTGTAGATCCTCTGAGATGGCTATTAGAGAGCTGGTGACTAAACACCTCTCCAGGGGTAAGGTGGAGTTCAGGATTAATGTCCAAAGAGAAGCTCAATCTAGTCAAGCCCCAACGGACTTACTCAATCAAGAAGCCTTGACAGGCCTCAAAGCATTAGAAGCGGCTGTGCTTAAAGAGATGCCTAGTGCTGGCAATATGCGTATGGGTGAAATCCTACGTTGGCCAGGAATTCTCAATGAAAGCAAGGTCAATGATGACCTGTGGCGAATTGCCACCGTAGAGGCTGCTGGAGAGGCTGTTAAAGCGCTAAAGGTGAGCCGCCAAGGGGAAGGTAAGGCTTTGTTGGCCATTCTTATGGAGCGTGTAAATGGCATCCGAGCTATTGTTTCCAAAGTTGAGCCATTGATTCCTACGATTGTCGCTGCCCATCAAGCCAAACTTTCTGAGCGCTTAACTGAAATTTTGACTGGCGTTGATGCTCAAGGTCATGCCACAACCAAAACTGATATTTCTGACAGGATTAGACAGGAAGTAGTTCTGTATGGTGTACGTATTGATGTCGCTGAAGAGTTAAGCCGTTTAAAAACTCACTTGGATGTTGTTGAGTCCGCATTAACAAACGGTGGTCCAGTTGGTAAGCGTCTTGATTTCTTAATGCAGGAGTTAAATCGCGAAGCAAATACCCTGGGTTCTAAATCTGTTTCGCAAGAAAGTAGTGATGCATCTATCGAAATGAAATTACTCATTGAGCAGATGCGTGAACAGGTTCAAAACTTAGAGTAAGTTCAATCTAGATAAAGGATCGGGAGAGCGTCATGGGGTACACAGGCAGCATGTTGATGGTGGTAGCGCCATCTGGAGCAGGTAAATCATCCTTAGTTAAAGCGCTCTTGGAAAATGACCCTGCAATTCAGTTGTCAATTTCTTGTACGACGCGTGCTCCTCGTCCTGGTGAAGAGAATGGCCGCGAATATAACTTTTTAAGCAAAGAAGAATTCTTAAAAAGAAGAGACGCAGGTGATTTTCTGGAGTGGGCCGAAGTTCATGGCAATTATTACGGCACATCTAAATCTTGGATAGAAGCTCAGATGCACCAAGGTAAAGATGTTCTTTTGGAAATTGATTGGCAAGGTGCGCGTCAAATCCAAAAGATAGTGCCAGATTCAATCTGGATTTTTATCCTACCGCCATCCATTCAGTCTTTAGAAGATCGTTTGCGTAAAAGAGGTCAAGATGATGAAAAAACCATCTTGATGCGTGTGGCTGCTGCTAGGGAAGAGTTAGCTCATGTGGGTGAGGCTAATTACTTAGTAATCAACGATCTCTTTGAGGCAGCTCTTTTTGAGCTAAGACAAATCATTTCAGCGAGCCGTTTGCGTGCAAGCTGTCAGTTGGCAAAGCATGACCGCTTGGCAAGTGAACTGGGCGCAAATAGGTAATAAAAGCTTTAGCATAAAGTGAACTTTCGGTGACTTTTCCACAAGTGCGTTATGCTTTAGGTATTCCTAGCACTTATTGAGTTAAACATATGGCACGTATTACTGTAGAAGATTGCTTAAAAACAATTCCAAATCGATTTGAATTGGTATTAGCTGCGACTTATCGCGCTCGTCAATTAGCGCAAGGTCATGCTCCAAGAGTGAACGCTAAAGATAAGCCAACTGTCACTGCCTTACGTGAAGTTGCCGCTGGCGTTACAGATCGAGACATGTTGGTTAAAGTACCTCTCTAAGAGGTGGTGCGGTGGCGACCAATTCAGATGCACAAGGCATCCTAGCCGCCATCCTAGAACAGTCTAGCCGGCATTTATTCGGGCCTACGTCCCAGCCGGCTACACCTCCCAAACCGCAGGTTATTTCACTTGCGGGACTCACTGAAAAAATCACCCATCTAAAGCCGGAAGAAATAGCTTTAGTTAAAAAGGCATTTCAATATGCTGATTCAGCTCACCTTGGCCAATATCGTCAAAGTGGTGAGCCGTACATCACCCACCCTTTAGCGGTTGCTGAGCTATGCGCCAGTTGGCGTTTGGATGCAGCCTCCATCATGGCGGCCCTTTTACATGATGTGATTGAAGATACTGGATCAACCCGCGAAGAGTTGGTAGAGGTATTTGGTGGAAAAGTTGCTGAATTGGTTGAAGGTCTCACTAAGTTAGATAAATTAGAGTTTCAAAGTCATGCTGAGGCGCAAGCAGAGAGCTTTAGAAAAATGTTCATGGCGATGGCGCGAGATGTTCGCGTGATTTTGGTGAAATTGGCAGATCGTTTGCACAATATGCGCACTTTGGATGCTATGTCTATCGTCAAGCGCAAACGTGTTGCTTTAGAAACTGCTGAGATTTATGCACCGATTGCCCATCGCTTAGGTTTAAACCAGGTCTATCGTGAGCTACAAGATCTGAGCTTTATGCATTGGCAGCCTTTCAGATACGCCACCTTGAACAATGCCATTAAAAAAGCAAGAGGTAACCGTAAAGAGATGGTGGCAAAAATTTTGGATGCCGCCAGAATGGCTTTGAGTAAATCTGGTTTGGAATCGGATCTAAGAGGTCGAGAAAAAACGCTTTACAGCATTTACAACAAAATGCGTCAAAAACATCTGAGCTTTTCTCAAGTATTGGATGTTTATGCTTTTAGGGTCACGCTCAAGTCAGTAGATGAGTGCTACAGAGCCCTTGGTGTATTACACGCTTTATATAAGCCCATGCCTGGCAAATTTAAAGATTACATTGCTATTCCTAAGCTCAATGGTTATCAGTCACTGCACACCACTTTGGTGGGCCCATTCGGGATGCCTGTGGAATTCCAAATTCGTACACAAGATATGCACCAGGTGGCAGAAGAGGGTGTTGCTGCGCATTGGGCCTATAAGGAAGGTGACGATGATTTAACCGAGATGCAGACTAGAGCACATCAATGGTTGCAGTCTTTGATTGATATTCAGAATAAGAGTGGTGACTCTCAAGAATTCTTAGAGCACGTCAAAATCGATTTATTCCCTGACGCTGTTTATGTGTTTACACCCAAAGGCCAGATTCGAGCTTTACCAAGAGGCGCTACCGTATTGGATTTTGCCTATGCGGTTCATAGTGACTTGGGTAATGAGTGCGTGGGCGCCAAAGTGAACGGTGTTCAATTGCCATTAAGAACTGAACTTAAAAATGGCGACATTGTTGAAATTAGTTCGGCACCTCATTCTCAACCTAATCCTGTTTGGCTTACATTTGTTAAAACTGGTAAAGCAAGAGCTGCGATTCGTCACTTCCTCAAGACACGCAGATACTCTGAAGCGATTCAGTTGGGTGAGCGCCTCTTATCTCAGGCTTTACGTCAGCAGGGTAGTGATGCTGCTTTAGTTGGCGATGATGTTTGGGAAAAGTTATTACATTGGACTGGATCTAAAGGTCGCGAAGAATTGTGTGCGGATATTGCCATGGGGCACCGTGTGCCAGTTGTCATTGCTAAACGTATCGAAATGATTCTGAATGAGAGTAAGGGTCATTTATCTCAAATGCGTTTAGACACATCTGACTGGGATCCAGCAGAAGATGTTCCTGCACATCATCGTCAAGCTATTACCATTGATGGTGCTGGTGGCGAGTCTGTTGTTTTCCCAACATGCTGCCACCCTATCCCTGGTGACACGATTCTTGGTTATTTGGGTAAAGGCGAAGGCTTGCAAATTCACACAGATGAATGTCGCCAAGCTTTGCGCTTACAACATCGTGATCCAGATCATTGGGTAGATGTTGTGTGGGCAGAAGATATCAAGCGAAGTTTTGATGTGGCTATTCGTGTGGATGTTAAAAATGGTAAAGGTGTATTAGCCAGAACTGCTGGAACACTTACATCAGCTGACGCCAATATTGCACACGTTGCAATGGAAGACCGCTTTACTGAGTCTGGTGCGGTTTCAATTCGATTTGTGATTCAAGTAGAAAGTCGCTATCACTTAGCCAAAGTAATGAGACGTCTTCGTCAAAATGCAGATATCTTAAGAATCACTCGAGTTTTTGGTAAGTAACGCTCAAGATATCTATCTCTTGAACGCCGGTCGGTGTTCTTAGTTTGACAGTGTCACCCTCACGAGCTTTGATCAATGCCTTGGCAATCGGCGAGATCCAACTCACATGACCTTTATCCATATCCACTTCATCAACGCCAACTATCGCAATGCGCGTTTCTTGACCATCCTCATCGGCGTAAGTAACGGTAGCGCCAAAAAATACTTGATCTGTTTCCTCTCGAGTTTCAGGGTCGACCACAACTGCATCTTCCAAGCGTTTGGTGAGGAAGTAAATACGACGGTCGATTTCTCTTAAACGCTTTTTACCGTACTGATAATCTGCATTCTCAGAGCGATCCCCGTTGGAGGCAGCCCATGTCACGGTCTTTACAACAGTGGGACGTTCTACGTCCAAAAGATGCAAAAGTTCATCTTTAATTTGTTGGTGTCCTGCAGGAGTTATGTAGTTTTTAATTTCCATGGCATAATATTGGTCTTAAGCGGCTGTAGCTCAGTTGGATAGAGTACTTGGCTACGAACCAAGGGGTCGTGGGTTCAATTCCTGCCAGCCGCACCAAATAAGAAGGGCCTAGTTTATAACTAGGCCCTTTTTCATTCAAGTTAAACATTGATTTAACGATATTTATTTATATTTTTAATGCTTTTTGTGGTCAAATATTTCTAATAGGGGACTACAAGAAGGGGGGGTGAAATGTTGCAAAGTTTAATGAAAGCATTGTTGCCACTTTTATTATTTAGCTCCAGCCTTTCTTTTGCTCAAAGTTACCCAACTAAGCCAATTCGTTTAATTGTTCCCTTTGCGCCTGGTGGTAGTACGGACATTATTGCCCGTGCTATCGCTGATCCTCTTAGTAGAATTCTTGGTCAATCCGTCATTGTTGAAAATAAGGCCGGTGGCGGAGGCTCTATTGGCGCTCTCGATGTTGTTAAAAGTTCTAAAGATGGTTATGTGATTGGTATGGCGACTGTATCAACAACAGCCTCCAATCCTGCGATTAATAAAAAGATTGGCTATGACCCCATTAAAGACTTTCAAGCAATCACCAATATTGCGGCGACACCGAATGTATTAGCTGTGCATCCAAGCTTTCCCGCTAAAGACTACAAGTCTTTTATTGATTTGGTAAAACGACACCCTGGTAAGTATTCATATTCAAGCTCTGGTACTGGTGGCATTGGTCACTTGCAAACAGAGTTATTTAAAAACTTGAGTGGCACTTTTATTGTTCATATCCCTTATCGCGGAGCAGGCCCGGCCTTGGTAGATACGGTGGCTGGTCAGGTGCCCATGATTTTTGATAATTTACCTTCAGCACTTCCTTTCATTAAAGATGGCCGCTTAGTTCCAATCGTAGTAGCTGCGCCAAAGCGTTTAAGTCAGCTACCGAATGTGCCAACTTTTGCAGAAGTAGGTTTGGCGCCAGTCAATAGGATGGCTTACTACGGTTTATTAGGTCCATCTGGTATGTCAAAAGAAGCTGTTGATAAGATTCATCAAGGTGTTCTAAAGGTTCTTCAGGACCCAGCTGTTAGAAAGCGTATTGAAGATACAGGTTCATTGATTATTGGTAATTCACCTGATCAATTTGCCGCTGAAATTAAATCTGAATTTGAGATTTATAAGGGCTTGGTAGCTCAGCAAGGTCTATCTTTAAATTAAAGATAGACTCAGAGACGGGGCTCAAAAGTCTGACTCAGTGCTTTTGCTTAAGGCCTCAGCATCTTGTTCTCATTTAGCTTATATTTAGCGGTGTTGCTAAGCAACAAGAGATAAACCGCCCAGGTCAACCCAAAAAGGATTTATGACTCCAGTATCACGTTCGCTAAGATCGATAGAGTTCCTTTGGCTATTGGTGGCTTTGGTGGTGTCGGTGTCTTCATTAAGCAGCGTTGCATATCTTGCCGACAGAATGCAAAGAGCATTTGAACGTGATGCCAGGCAATTAATTGCTTCTGACGCTTTAATTCAGAGTGATCAAGCGTTGCCTCCTTTATTTGCTCAAGAAGCCAAATCTAGAGGCTTGGAAATTGCTCAAACGATTGTTTTCCCAACGATGTCGAGCGTGCCTCAGCAAAGTAAATTGGTGACATTAAAAGCAGTGACTGAGGCTTACCCATTAAGAGGGGCTTTAAAGATCAGTAGTGATGGTGTTGCAAAGGGCTTTCCAGTCAAGTCCATTCCCAATCCTGGAACAGTTTGGGTCGACGCAGCCTTATTGCCGAGCCTTAACGCCAAGGTAGGGGATCTGCTCAGCTTAGGCCAAT
This sequence comes from Pseudomonadota bacterium, assembly GCA_039804685.1. Taxonomy (GTDB): domain Bacteria; phylum Pseudomonadota; class Gammaproteobacteria; order Burkholderiales; family Burkholderiaceae; genus Polynucleobacter. The sequence goes on along the minus strand of JBDLVQ010000041.1, from coordinate 24,411 downwards.
CAAAATTTAGGATTGCTGGTGTGATCACTCAAGAGCTTGATAAAGGTGCAGGTTTCCTTAACTTTGCTCCTAGAGTCATGATGCGCGAATCTGAATTAGCAGCTACACAGTTAATTGGATTTGGTAGTCGTGTGACTTATCGCTTTTTAATCGCAGGTCCAGAGTCTAGTGTTAGTGATTATGTCGTCTGGGCAAATCAGCAAATTACTAATCAAAAGCTCAGAGGTGTCAAGGTAGAGGGGGTTGATAATGCCCAGCCTTTAATGAGGTCAACCTTAGACCGCGCTGAAAAATTCTTATCCTTAGTGGCCATGCTAACGGCCATGATTGCAGCGGTGGCGATGGCTTTGGCCTCCAAAAGATATATCTCTAAACAATCTAATCCAGCTGCTATCTGGAAGTGCTTAGGAGCAAAGAAATCCCAAATTTTATTGGAGCACTTTAGAGCCAGCTTATTAGTCGCTATTTTGGGTGGGCTGATGGGCGCTTTTTTAGGTTGGCTTGGCCATCAAGCACTTTTATTCTTCCTGGGAGATTTATTAATTGCCGATCTTCCATCGGCATCGATTTGGCCATTGATTTGGTCGCTATTAGTTTCTATTGTTTTATTAATAGGGTTTGTTTGGCCCCCTCTTTTATCTTTGAGTGATGTGTCGCCACTCCGCGTTTTAAGAAAAGACATTCCATTTCCCAAGACCTCTGTTTGGTTACTCATGTTGTTGGGCTTGCTTAGTTTTTTTGGCTTATTGATGTTGGTGGCTAAAGACTTAAAGCTTGCTTTAATTACATTGGGCGGTTTTACTCTTTGCGCAATTATTTTTATTGCTGTTGCATGCTTGGTTGTTTATGCCTTCTCTAAGATGGCAGAGCATTCTTTGCTGGGCCGTCAGGTGGTTCAACGTTTTGCTTGGCAATCTCTGTCACGCCGCAGTATCTTTACAGGATTACAGATTGCTTCTTTAGCGATTGCGATCATGGCTCTGTTGCTGTTGGCCGTGGTGAGGCAAGATCTTTTAAGTGCCTGGAAAAATGCTTCACCTCCTGATGCTCCCAATCGATTCTTGATCAATATTCAATCAGAACAAAAAGAGATCATTCGAGACAAGCTTTTAAGTTCTGGTGTAGATAAAGTCATTCTCTATCCAATGATTCGTGGTCGACTCACCCATATTAATCAGCGCATGGTGATGCCTGATCAATATAAAGAAGATCGTGCGCAACGATTGGTCGATCGAGAATTTAATCTTTCTTATTCCAGTGACTTACCAGAGAAAAATAAAGTCGTTTCTGGTCAATGGCACGGCTCAACTCAATTGCCAGAAATATCTATGGAACAAGGAATTGCAAAAACTCTAGGCTTGTCATTAGGAGATTCTTTGCGCTTTGATGTGGCAGGTATCCCGATTGAAGCCAAAGTGACATCTATACGTCAATTGGACTGGGGTAGTATGCGCGTCAATTTCTTTGCCATCCTACCTCCTGCCATGATGGTAGACATGCCTCAAACTTGGATTACTGCCTATCAGCAAGCTCCGAGGTCTAATCAATCTCTACCCATTGATATTGCTCTTGTTGCTCAGTTTCCTAACATCACCGTTGTGGATGTCGAGTCTGCATTGAATCAAGTGCAAGACGTCCTAAATAAATTATCCGCCGCCATTGAGTTGTTGTTTGTGTTGACTGTATGTGCAGGTGTTTTAGTTTTGGGAGCTTCTTTAGCAAGCACTCAAGATCAGCGTTTGCGTGATGCAGGTCTCTTGAAAACATTAGGCGCCACGAATCGTCAGATCAGTCGTGCGTTGTATACAGAATTGGTGGCCATTGGGGGCATTGCAGGAGGTTTGGCTGCCTGTGGAGCTTTGGCGGTAGGGTGGGCTCTGGCCAAGTTTGTTTTTGAGATTCAGCTCAACCCTTCTTGGATCATGATTATTTATGGCATGGCTTTTGGTGGTTTTGTATGCGTTGTCGGTGGTGCATGGCTCCAACGCAAAATGACCAACACTTCTGCCAATGAGATTTTGCGTGAAGCCTAGTCTTTGAAAATTCAGTTAAATTAACAAATATGTCAGAACAAAAAACAACTTATGAATTAATTGGTGGCGCAGAAAAGTTGCGTGAACTGGTAGACCGCTTTTATGACTTGATGGCATTAGATCCTGCCTATGAAGGTATTAGAGCCATGCATCCTCAAGACTTGAGTTCCTCGGGGGATAAATTGTTTTTATTCTTAAGCGGTTGGATGGGTGGGCCTGATTTGTTTGTGCAGCAATATGGGCACCCCCGTTTAAAAGCGAGACACCTACCATTCCCAATTGGCATTTCTGAAAGAGATCAATGGCTGCAATGTATGCGCCAAGCCCTTCATGATGTTGGCATCAGAGGCCTGTTGTTTGAGCGCTTGATGCAATCATTCTTTACTACTGCTGACTGGATGAGGAATCAGGCGGGGTAATTGAACTAAGCGTGTGCCAGCCCAACGGTCTGGCATGGTTTGTCTGTGCTTTCTGTCGAATAAAGCACTCAGTGGCCATAAAAATAAAGTCGCTGAAAAAAAGATAATTGAAAAATAAGTCCCCATTTTTTCTGGACCACCCACTTTTAAGCATACATATAAAATAATAGCTGCTGGTACAAGCCAGAGCGAGCCTATGGCATATCGCATCAAGGCTTGTGAGCGCTTCATGATTTTCCCGTCTGTGCTCACCATTTGAATCTTCCAGGTTTGCATCGCTAATGTTTGTCCTGTTTTTGTCCAATACCAAGAAAAATAACAGGCAAAGACAAGATAGATATGCGCTAGTAATAACCAAGCTGGTGCTGTGATTTCAAGGAAAACACCAATTAACAAATGTGGAATTAAAAAGGTTAGAGCGGCAACCCCCATCAATACGAGCATCTCATATAAATTTAAGATGATTCTGCGTTTGACTGTTGGCGCTGGAAGTGAGCGCAGATAATCAGCGGGAAGAGGGGTAAATTTTTCGCTAGAGTTCACAACGCTATTTTAGCGTTGGTGAAGTAACTGTGGTGGGTTTAGTTGTTGTTGCTTTTTTATCAGCAAGACGTTTTTTGTCTTCATCTGAGAGTTGCTGGTAACTCTCCCATGCAGCAGCTTTTTTCTCCGCTGAGAACTTAAGTGTGCGCAAGTAGTTATCCCGAGCACTTTGTCTTTCTTTGGTGGATAAGCCTGCCCATTCAGTCATTCTTGACTTTAAGTTGGCTCGTTCAGAGTCCGACATTTGCGGGTAACGGTTGGCAACTTCAAGCCATTTTTTTTGACGACTCTGATTGAGTGATGACCAATCTTCCTCTAACGGCGCCAAGACCAAACGTTGATCATCACTTAACTGTGACCAAGTTTGGGCGTATACCATTTGAGCTGCCGACATCGATAAAGCAATAGCTACACAGAAACGAGAAATCACGCGAATTGCGTGAATTAAACGATTTTGGTATTTCGATGATGAGGGCTGCTTGGCAGGTGACAAAAAAGGCATGATTAAATTTTCTCTTCGTCGTCTTCAACAATCAGATCTTTGCCATTGGTCATCAAGAAGCGCACATAACCATCATCTTTATAAGCTTCAAGAGGAACAATATCAGTCAAAATGGCTGAATCGACGCTAGCAATATCTTTGATACGCTCATCTTGTTGCCAGTTAGCGATAGCAAATAAGCCCAATGCCAAAGCAAAAATAGGTGCAACCCCAAGAGCGCTCCAAATTTTGGGGGCCCAATTGGAAGAAAATGCCCCAGACATGCCAGCCAAAGACCATTGTGATTCAGTGGCATATTCTTTTTGGCTTGGATAATGGCTCAAAGCAAGTGATCTTGCTTGATTAAGTCTTGCAAGGATGTGCTTGGGCAATTGCTCGGCCCCATCGTTTAATAATTCGCGGGCAAGTTGACCCACACGTAATTCCGCGTTGGAGGGTTGTGCGCTATTTTTATTTTCGATGTTCACAGCTTAAATCCTTGTTTCTTAAGAGCTTCTGCCAAAGATGAAGCAGCTCGAGAGCAGTGGGTTTTTACACTTCCCTCTGAGCAACCCATTAATTTGGCTGTTTCAGAAATATCTAAGTCATCCCAATAACGCATGAGGAAGGCTTCTCGTTGACGTGATGGGAGCTTAGATACAGCTATTTCTAACATTTCGATCAATTGTTTACGTTCTAATTGGGTTTCCCCTCCCTCAGAACCTGTATTTTCTTGATTAGATTCAAGGAATTCGAGGGGATCTGACTGTTCAGACTCGTCAAAACTGTCTTTAGATCCACCTTTGAGGGCAGAAAACAGGCTAACCCAGGTATTTTGGGTTTTTTGGCGCCTAAACCAGTCTAAAGTAGTGTTTTGAAGGATCCTAGAAAATAGCAAAGGCAGTTCATTTACCTCATGACCGCTGTATTTCTCGGCTAATTTCATCATGCTATCTTGGACAATATCCAACGCTGCTTCCTCGTCCCGCGTAGCAAACACGGTACGTTTGAAGGATTTGGCCTGAACTCCTTGAAGGAAGTCAGACAGTTCTTTAGCAGAAGCCATACCCTCTATTAGACAACGTCTTATAAACCTACCCCTAATATGGCGTTATGGTCTAAAATAACCAGTTCGACTTACCGGACCTTTCATAAGATGGTTTTCTCCGGATTAAGCGACCGCCACTCGAACCCGAGCCACAAGCACGGAGCCAGAGTAGCCCAAACAATTTTTTGCCGAAAATTGCAAAGGACTATTAAAAATGAATGCAAATACCAGCGCGGAACTTTTGAACCCTGCTAACAAAAATCAAAACCAAGATGGCCCAGAAATGATTGGCGCCGAAATTTTGGTCCATGCCCTTCATGCTGAAGGTGTGGAATATGTCTGGGGTTACCCAGGTGGTTCTGTTTTATTTATCTATGACGAAATTTTCAAACAAGATAAGTTTGAACATATCCTAGTACGCCATGAGCAAGCTGCTGTGCATGCTGCTGATGGTTATGCCCGTGCAACGGGTAATGTCGGTGTTGCTCTTGTGACTTCGGGCCCTGGTGTTACGAATGCTGTTACTGGCATCGCGACTGCTTATATGGATTCGATTCCAATGGTGATCATCACGGGTAACGTTCCAACGAACGCTATCGGTGAAGATGCATTCCAGGAGTGTGACACTGTGGGTATTACGCGCCCAATCGTTAAGCATAATTTCTTAGTTAAAGATCCTGCCGATTTGGCCTTGACTTTAAAAAAGGCCTTCCATATTGCTAGAACTGGGCGTCCAGGTCCTGTGGTTGTGGATATTCCTAAAGATGTGTCATTCCAAAAAGCTCGCTTTAACTATCCAGCTGAGTTGACTATGCGTTCTTACAACCCTGTGAGCAAAGGCCACAGTGGACAAGTTCGCAAAGCAGTTTCTTTGTTGATGGAAGCAGAGCGCCCATACATCTATACAGGTGGTGGTGTGATTCTTTCTGATGCAGCGCCTGAACTAAAAGCGCTTGCTGATTTATTGGGTTATCCAGTTACCAATACTTTAATGGGTCTTGGTGGTTTTCCAGGAACAGACCCACGTTTCTTAGGTATGTTGGGTATGCACGGCACTTACGAAGCCAATATGACGATGCAGCACTGTGATGTGTTGATTGCAATCGGGGCTCGTTTTGATGATCGTGTGATTGGTAATCCTGCGCACTTCTCAAGCGTACCAAGAAAAATTATTCATATTGATATTGACCCTTCTGTTATTTCTAAGCGCGTTAAAGTCGATGTGCCTATCGTTGGTGATCTCAAAGAGGTCTTGGTTGAGATGACTGAGATGTTGAAATCTGCTGGCCCACGTAAAAATCAAGCGAAGGTAGATGCTTGGTGGTCACAGATCAACGAATGGCGTAAAAAAGACTGTCTCAGTTTTGATCGCGATACAGAGATTGTTAAACCACAATATGTTGTCGAGAAAATTTGGGAATTAACAAAGGGTGACGCTTTCATTTGTTCTGACGTTGGTCAGCATCAAATGTGGGCAGCTCAATTCTACAAATTTGATAAACCTCGTCGTTGGATTAACTCTGGTGGCTTAGGTACCATGGGCGTTGGCTTGCCATACGCGATGGGTATTAAGAAAGCATTCCCTGAATCTGAAGTTGTCACAATCACAGGTGAAGGCTCGATCCAAATGTGTATTCAGGAACTATCAACTTGCAAACAGTACGACACGCCTGTGAAGATTGTTTCTTTGAACAACCGTTACTTAGGTATGGTTCGTCAGTGGCAAGAGCTCACGTATAACAAGCGTTACTCAAGCTCTTACATGGATTCATTACCTGACTTTGTTAAGTTGGCTGAGTCATATGGTCACGTTGGTATGCGCATCGAGAAGAAATCTGATGTTGAGCCAGCATTGCGTGAAGCCTTCAAGTTAAAAGACAGAACTGTATTTATGGACTTCCAAACTGACCCAACAGAAAACGTTTGGCCAATGGTTCAAGCTGGTAAAGGCATTACTGAGATGCTTTTAGGAAGTGAGGACCTTTGATGCGCCATATTATTTCTGTTTTATTAGAGAATGAACCAGGTGCTTTATCGCGCGTGGTTGGATTATTCTCGGCTCGTGGTTACAACATTGAAACGTTGACAGTAGCTCCTACTGAAGATCCTTCTTTATCACGTATGACTATTGTTTCAATTGGATCTGATGATGTGATTGAGCAAATTACCAAACACTTAAATCGTCTAGTTGATGTTGTTAAATTAATTGATTTAAGTGATGGCCCTCATATTGAGCGTGAACTCATGTTGATCAAAATCAGGGCTGTTGGTAAGGAGCGAGAAGAAATGAAACGCCTTGCGGATATTTTCCGTGGGCATATCATCGATGTTACCGATAAGTCTTACACCATCGAGTTGACGGGTGATAGTAGTAAATTAGATGCTTTTATTGAAGCCATTGACCGTAGCGCTATTTTGGAAACTGTCCGAACTGGTAGCTCAGGTCTAGGCCGAGGCGAACGCATCCTTAAGGTGTAACTTTTTTAACTAATAACAAACTGATCTCAAATAGGAAATAGCATGAAAGTTTTTTACGATAAAGACGCAGACTTATCTCTCATCAAAGGTAAACAAGTAACTATTATTGGTTACGGTTCACAAGGTCACGCACACGCGCAGAACTTAAATGAATCTGGCGTAAAAGTGACTGTTGGTTTGCGCAAGAACGGTGCTTCTTGGTCTAAGGCTGCTAACGCAGGTTTGCAAGTTAAAGAAGTGGCTGACGCTGTTAAAGGTGCTGACGTTGTAATGATGTTGTTGCCTGACGAGCAAATTGCTGATGTGTACAACAAAGAAGTAGCGCCAAATATTAAAGCGGGTGCGGCTTTAGCATTTGCTCACGGTTTTAACGTTCACTATGGTCAAGTTATTCCACGTCACGATGTTGACGTGATCATGGTCGCTCCTAAGGCGCCTGGTCATACAGTGCGTGGTACTTATACACAAGGTGGTGGTGTTCCTCACTTGATCGCGGTTCACCAAGATAAAACTGGTTCAGCTCGTGATGTAGCTTTGTCATATGCGGCTGCTAATGGCGGCGGTCGTGCTGGTATTATCGAAACTAACTTCCGTGAAGAAACAGAAACTGACTTATTCGGTGAGCAGGCAGTATTGTGTGGCGGTACAGTTGAGTTGATCAAAGCTGGTTTTGAAACTTTGGTTGAAGCTGGTTACGCTCCTGAAATGGCTTACTTTGAGTGTTTGCATGAGTTGAAGTTGATTGTTGACTTGATCTACGAAGGTGGTATCGCCAACATGAACTACTCAATCTCTAACAATGCTGAATACGGTGAGTATGTAACTGGTCCACGTGTTGTAACTGAAGATACTAAGAATGCTATGCGTCAATGTTTGAAAGATATTCAAACTGGCGAATACGCTAAGAGCTTCATCTTGGAAAACAAGGCTGGCGCACCAACATTGATTTCACGTCGTCGTTTGACTGCTGAGCATCAAATTGAAGAGGTGGGTGGTAAGTTGCGTGCGATGATGCCTTGGATTGCTAAAAACAAATTAGTTGATCAAAGCAAGAACTAATTAATAAGAAGAATCTAAAAGATATCCAGAAAGAGCATATGGCCATACATTACCCGCATCCCATCATTGCCAAAGAAGGCTGGCCGCATGTAGCTATTGCGGGGTTTGTTTTATTTGTTGTTCACTCAACAAGTGGCTGGGTTTGGTCTTGGCCTTTCTGGATTATTTTTGCCTTTGTTCTTCAGTTTTTTAGAGATCCAGGTCGTTTAGTGCCTCTCATGAAAGATGCGGTTTTATCTCCAGCAGATGGTCGCGTCATTATTGTTGAAAAATCATTTGATCCATACGCTAGTCGTGAAGCATTAAAAATTAGTGTTTTTATGAATGTATTTAATGTGCATTCGAATCGTTCCTCTATTAACGGAACGATTAAGAAGATGGAATATTTCCCTGGTAAGTTTGTTAATGCTGATTTGGATAAAGCATCAGTTGAAAATGAACGTAATGCTGTTGTTTTTGATGCTAACGGCCACACAGTGACTTTGGTTCAGGTGGCTGGCTTAATTGCCCGTCGAATTCTTTGCTACGCGCATTTGGGTGACAAGCTCAAAAAAGGGGAGCGTTACGGCTTTATTCGCTTCGGTTCTAGGGTAGATGTTTACTTACCTTTAAATGCTGAGCCATTGGTAAGTGTTGGCGATAAAGTATCTGCAACAACGACAGTACTAGCCAAATTGCCTGGATTAGACTAAAAACTAGTCTATGAGTACATTTAGACGCAGAAAACTAAGACCATCTAAGGTTTTGCCTAGTAACGTGACACCGTTGCGAAAGTCAGATTGGGTGGCCCATGATTCAAGTGATCAGATCAGACCGCGTAATCGTGGTATCTATCTTTTACCAAATGCTTTTACAACTGCGAATCTATTTTGCGGTTTTTTTGCCATTGTGCAAGCCATGAACCAGCGTTTTGAGATTGCAGCAATTGCGATTTTCATTGCTTTAGTCATGGATGGTATGGATGGTCGTGTGGCTCGTATGACCAACACGCAAAGCGCGTTTGGTGAGCAGTATGACTCTCTAACGGATATGGTTTCTTTTGGTGTTGCTCCAGCCTTAATTGCTTACGAGTGGGTTCTTAAGGATCTTGGTAAGTGGGGTTGGTTGGCAGCATTTGTATTTTGTGCGGGCGCCGCATTACGTTTAGCCCGCTTTAATACCAATATTGGTGTCGTTGATAAACGCTTCTTTCAAGGTTTACCAAGTCCAGCGGCAGCATCTTTAATTGCCGGTTTTGTTTGGTTGGCCGTTGATAACAAGTTGCAGGTTCAAGAGTTGGCATTGCCTTGGGTGATGTTTGTACTGACTATTTATGCTGGTATCACCATGGTTTCCAATGCTCTGTTTTACAGTGGTAAGGCCTTGGATGTGCGTTATCGGGCCCCATTTGGCGTCATGATCTTGGTGATCCTTGGCTTTGTTTTGGTGTCTAGCGATCCTCCTGTAGCCTTGTTTGGCTTATTTGTGGCTTATGCTCTATCTGGCTATGTTTTCTGGTTATGGCAAAAGATTTTCTTGCGCAAGAAGAAAGCCTCAGATATGCTTTCTGACAATTGATTCAATTTTGTGTATATTGGAGTTTATGAATTACAGCTTGTCACTGCTATTACTATTAGAGCTAGGTCAAAACCTGGGGTCAGTGCACGCTTAAACACTTAGTAAAAGCAAAACAACACGAACCCCAGTCAAGCTGGGGTTTTTTATTTTTGAAATGATGTAAGTTGGGGAGTTGTTATGACAGATAAGTTAATCATTTTTGATACCACTTTGAGAGATGGTGAGCAATCACCTGGTGCCTCTATGACTAAGGATGAGAAAGTTCGTATTGCTCGTCAGCTAGAGCGCTTAAAAGTGGATGTGATCGAAGCCGGTTTTGCTGCCAGTTCTGATGGTGACTTTGCTGCTATCTCAGCGATTGCTCAGGTAATTAAAGATTCAACGGTCTGCTCGTTAGCTAGAGCTAATGAGCGGGATATTGGTCGTGCTGCAGATGCTTTGAAGTTAGCTAACTCCAAACGTATCCATACGTTTATTGCCACTTCACCATTACATATGGAAAAGAAGTTACGTATGACACCGGATCAGGTTTTTGAACAGGCCAAAGCGGCTGTTCGCTTTGCTCGTAATCACACCAATGACATTGAGTTCTCACCGGAGGATGGTTACCGATCTGAAGTTGATTTCTTATGTCGAGTCATTGAAGCTGTGATTGCTGAGGGAGCTACAACCATCAACGTGCCTGATACGGTGGGTTATGCAGTTCCTGAGCTTTATGGGCAATTTATTAAAACGTTGCGTGAGCGTATCCCTAACTCTGATAAAGCCGTGTGGTCTGTACATTGCCATAACGACTTGGGTATGGGCGTTGCTAACTCCTTGGCTGGAGTCAAAATTGGTGGCGCACGTCAAATTGAATGCACTATTAATGGGTTGGGTGAGCGAGCTGGCAACACATCTTTGGAAGAAGTTGTGATGGCTATCAAAACTCGCAAGGACTACTTCGACTTGTCTGTTGGTATTGATACGACTCAAATCGTGCCAGCTTCTAAGATGGTGTCTCAGATTACTGGCTTTGTGGTTCAGCCTAATAAAGCCGTAGTCGGAGCGAATGCCTTTGCTCACGCCTCAGGCATTCACCAAGATGGCGTTTTAAAAGCTCGCGATACCTATGAGATCATGCGCGCCGAAGATGTGGGTTGGGCTGCCAACAAGATTGTTTTGGGTAAATTATCTGGTCGAAACGCTTTCAAACAGCGTTTGCAAGAATTGGGGATTGAGTTAGAGTCCGAGGCCGATATGAACGACGCTTTCTCCAGATTTAAGACTTTGGCTGACCAAAAAGCCGAGATTTTTGACGAAGATATCACGGCAATAGTTGGTAATAATGCTGAGGAAGCTAGTGACTACTATCGTTTTATCTCAATGTCGCAAAGGTCTGAGACTGGCGAGCGACCATTTTCTAGGGTTGTTTTCAAGTCTGGCGGAGAAGAGTTCATTTCTGAGTCTGAAGGCAATGGCCCGGTTGATGCGACCTTAAATGCCATTGAATCCAAGGTTAAAAGTGGTGCAGAACAGCTCTTATATTCAGTGAACGCCATCACAACTGGGACAGAGTCCCAGGGTGAAGTCACGGTTCGCCTCTCAAAAGGCGGCAGAATCGTTAACGGCGTGGGTACTGACCCAGATATTGTGGCTGCTTCGGCAAAAGCATATTTGGCCGCCTTAAATAAGCTTCATGACCCTAGTCAGCACAAATTGAACGCTCAAATGACTGTTTAGGCTATAATCTTGGCTCTTTCTAGGTATTTGCCTAGAAAGAGTTTAAGAAGCAGTTTTCTACAATTCGCACGACATCTTGGGTAAGAACCAGATTAAAAATCAGTTCCAGCTCGAATGTTCGCAAGTATGGAGTATTAAAAATGGCTATTGTTACAGCTAAAGTAGCGGAAATCGTTAAAGCGAATGCCCGCGCAGCAAACGATACAGGCAGTCCTGAAGTTCAAGTAGCTTTATTGACAGCACGTATCAATGACTTAACACCTCACTTCAAAGCAAATGCTAAAGATCATCACAGCCGTCGCGGTTTGTTGAAGATGGTTAGCCGTCGCCGTCGTTTACTCGACTATTTGAAGGGTAAAGATTTAGATCGTTACCGTGCTTTGATTGAGAAGCTCGGTCTACGTAAGTAATACCGACGATGCCTGCCTAAGTCTGACTTTGGCAGGCATTATCGTTTAGAGCAGTCGGTGGCTGTTCGCAGTAAGGAACCGTGTCATTCCAAAGACAGGTTAATTTCCTCTCTAGCCTTTCTTCGGAATGGCATCCTTTCTCCGTAAAGCCCCCTATGCTCCAGTGCTGCCATAGCGCTGCATTTCTATGGCAAATGTTGATTGGAGATATACATAAATGACGATGTTTAATAAAGTAGTAAAGAGTTTTCAATGGGGTTCACATACTGTTCGCATGGAAACAGGTGAAATTGCCCGTCAAGCAGGTGGTGCGGTATTAGTTGATGTGGATGACACAGTGATTTTGGCAACAGTGGTTGGCGCAAAAAATGCCAAGCCAGGTCAAAACTTCTTCCCATTAACAGTTGATTATTTAGAGAAGACATACGCTGCAGGTAAGATCCCTGGCGGTTTCTTCCGTCGTGAAGGTCGTCCATCAGAAGGCGAGACATTGATCTCACGTTTGATCGATCGTCCACTACGTCCACTATTCCCAGAAGGTTTCTTGAACGAAGTTCAAGTGGTTATTCATGTTGTATCAATTAACCCAGACGTGCCAGCAGATATTCCTGCTTTGATTGGCGCTTCTGCAGCTTTAGCTGTTTCTGGTATTCCATTTAACGGCCCAGTTGGCGCAGCTCGTGTTGGTTATAAGGATGGCCAATACATGTTGAACCCAACACGTACAGAGCAAGCAACTAGCCAATTAGATTTAATTGTTGCGGGTACTCAAGCTGCTGTGTTGATGGTTGAATCTGAAGCTCACCAATTGTCTGAAGAGATCATGTTGGGTGCTGTTGTCTACGGTCATGAGCAAATGCAAACTGCGATCAATGCTATTAACGATTTGGTTCGTGAAGGTGGTAAGCCTGAGTGGGATTGGCAGGCAGCTCCTAAGAATGAGCCAATGATTGCTAAGGTCACTGCTTTGGCTGAAGCTGGTTTGCGCGAAGCGTATCAGATTCGTCAAAAGCAAGCTCGTTCAGCTAAGTTGAAAGAAGTAACAAAAGACGTATTGGCTAAATTGACCGCAGAAGGTGAATTTGATGAAGTTGAAGTTGGCAACATCATGTTCGAAATCGAAGCGAAGATTGTTCGTGGTCAAGTATTAAATGGCGAGCCACGTATTGATGGTCGTGATACACGCACAGTTCGTCCAATCGAAATTCGTACAGGCGTATTGCCACGTACACACGGTTCTGCATTGTTCACACGCGGTGAAACACAAGGTTTAGTTGTAACAACTTTGGGTACTGCACGTGACGAGCAAATCATTGATGCATTAGAAGGTGAGCAACGTGATCGTTTCATGTTCCACTACAACATGCCTCCGTTTGCCACTGGCGAAACAGGTCGTGTTGGTAGCCCTAAGCGCCGTGAAATTGGTCACGGTCGTTTAGCTAAGCGTGCATTGATTCCAGTGTTGCCTTCAGCAGAAGAGTTCGCATACAGCTTGCGCGTTGTTTCTGAAATTACAGAATCAAACGGTTCATCTTCAATGGCTTCTGTTTGTGGTGGCTGTTTAGCCATGATGGACGCTGGTGTGCCACTTAAAGCGCACGTAGCTGGTGTGGCGATGGGCTTGATTTTGGACGGCAATCGCTTTGCAGTTTTGACAGATATCTTGGGTGATGAAGATCACTTGGGCGACATGGACTTTAAGGTTGCTGGTACTTCAAACGGTATTACTGCTTTGCAGATGGATATCAAAGTACAAGGTATTACAAAAGAAATTATGCAAGTTGCTTTAGCGCAAGCTAAAGAAGGTCGTTTGCACATCTTGAGCAAAATGCAAGAAGCAATGGGCGGCGTTCGTACAGAATTGTCAGCACACGCTCCACGCATGGTGACTATCAAGATTCACCCAGACAAGATTCGTGAAGTGATCGGTAAGGGCGGCGCAACGATTCAGGCTCTTACAAAAGAGACTGGTACAAGCATCGACATCACAGATGACGGTACAGTGACTATTGCTTCAACAAGTGCAGAAGGCATGGAAGAGGCTAAGCGTCGTATCGAAGGCATTACTGCTGAAGCTGAGGTAGGTAAGATCTACGAAGGTCCAGTTGTGAAGTTGCTTGAATTTGGCGCATTGATTAACATCCTTCCTGGTAAAGATGGTCTATTACACATTTCTGAGATCGCTAATGAGCGCGTTAAAGATGTTAAGGATTACCTACAAGAAGGCCAAGTTGTTCGCGTGAAATTATTGGCAGCTGATGAGCGTGGTCGTCTACGTTTATCTTTAAAAGCAGCTTGCGCTGATGAAGGAACTAGCATTGCTCCATTGAATGGTGCGGCTCCTCAAGCAGATGCAGCTCCTGCTGAATCACAAGAACAGCAACAGTAATCTAATTCACGGCATGCGTGCTGTTGAAATTAGCCAACACGGCAGTTCTGATGTTCTAAAAGCGGTGACTCGACCAGATTTGGTGGAGCCCGCTTTTGGTTCTGGTGAAGTCTTAATCCGTGTAAGAGCTGCAGGTGTTAATCGACCTGATGTTCTTCAACGCCAAGGCTTCTATCCAGTGCCAGCAGGCGCATCTGATTTGCCCGGTCTAGAAGTTGCTGGAGAAATTATTGGTGGTGATTTAACGCACTCAGACAATTTTTTCAGTTTAGGTGTTGGTCATCGCGTCTGCGCATTGGTCGCAGGTGGTGGCTATGCTGAGTATTGCATCGCGCCGTTGGCACAATGCTTGCCGGTGCCTAGAGGTTTATCTGATGTTGAAGCAGCGAGTTTGCCCGAGACATACTTCACTGTTTGGAGCAATGTTTTTGATCGAGCTCGTTTAGGTTTAGATGGGCGAGGTCAAGAAACTCTATTGGTTCACGGTGGAAGTAGCGGTATCGGTGTGGCTGCCATACAAATCGCGACAGCCATGGGCCATCAAGTTATTGTTACTGTAGGGAATTCTGATAAAGCAAGAGCTTGTTTAGATTTAGGCGCTGTATTAGCGATTAATTACAAAGAGCAAGATTTTGTTGAAGCAGTTAAAGAACACTCTGATGGCTTGGGCGCCAATGTTATTTTGGATATGCTTGCTGGAAGTTATTTGACGAAAGAAATTAATTGTTTGGCTGATGATGGGCGTATTGTTGTGATTGCGCATCAAGGTGGCAGGATGTCAGAATTAGATGTTGGGCAAGTTTTACGTCGTCGCTTGACGATCACGGGGTCAACATTACGAGCAAGATCAGTAGATTTTAAAGGGGCCATTGCGAGAGCATTAAGGGCTTATGTTTGGCCTTTGATTGAGTCGCAAAAGATTAAACCGGTGATACATGAAGTATTTGCGTTAGAGGCTGCAGCACAGGCCCATCAATTGATGGAGTCGAGTCAGCATATTGGCAAAATTGTATTAACCATGAATGACAACTGAACAAAAAGAGAGATCAATGAGACCACTAACCATCATTGGTAATTGGAAAATGAATGGGAGCTTAGCTGCCAATCAAAAACTACTTGAAGAGTTGTTGAGTCAAGGTGCTAAAACCTTCGATGCTCTTTCTCATCAAATGTCGATTCGTGTAGGGCTCTGTGTGCCTTACCCATATTTGCCACAAACTCACGATTTATTAAAAAATTCAAAAGTAGCTTTGGGTGCCCAGGACGTATCCGACCATTCGAATGGTGCTTATACCGGTGATGTTAGCGCGGTGATGTTGCAAGAGTTTGGGTGTCAGTATGTGATTGTTGGTCATTCTGAAAGACGTCAATATCACCAAGAAGGTGATGGCTTAGTTGCCAGAAAAGCCAAGGCCAGCCTCCAAGCCAAAATGACGCCTATTATTTGCGTTGGCGAAACAGAGCAAGAACATGATGATGGCAAAACTTTGGTGGTTGTACGTCGTCAAATGCAAGCTGTGATCGATCTATTACAGGGTCAAATTGCCTCATGCATCATTGCTTATGAGCCAGTTTGGGCTATTGGTACTGGAAAAGTACCAACCCCTGCTCAAGCTCAAGATGTGCACCGCGAACTCAGGTTGCAATTAGCTACTTTTGATGCTGAAGCAGCCTCTCATGTGGCAATTTTGTACGGCGGTAGCCTAAAGGCTGATAATGCTAAAGATTTATTGGCAATGCCAGATATTGATGGTGGTTTAGTGGGGGGTGCATCCCTTGATGCACAAGAGTTTCTGGCTTTGTGCCAAGCAAGTATTTAATTTAGTTTTTGGAGAATCAGATGGAATGGCTTAAGACTTTATTGGTCGTATTGCAAATTATTGCTGCGGTTGGCGTAATTATTTTGGTGCTTGTACAGCAGGGTAAGGGTGCTGATATGGGCGCTGCCTTTGGTGGCGGCTCTTCAGGTGGCTTATTTGGCTCTGCTGGATCAGCAAACTTCCTCTCACGTTTGACAGCTATTTTCGCAACTGTATTCTTTGTAGCAACCCTAGGCATCACGCTATTGGGCTCGACAAAGTCTCAAAATTCAGGTGTTTTATCAGGAACTAGCTCTCCAGCTCCAGTAGTTGAGTCAGAGCTACCAAAACCAGCTGAAGCTAAGTCGGCTCCAGCTGCCGGTGCCGGCCAGAATATCCCGAAATAATTCGGGAAAAAGCTGAAAAAACCCTAAAAAAGCAGCCTCATTGGGCTAAAATCTTAGGGTTTTACCGTAGGCCGTCGTGGTGGAATTGGTAGACACGCTATCTTGAGGGGGTAGTGGCGTAAAGCTGTGCGAGTTCGAGTCTCGCCGACGGCACCAAAATGGGGGTCTGCAGCCTGTCAGAAAGCTGCAAGACCGGTTAGAGAAAATTAGAAGTGTTGTTTTCTGGTTACGAATTGGAACGCTCTTGAACTTAGAAGCTTATCTTCCGGTACTACTATTTATCCTCGTCGGCATCGGCGTAGGCCTTGTTCCTATGGCATTGGGCAAAATCTTAGGGCCAAACAAACCCGACTCTGAAAAGATTTCCCCGTATGAGTGCGGCTTTGATGCATTCGAAGATGCTCGTATGAAATTCGATGTTCGTTACTATTTGGTAGCGATTCTTTTTATTCTTTTCGACTTAGAAACGGCATTCCTCTTCCCATGGGGGGTGGCGTTGTCTGAGATTGGTTGGCCTGGCTACATTTCGATGGCGATCTTCTTATTGGAGTTCGTGGTTGGTTTTGCCTATATCTGGAAGAAAGGCGCCCTTAATTGGGAGTAAGGACTAGACATGGCTCTTGAAGGTATCTTAAAAGAAGGTTTTGTGACCACATCAGCTGACAAGCTGATCAACTGGACACGTACAGGCTCATTGTGGCCAATGACTTTTGGTTTAGCTTGTTGCGCAGTAGAAATGATGCATGCTGGCGCTTCACGTTATGACTTAGACCGTTTTGGTGTGGTTTTTAGACCTTCACCACGTCAGTCAGACTTAATGATTGTTGCTGGTACTTTGTGTAACAAAATGGCTCCGGCCCTGCGTAAAGTTTATGATCAAATGCCAGAGCCACGTTGGGTGATTTCAATGGGTTCCTGTGCTAATGGGGGTGGTTACTACCATTACTCTTATTCAGTTGTTCGTGGTTGCGATCGCATTGTTCCTGTTGACGTTTATGTTCCAGGCTGTCCTCCAACTGCTGAAGCTTTGATGTACGGCATTATTCAGTTACAAGCCAAGATCAAGCGCACCAGCACCATTGCGAGAAAGGCTTGATATGTCAGACGTGCTAACAGTGCTGAAAGAGCGTTTAGAAAAAGTTCTTGGTAAAAAAGTAGCCCGTTTACATGAGGCTCTTGGCGAGTTGACTTTGGTTGTTCGCTCTGAAGATTATCTAGATGTAGCTACAACTCTTAGAGATGAGCCAACTTTGGGCTTTGATCAATTAATGGATTTGTGTGGTGTTGACTATAGCGATTACGACAATGCAACTTGGGAAGGCCCACGTTTTGCTGTTGTGAGCCATTTATTGTCTGTGAAACATAACTGGCGTTTACGTTTACGTGTGTTCGCCCCAGAAGATAGCTTCCCATTGGTAGCTTCAGTAACACCAATTTGGAACTCAGCTAATTGGTTTGAGCGTGAGGCATTTGACCTCTTTGGTATTTTGTTTGAAGGTCATGATGATTTACGTCGTATTTTGACTGACTACGGTTTCATTGGACACCCATTCCGTAAAGATTTCCCAGTATCTGGCAACGTTGAGATGCGTTATGACCCAGAGCAAAAACGTGTTATTTATCAACCCGTCACGGTTGAGACTCGCGAAGTTACTCCTCGAGTAATTCGTGAAGAAAACTACGGGGCTTAAGTCATGGCAGAAATTAAAAATTACACACTTAACTTTGGCCCACAGCACCCGGCAGCTCACGGTGTTTTGCGCTTGGTTTTAGAGTTGGACGGTGAGGTTATTCAGCGTTCAGATCCGCACATTGGTCTACTACACCGCGCCACAGAAAAATTAGCAGAGACTCGTACTTGGGTTCAAAACCTTCCGTATATGGATCGTTTGGACTATGTGTCGATGATGGCTAACGAGCACGCTTACGTGATGGCGATTGAAAAGTTATTGCAAATTGACGTGCCGGTTCGTGCTCAACATATCCGTGTGATGTTTGATGAGATCACCCGTTTATTGAATCACTTGTTATGGATTGGTTGTCACGGACTAGACGTTGGTGCGATGGCAGTGTTTTTGTATGCCTTCCGTGAACGCGAAGATTTGTTTGATATGTACGAGGCTGTGTCTGGTGCTCGTATGCATGCGGCTTACTACCGTCCGGGTGGTGTTTACCGTGATTTGCCAGAAGTAATGCCTCAGTACTTGGCTAACAAGATTCGTGGTGAAAAAGCAGTTAAGAAGTTAAATGAAAATCGCCAAGGTTCTTTATTGGATTTCATTGAAGACTTTACAACCCGTTTTCCGGCTTATGTTGATGAATATGAAACATTGCTCACAGATAACCGTATCTGGAAGCAGCGTTTGGTTGGTATTGGTGTTGTTACTCCTGAGCGCGCATTGCAATTAGGGTTTTCTGGCGCGATGTTACGTGGATCAGGTATTGAGTGGGACTTGCGTAAGAAGCAGCCGTATGAAGTTTATGACCAGCTAGATTTTGATATTCCAGTTGGTGTGAATGGTGACTCTTATGACCGTTACTTAGTGCGTGTTGAAGAGATGCGCCAATCAAACAAAATCATCCAGCAGTGTGTGAAGTGGTTACGTGCGAACCCAGGTTCTGTCATGAGTGACAACCACAAAGTAACAACTCCGAAACGTGAGGACATGAAGTCCAATATGGAAGATTTGATTCACCACTTTAAGTTGTTCTCTGAAGGTATTCACGTACCTGCAGGTGAGGCTTATGCAGCTGTAGAGCATCCAAAAGGAGAGTTTGGTATTTATGCAATTTCTGATGGCGCAAACAAGCCTTATCGCTTGAAGATTCGTGCCCCAGGTTTTGTACATCTATCAGCTTTAGATGAAATGGCAAAAGGTCATATGTTGGCTGATGCTGTAACTATTATTGGTACGCAGGACATTGTGTTCGGCGAGATTGACCGCTAAAAGGATAAGAGCGACATGTTGTCTGTACAAGCCCGCGCTGAAATCGATCGCAATATTGCTAAGTACCCAGCTGATCAAAAGCAATCTGCTGTGATGGCTGCTTTGGTAGTTGCCCAAGACCAATATGGTTGGGTAACGCCTGAAGCTATTGAGGAGATCGCTGTTATTTTAGAAATGCCTCCAATTGCTGTGCAAGAAGTGGCCACTTTCTACAATATGTATGACACACAACCAGTTGGCAAATTCAAGCTGGCTGTTTGTACCAACTTGCCTTGTGAGTTATCTGGCGGTACTCGTGCTGGTGAATACCTCAAGAAAAAATTGGGTATCGGTTACAACGAAACAACACCGTGCGGCACTTTCACACTTAAAGAAGGTGAATGTATGGGCGCCTGCGGTGATGCACCAGTTGCCATTGTGAATAACAAAACTATGTGTAGCTTCATGAGCAATGACAAGTTAGATGCTTTGATTGAAGAGTTAAAAGCAAAAGCACAAGGGGGTGCTGTATGACGAGTTTACATAACCGCCATATTCAGCCACTCATTTTGGCTGGTTTAACAGGTGACAATTGGGGTTTAAAAGATTACGTCGCTCGTGGTGGATACGCGCAGTTGCGCAAGATCTTGACTGAGGGTATTACACCTGAAGCTGTGATTGCTGAGGTAAAAGCTTCAGGGTTACGCGGTCGTGGTGGTGCTGGTTTCCCAACAGGTTTGAAGTGGAGCTTCATGCCGCGTCAGTTCCCTGGCAACAAATATCTAGTTTGTAATTCGGATGAGGGTGAGCCTGGTACTTTTAAAGACCGCGACATTATTCGTTACAACCCGCATGCTTTGATTGAAGGTATGGCGATTGCTGCTTATGCCATGGGTATTTCAGTTGGCTATAACTACATTCATGGTGAGATTTGGGAAGGTTATGCTCGTTTTGAAGAGGCTCTAGAAGAGGCTCGTGCTGCTAGTTTCTTGGGCGACAAGATTTGTGGATCAGAATTCTCATTCCAATTACATGCTCATCATGGTTGGGGCGCATATATTTGTGGTGAAGAAACTGCTTTGCTTGAGTCTTTGGAAGGTAAAAAAGGTCAGCCACGTTTCAAACCACCATTCCCGGCAAGTTTTGGTTTGTATGGCAAACCAACAACGATTAACAACACTGAAACTTTCTCGGCTGTTCCATTCATCTTCGCAGTTGGTGGTGAAACTTATGCCAAATTAGGTAAACCTAATAACGGTGGCACAAAGATTTTCTCAATCTCTGGTGATGTTGAGCGCCCAGGTAACTACGAGATTCCACTGGGTACCTCATTTGCAACTCTTTTAGAGTTAGCCGGTGGTATGCGTGGTGGCAAAAAGATTAAAGCAGTAATTCCTGGTGGTTCATCAGCACCCGTTATTCCGGGTGCCATGATGATGGAGACTGATATGGATTACGACAGCATTGCGAAAGCGGGCTCTATGTTGGGTTCTGGTGCTGTGATTGTGATGGATGAAACGCGTTGCATGGTGAAGTCTTTGTTACGTTTGTCCTATTTCTATCACGAAGAATCATGTGGTCAATGTACGCCTTGCCGTGAAGGTACTGGCTGGTTGTGGCGCATTGTGAATCGTATTGAACACGGTCAAGGTCGTCCAGAAGATTTAGATCTTTTGAATGATGTAGCTGGCAATATTCAAGGTAGAACAATTTGTGCACTAGGTGATGCTGCGGCAATGCCAGTGCGTGGCATGTTGAAGCATTACATGGATGAGTTTGCGTATCACGTTGAGCACAAGCGTTGCATTGTGCCGGCTTACGTTTAATCGTCTAAAAGAGACCTACAGGAAAAAAGATGGTTGAAATCGAAATTGATGGCAAATCGGTAGAAGTCCAACAGGGCTCTATGGTGATGGATGCGGCCAAGAAGTTAGGTACGCATATTCCGCATTTTTGCTATCACAAGAAATTATCGATCGCGGCAAACTGCCGTATGTGTTTGGTTGAGGTTGAAAAAGCACCAAAGCCTTTGCCTGCTTGCGCGACACCAGTGACGCCAGGTATGAAGGTTCATACACATTCAGAAAAAGCAGTTCAAGCACAAAAATCCGTCATGGAGTTTTTGTTGATTAATCACCCATTGGATTGCCCAATTTGCGATCAAGGTGGTGAGTGCCAGTTACAAGATTTGGCTGTGGGTTACGGTAAGACATCTTCACGCTATTCTGAAGAGAAGCGTGTGGTATTCCACAAAAATGTAGGCCCATTAATTTCAATGGAAGAAATGAGCCGTTGTATTCACTGCACACGTTGCGTACGTTTTGGTCAAGAGATCGCTGGCGTGATGGAGTTGGGCATGCTTAACCGCGGTGAGCATTCAGAAATTACTTCTTTTGTTGGCAAGTCTGTTGACTCAGAGTTGTCTGGCAACATGATTGACTTGTGTCCAGTGGGCGCCTTAACCAGCAAACCATTCCGCTACCAAGCGCGTACTTGGGAGTTAGGTCGTCGTCGCTCTGTTAGCCCCCATGATTCAATGGGTAGCAACATCATTTTGCAAACTAAAGCGAATCAAGTATTACGTACGGTTCCTTTAGAAAACGAAGCCATCAACGAATGCTGGATCAGTGATAAAGATCGTTATGCTTATGAAGGTCTAAATGGTTCAGATCGTTTGCAAACCCCAATGGTTAAGCAAGATAACCGTTGGGTTAAAACTGATTGGGAAACTGCTTTAGATTACATTGCTCGTTCTTTGAACTCGATTAAAGCTGATCACGGCGCTGATGCGATTGCTGCAATAGCTCATCCAATGGCTAGCGTAGAGGAGCTTCATCTTTTGCAAAAGGTTATTCGTGGTTTAGGCTCGAACAATATCGAAACACGTTTACGTCAACAAGATGTGAGCGGTGCCGCCAAGGCCCCATGGTTGGGTATGAAGGTCGCTGATGTATCTCAACTACAAAGAGCTTTCTTTATTGGTAGCTTCTTGCGTAAAGATCAACCTTTGTTGGCTGCGCGTGTTCGTGCAGCAACCAAGCGTGGCCTTAAAGTAACGCGTTTAGGTGCAAGCGCAGAAGATTGGTTAATGCCAGTAGCGGCATCTGCATTAGCAACACCATCTAACTGGCCAGCAGAATTGGCGGGTGTGGCTGCTGCTGTTGCACAAGTTAAAGGTGTAGCTGCTCCAAGCAACGCCAATATTAGTCCTAATGCAAAAGCTATTGCAGATAGCTTAATGTCTGGTGAGCGCAAAGCTGTGTTCTTGGGTTCTGCTGCGATAGGTCATCCACAATTTGCTCAACTACATGCCTATGCTCAATTTATCGCTGAGCAGTCAGGCGCTACATTGGCTTTCTTGCCTGAAGGCGGTAATTCAGTTGGTGCTCACTTAGTCAAGGCTGTGACTGAAGTTGGTGTTCAGGGTGTCTTAGCTAAAGAACTTAAAGCGGTTGTTTTGTTAGGTCTTGAACCAAGTGCAGATTTGTTAGACCCACAAGCTGCTAAAGCAGCGCTTGCAAAAGCAGGGACAGTGATTGCAATGACAGCATTTGATAGTGCTGAGTTAAGAGAAGTCGCAGACGTTCTTTTGCCGATCACGCCATACACAGAAACATCAGGTAGCTATGTTAATGCTGAAGGAACATTACAGTCTGTTCAAGCCGCTGTTCGTCCTTTAGGGGAAGCTCGCCCAGCCTGGAAAGTACTCAGAGTTTTGGGCAATGTTCTTGGCCTTGATAACTTCTACTTTAATAGCTCTGAAGAAGTATTGGCTGAAGCTTTACCAGGCAGCTTTGAGTCTCAATTAAATAATCAAACATCAACGCAGCCAGCTGTAACGAGTATATACACAGCGGCGATTGAGCGTTTGGCTGATGTAACGATCCATTCAAGTGATGCGATTGTGCGTCGTGCACCTGCTTTGCAGCTAACGCAAGATGCTAAGCGCGCAGTGAAGTTAGGCTTACCAAGCGCATTATTTGCCCAGCTAGGTTTAAAAGAAGGCGATGCTGTCAAAGTGACTCAGTTGGGTGCTAGTGTTGTGATGCCAGCTACTGAAGAAAAAGCATTGGTTGATGGCGTGGTTCGCTTGTCAGCAGGTACTGCTCCTAGTGCTCAGCTAGGCGCCATGTTTGGTCAATTGTCAGTGGAGCGTGTATGACCGATTTAATTCAAACAATTAATACACACGGTCTTGCGCTATTCGGTGCCATGTTATGGCCTATCGTTTGGACGCTAATCAAGATTGTCATCATTGTCTTACCCATGTTTGGATGTGTCGCTTATCTAACTTTGTGGGAACGTAAGTTGATCGGTTGGATGCATATTCGTTTGGGACCTAACCGTGTTGGTCCTTTAGGTCTTTTGCAGCCAATTGCTGATGCATTGAAGTTATTGCTCAAGGAAGTGATTATTCCAAGCAAGGCTAATAAGGTTCTCTATATCGTTGCTCCAGTGATGGTGATTGCGCCGGCCTTTGCTGCTTGGGCAGTGATACCTTTCCAGGCTGATTTAGTTTTAGCGAACGTGAATGCTGGCTTGTTATATGTAATGGCGATTACATCGATTGGTGTTTACGGCATCATTTTGGCTGGTTGGGCTTCTAACTCTAAGTATGCTTTCTTGGGTGCTATGCGTGCTTCTGCTCAGATGGTTTCATATGAAATTGCGATGGGCTTTGGTTTGGCTGCGGTTTTAGTGGTGTCTGGCACATTGAATTTAAGTGACATTGTGAAGTCACAACAAAGTGGTTACTTTGCCAGCTTAGGTTTGAACTTTTTGTCATGGAACTGGTTGCCTTTATTGCCTATGTTCTTGATCTACTTTATTTCTGGTGTTGCCGAATTGAATCGTCATCCATTTGACGTTGTTGAAGGTGAATCAGAGATTGTTGCTGGTCACATGATTGAATACTCTGGCATGGCTTTTGCGATGTTCTTTTTGGCTGAGTATGCCAACATGATCTTGATCGCAGCGATGACTTCTATTTTGTTCTTTGGTGGTTGGTCTCCAATCATTGATGCTCCAGTTTTAAGAGATATTCCTGGTTTCTTCTGGTTAGTTGGCAAGACATTCTTCTTCTTGTCATGCTTTATCTGGCTTCGTGCATCTTTCCCGCGTTATCGCTATGACCAAATC
>JBDLVQ010000040.1:0-78926 GCA_039804685.1 Pseudomonadota bacterium | reverse complement strand
CACCTGCCGTCAACATCACTGGCTGTGTATTTGTTGTTAATGACAAAGCTTCAGCAGGACCTTCAGCAATTAACTTTGCAACATCTTCACCTAAAGCTTCTGAAGCCTCATCTAATGTTTTCTTCACTTCAAGGTTATCACCCCAAGCATTCAACATTCCAACAGCTTGCGAACCTTGACCTGGGAATACAAAAGCAAATTTCATCAATCGTTCCTGATATCTTATATATTTATTGAATCTTAGTATTTAACAAGGGCTGCTGCCCATGTAAACCCACCGCCCACACCTTCCATCAGAAGATGCTGACCACGTTTAACTTGTCCTGCACGAATAGCCGTATCTAAAGCTAAAGGAATAGAAGCTGCCGATGTATTGCCATGATCATGAACAGTAACAACAACGTGATCTCGATCAATCCCTAATTTTTTAGCAGTACCTTCCATGATCCGAATATTCGCTTGGTGAGGAATCAACCAATCAATATCAGCTGGCGTCAAATTGGCTTTTACTAAAACTTCTTGCGCCACTTGCTCAAGAACTTTGACTGCTAACTTAAATACGGCTTGACCATCCATAACCAAAAAGGCTGAGCCTTCTAAAGCACCATTATCTGCACGACCTGGGACACACAAGATGTCACGATGACTGCCATCGGCATGCATGGCTGTTGCCAAAATACCAGGCTCATCACTAGCACCAATTACAACAGCACCAGCACCATCACCAAACAATACACAAGTGCCACGATCTTTAAAGTTAAGAATGCGCGAAAAAGTTTCTGCGCCAACAATCAAAATCTTTTCATACATACCGCTTCGAATGAAATTATCCGCAACAGCTAATGAATAAGCGAATCCAGAACAAACCGCCTGCACGTCAAACGCAGCGCAGCCATTTTTAATTCCTAATTTATCTTGTAATACGCAAGCAGTGCTTGGAAAACCACCCAAGTTATCTGGAGTCGATGTTGCCAAAATAATTAAATCAATATCGTTGGCATCGATACCAGCTGCCTCGATGGCTCTTTGAGAGGCCTTTACAGCCAAGTCACTTGTGAGCTCACCATCAGCAGCGAAGTGACGAGCACTGATACCGCTACGAGAAAAAATCCACTCATCGCTTGTTTCAATACCATCTTTCGCCAACATTTCCGTCATGTCGGCATTGCTTACTTTATTCGCGGGCAAATAGCTACCAGTGCCTAAAATTTTGGCGTACTTTCTTGGGCTCAAAGCTTGAGTCATACCGCCCCCTGATCTTGTTGAGCAACGGCCTGGGTCACTTCAAAGGCCTCAGCCACTTTCCCCACCATATTATTTTTTGCGCCCTCATAAGCCCTGCGAAGGGCAGTCATATACGATTTTTTATCTGCAGAGCCATGACTTTTTAATACTAAACCTCGTAAACCCAGGAGTACAGCGCCGTTGTAATTACGATGGTCAACACGATTTTTAAAGCGCATCAAAACAGGCAAAGCTGCTAGGGCCATTAATTTGGTCAGCCAGTTACGACTAAATTCTTCCTTGATCAAACCAGAAATCATATGAGCTAAGCCTTCAGTAGTTTTCAAAGCTACGTTGCCGACAAAGCCATCACAAACTACGATATCCGTTGTTCCTTTGAAAATATCATTACCCTCCACGTTGCCATAGAAATTGAGGGTACTTTGACGAAGTAATTCACCGGCTTCTTTAACGACTTGGTTACCTTTGATGACTTCTTCACCAATATTAAGCAATCCAATAGTTGGGTTAGAAATACCATCAACTGCTCTAGCCATTACATCGGCCATTTGAGCAAACTGTAATAAATGAATGGCTTCGCAATCAGCATTCGCACCCAAATCTAAAACCGTTGTACCGCGGCCCAATTGGTTAGGCATTGCCGCAGCAATCGCTGGACGATCAATGCCATCAAGAGTTTTAAGGACATAACGAGAAATTGCCATCAAGGCGCCCGTGTTACCTGCAGAAACTGCGCCATCAGCCAAGCCATCTTTAACCTGCTGAGCAGTTACACGCATGGAAGAATCTTTTTTCTTACGCAGGGCGACTTCAATTGAATCATCCATCGTCACCACTTCAGAAGCATGAACGACAGTAATTCGCTCCAAAATATTTGGAGACACCTTCTCCAACGCTTTGTTTATCAACTCAGCGTTACCAACAAGTCTTATTTTTAAGTCTGGCAACTCGGCCAGAAGGTCTGTGCTGGCAGGTATTGTGACCACTAGACCGTGGTCTCCACCCATTGCATCAACAGCTAGCGTGACGCTCATTAAGATTCTTGATTAAGAAAAAAGCGGCTACTCAAAGTGCCGCTTAATCTTTTTCCCGTAGGAGATTAGTCGTTCTTAGTCTTAATTACTTTACGACCACGGTAATAGCCATTTGGGCTAATGTGGTGACGTAAGTGCGCTTCACCAGTCGTTGGCTCAACTGCCAATGAAGGTGCAGACAAAAAGTCGTGTGCGCGGTGCATGCCACGCTTAGATGGTGATTTCTTATTCTGTTGAACAGCCATGTTTTTACTCCTAAACGAAGCAGAGATTCTAGCACAAAATCATTGTTTTTTGAGCTTTTGTAAGATGGCAAATGGATTAGGCTTCTGAATAATGATCTCTTCTGACCCTGTTTTTAGCTTTTTAGAGACTTTTTCTAAGTCTTCAGCCTTGCACTCCCCTGGGGCATGCCTAGCCGATAAAGGCAGACTCAGTAACAGCTCATCCTCGATACTATCCAGTAAATTAAAGGTTTCTGAGGCGACCAAAGCATCTTCAGCATCTTGATTTTCATCATCCAAATCCCAGTTTTCAGCCTCTTCTTCTGTATCAAACAGGATGTAATCACGATCTGAGTCAATGGACTCCATATAGGGCTGAAAACAAGCTTGGCAACTCAAAGGTAGGTCAACTGCTAAACGCAAGTGCATGTATTGCAGAGGAATTCCTCCCAAACGCTCTTCAAACCAAGTGCTGAGCTCCCAGTGGACTTGAGATGGCTTTAAATTGCTATCTGAAGCGATTTCCTGTGACAATCTAGGAAAAGAAGATAAGTCCAAGGCCCCTTGCCCGAGATAAGTCGATCCTGACTTCAAATCAATAGATTGAAGATCTTTGGGATTATTCGGCAAAATGTGGGGTGTTGTTTTATTTGAATTCATACCGAAAGCATAAATGAGCGCAGTCCCTAGCCCAAGCAATTTATCTACAAAATTAAAGGAAGAGCCGAAAAAGCTCATTTTGGCCTCCACATCTAAATATAGAAAAGAACTGCTATCTCGTTTGGGGCTAGCTTTTACATGCGCGTCACCAGAAGTGGATGAAAAGCCCCTTCCCAATGAAACACCCAAGCAAATTGCCCTTCGCTTAGCTAAAGCAAAAGCCTTGGCTATTTCAAGAACTCATCCTGATGCATGGGTGATTGGGTCAGATCAAGTGATAGATTTACATGGTGCCGCCATGGGGAAACCTGGTGATCATGAGCGGGCAATGGCTCAACTACAACTCTTACGCGGAGAAACAGTGCAATTCCATACCGCCATATGTCTTGCTAAGGGCGAGGAAACCAAAACAATCAACGTGATTACTGAGGTTCAATTTAGATCATTAAAAGATGATGTTCTAGAGGCCTATTTATTAGCGGAGACACCTTATGATTGCGCTGGGAGTGCTAAATCAGAAGGTTTAGGGATCTGCCTTTTAGAGCGCGTTCAAAGTGATGATCCGAGCGCACTAATTGGCTTGCCACTTATAACTGTCTGCTCACTTTTACGTGAAGCAGGCTTTTTAATTCCAGGATAAATATGGCCGGCATTCTTTACCTCATTCCAAATACGCTAGGCGATGATGCTAGAGAAGATCAACTCGCAAAGGTCCTTCCAATTGACACGATTCAACGCGCTTCGCAGTTACGCTACTGGATTGTTGAAAATGCGAAAACTGCTAGAGCTTTATTAAAAGCCATTTCGAGCCAATCCCCTCTCATTTGCACGATGCAAGAAATGTTAATGACTGAATGGCGCGGCCCAGGCAAAGAGCAACAAGGTAAAGAAACAACTGATTTAAAAAAACTACTTCAACCCCTTTTAGATGGTCACGACATGGGCTTGATGTCTGAAGCTGGTTTGCCAGCAATAGCAGACCCAGGCTCTGACATTGTCAATGCGGCTCACCGTTTGGGTATTACGGTTCGAGCACTCGTGGGCCCTAGCTCACTATTGTTGGCATTGATGTCTAGCGGCATGAACGGTCAAAGCTTTGCATTTCATGGTTACTTACCAGTCAATCAAGCAGATAAAATCAATGCACTGAAGCAACTAGAACAAGAATCTAAAAAGAAACATCAAACTCAGTTATGGATTGAAACACCCTACCGTAATGCGGCCATGATTGAAACAATGCTCCAAGCTCTTCACCCTAATACTCAAATATGTGTGGCGGCAGACTTGAGCTTGCCAACGGAGTGGGTTAAATCTCAAACGATTGCCTCATGGCAAGCCGCCATTAAAAAAGAGCCTGGATTACTCCAAGCTCTTCATCAACGACCTGCCGTATTTTTGTTGTTGGCTTAATGTAACTTAATTGCCGTAGCGCAAATTCTCATTGCGTAACAGGACCTTAGTAGCACCTTCACCCATCGCAGCACCAAAGCGCTTCGCTACACGTTCTGCCAAATTCTCTTTAGTTGTGTAATCAACAATCTCAGGAGCCTTGAACACGTCTCGGGCGACCACATCGATAGTACCTAAAGCGTCAGTTAGACCAAGATCAATACTCCTTGCACCATTCCAAACCAATCCACTGAACATCTCAGGCGTTTCTTTCAGGCGCTTACCTCTACCATCACGAACCACTGTAATAAATTGATCGTGAACTTCAAGAATCATCTCTTGAACAAATGCTTTTTGCTTAGGATCTTCCTTTGAAAAAGGATCCAACAGGGCTTTATTTTTACCAGCAGCAATCACCCGACGCTCAACTCCTAATTTATCCATCAAGCCAGTCACACCAAAACCACTCATGATGACGCCAATAGAGCCCACTAAACTCGCTTTATCGACATAAATTTTCTCAGCAGCAACCGCAACGTAGTAACCACCTGAAGCACAAATTTCCTCCACGACAACATGCAAAGGTTTATCTGGATACTTAGCACGCAAGCGCAAGATTTCATCATGAATAATTCCTGATTGAACAGGAGACCCCCCTGGACTATTGATGCGTAGAATCACACCAACGCTTTCACTATTTTCAAATGCTGTATTCAATGCTGCATTGATAGCTTCGGCACTTGCTGGAGTATTGGGAGCAATCTCTCCATGCAAATCTACTAAAGCCGTGTGCTTACCGAGTGATGCCTTACTACCAAAATTTAAATCAAATAAATTAATGGCAATTCCTACAAATACCACCAAGGTCATCAAACGAACTGCTGTTCTCCAGCGGCGACCACGCCGCTGCTCCTTCATATTCTCTAATAAAAGGTGCTCTAAGGCCTGACGTTCCCAAACTTTTTCATCTGACATGCAATTTCTTTCTTAAGATTTTTTATTTCATTTCTGGATTGTCTGTTATTTTTTAAATCTACGCATGTACGGCCAACCAATCTGACAACTCTTGGACGTTTGCAACACAAGCTTTGGGATTCTCTGTTTTTAAGACGTTGAGAGGGTGTGCACCATACGTCACGGCGACAGCATCAGCGCCAGCGTTGTTAGCCATTAATAAATCGTGAGTGGTGTCACCAATCATTAATACTTTTTCCATAGGAACCATCAATGCCTCTGATAATTCCATCAACATTCCAGGATGAGGCTTAGCAAAAGTCTCATCCGGTGTTCGGGTATCTGCAAAGACATCATGCAAATCATGAAAGCCCAAAGAACGATCTAAACCTTTACGACTTTTGCCTGTTGCAACTGCCAATAAATGTCCTTTATTTTTGAGCGCATAAAGTAATTCTTTTGCTCCTGCAAATAAGCTTAATTCATGATCTTTAGTAAGGTAGTGAAAACGAAAACGGTCTACTAATTTAGGATGATCTTGCACTGAAAGAGTGGGCACTGCTCTGCGGAGGGATTCTTGCAAACCTAAACCGATCACATGACTAGCCATTGAATCATCCGGCACAGGCAATTCCAAATCTCTACAAGCATCTTGAATACAACGAACGATTGTTGGAGTGGAATCCATGAGGGTGCCATCCCAATCCCAAACAATTAATTGATATTTCAAAAAAGCTCCTTAAATGTCACAGCACATTAAATAACAGGGTTTTCTAAAATACCAATGCCTGCGATTTCAATTTTGACAGTGTCGCCTTTTTTCAAAAATCGCGGCGGCTTAAAGCCGATACCAACACCACTTGGGGTACCAGTTGCAATAACATCACCGGGGTAGAGAGTCATACCAGCAGATAAATCTTCAATAATGGTAGGGATATCAAAAATTAATGACTCTGTTGTGCCACTTTGTCGCAATTCGTCGTTAACCCAACACTGAATAGAAGCATGGCTTGAATCTAACTCATCAGCAGAAACCAACCAAGGCCCCATTGGACAAAAAGTATCCAAACTTTTCCCTACGTGAAATTGAACATGCTTGGCTTGTAAATCGCGGGCACTCACATCATTAATAATGGTGTAACCCCAGATGTATTTCAAAGCATCTTGTTTTTTGATGCCCTTACCTTTTTTAGCGATCACAACTGCCAACTCAGCTTCATAGTCCATCTCTTGGGTTACTTGTGGGTGACTATCAATACCTGCCTTGCTGCCAATAACAGATTCGGGTACTTTGCTAAAAATAACTGGGTGTTTCGGCAGATTAGCCATGACGCCCTGAGCATCACCTAATTTACTGTCTTTAATTTCTTTCACGTGATCGAGATAATTTTTACCGACGCAAAAAATATTTCTGCGTGGCTTCGGTATCGGTGCCAAAAGGCAAACTTCGCTCAACTGGAGCCCCTGGCCAAGCGGCGGCAAATTCTGGCCATCAGCCATCATTTCAATAATCGCTAAAGCGCCGAGATCAGCCTGATCCTCTGGAAGTTGATAAGGGCTGATGGTTTTCAGATCCGCTGAAACCACACCAACAAATCGCTTAGCTTGAAACTGAAATGCTGCCAACTTCATAAGAACTCCTTTTGAATATGCTCTATCTTAATTCGATTCAAACTTTTCGAATGATTCAGGTATCGGTGCTTCAAATATCATTTTTTGTTCAGTTTTAGGGTGTATAAAAGATAAGTGCCTTGCATGCAAAAGTAGGCGTTTGGGTCTTAGAGCTTTATCCAACTCTTGGTCACCATATTTATCGTCACCCAAGATAGGATGACCATAAGCCTGCAAATGCACCCTAATTTGATGAGTTCGCCCTGTTTTTAACTGCGCCTCGACCAAACTGCATAAACCATCAGAGTAATTTGCTTTGACGCGGATATTGGTATGACTTAACTGACCGCCATCACTGGCAACTCGTACCCGCCTCTCGCCATTCGGTAATAAGTATTTCAAAAGTGGATATTTCAATGGGATAGATTTACCAGAAACAGGTAATTCACCATGAACAATTAATAAATAGCGTTTTTCCATCTTGCCCTCACGAATCTGCTCATGCAGATTGACCAAGGCACTGCGTTTTTTAGCCAACATCAAAATACCTGAGGTATCTCGGTCTAAGCGATGAACCAATTCCAAGAACTTAGCATCCGGCCTTTGAGCTCTCATGGCTTCAATAAGACCCAAAGAGACCCCCGATCCTCCATGAACAGCTATTCCAGATGGCTTATCTACCACTAAAATGCTGTCATCTTCATATAAAATGTCTATTTCTGAGCTTATTTTGCTAGAAAGATAGTCATTTGTAGGGGCTTTAACTTCAGAAACCCGAATCGGAGGAAGGCGTAAAACATCTCCTTCTTGGATTTTTTGGCTGGCATCCGCTCTTTTCTTATTAATTCGGACCTCTCCGGAGCGAATAATTCGATAAATATGGGTTTTTGGAACGCCTTTAGCGATGCGAAACAGGAAATTATCTAGCCTTTGGCCAGCTTCCTCAAATAAAACAACGTGTTGGGTTACCGAATTACTGTTCATATGTCATATAATGACCTATCTTGCTGCGCAATATCAAATTTATAATTTGAAAGTCGTGCGCCAAGCTCGGTCCGGAATAGCCGAATGATATTCCCAGGGTTTGCCTCTCCCCTGAAGCAACGAGACGCAAGGTTGGCTGGCATAGTGCCGCGAACTGCGAAACAGATAAAAGAATTTAGGCGCGCGCTGACCCGCAAACAAGAATAAGTCAGCGAGCGTAGTGAAGTAGTTATCACAGAGGATTGTCTCGAACAGTCACTTCAATTCCGTTTCGCGCCCCGCGATGGCTGCTTGGCCGCAGTACGGAGTTTTATATGAAAAGAATGTTGTTTAATGCTACCCAACAAGAAGAGTTGCGCGTAGCTATCGTTGATGGGCAAAAACTCATTGATATTGATATTGAAACTACTGGGCGTGAACAACGCAAAGGCAATATCTACAAAGGCGTGATCACACGCATCGAACCATCCCTAGAAGCATGCTTTGTGAACTATGGTGAAGAGCGTCATGGCTTCTTACCATTTAAAGAAGTTTCAAGAGCTTATTTCAAAGATGGCATTGATGTTAGAAATGCAGGCATTAAAGATGCCTTGCGTGAAGGCCAAGAAATCATTGTTCAAGTGGAAAAAGAAGAGCGTGGCAATAAAGGTGCTGCCTTGACTAGCTTCATTTCCCTCGCTGGTCGTTATTTGGTTCTAATGCCAAATAACCCTCGTGGTGGTGGCGTATCTCGTCGTATTGAAGGCGAAGATCGCAATGAGCTACGTGAAGCCATGAGCCACTTAACAGTGCCGGATGGCATGAGCATTATTGCTAGAACAGCTGGCATTGGTCGCACTGCTGAAGAATTGCAGTGGGACTTGAGTTATTTAATGCAACTCTGGACAGCCATTGATGAAGCTGCCGGCGGTAATCAAGCGCCCCTACTAATTTACTTGGAATCTAGCTTAGTTATTCGCGCTATTCGAGATTACTTCCAGCCAGATATCGGTGAGATTTTGATTGATACCGATGAGATCTACGAACAAGCTAGTGCATTTATGTCTGTTGTGATGCCTGACAATATGTCACGGGTTAAGCGCTATCAAGACGACGTGCCTTTATTCTCTCGCTTCCAAATTGAACACCAAATTGAAACAGCCTACTCTCGCACAGTGTCATTGCCATCAGGTGGCGCGATTGTGATTGACCACACAGAAGCTTTGGTTTCAGTAGACGTCAACTCAGCACGCTCAACTCGTGGTTCAGATATTGAAGAGACAGCAGCTAGAACAAACTTAGAAGCTGCAGACGAATTAGCTCGTCAGATGCGCTTACGAGACTTAGGTGGTTTGATTGTGATCGACTTCATTGATATGGAGTCCTCTAAGAATCAAAAGGATGTAGAGCAACGTTTGAAAGACGCTCTTCGTCACGATCGTGCTCGCGTTCAAATGGGCAAGATCTCACGTTTTGGTTTACTAGAGCTATCGCGCCAACGTCTACGCCCTGCACTTTCTGAAAGTAGCAACGTGACATGCCCACGCTGTAATGGTACTGGCCACATTAGAGATACGGAGTCATCAGCATTACAAGTTCTTCGCATCATTCAAGAAGAAGCGATGAAAGAGAACACGGCAGCCATCCACTGCCAAGTTCCAGTTGATGTTGCAGCATTCCTTTTAAATGAGAAGCGTGCCGAAGTTATCAAAATTGAAAGTCGCTTCAAAGTTAATGTTTTGCTCTTACCAAACAAACACTTAGAAACACCTCACTACAAGCTAGAGCGTTTGCGTCACGACGATCCTCGCTTGGATGATCCTAAAGCTAGCTATGCCATGGCTGAAGAAGCCAGCAAGGAACTAGAATCAGACACTATTTTAAATCGCAAAGCTGAAGAAGCTAAGCCTCGTCAAGAAGCGGCTGTAAAAGGTGTTCGACCAAGTCAACCTGCACCAACAGGAGTCTCACGTCCTGAGCGCAAGGCAGCTGGCGAAAAAGAATCCTCTGGTGGCTTGATTGGTTTCATTAAGAAACTTTTTGGCGCCAAGGAAGATGCTCCGGTTGAAAAGCGTCCAGCACGCGAAGGTCGCAATGATCGTAATGGTCGCAATCGCAATAACCGTAACCGCAATCGTAATAAGAGTGAGGGTGGCGAGCGCAATTCAACAGCTCGTGAAGGGGAAGAAAAAACTGAGGGTAAAGAAGCACGTCCTCAGCAAAATCGTAACCAACGCAATCAACGCACTCCACGTGACAACAAGCCTGAAGGCACTCAAGAGACTAAATCTGAGCCAGCTAAAGATGCTTTAACTCATGGAGAACAAGCCCTCAACAATGCAGTAGATGGTGAAGATCGCCCACGCGGTCGTAACCGTCGCGGCCGTAACCGTGGCCGTGATCGTGCAGATCGCCCTGAAAATGCTGGTGAAAGCAATGGTGCAGAAGTTGTTCAAAACCAAGTTGCTCCAACAGCATCTGGTGTTGATGCCGTTGTAGATTCTGGTCATGTTGTTGCATCAACTGAAACAGTGGCAGCTACTCCTGTTGTTGAGTCTTTAGTTGCTAGTGTCTCAGCTCCCGTGGTTACTCCTGTGGTAGCCCCTGTTATTGCTCCGGTGGTTGCTCCGGCAGTTGCAGAACAAGCAGCTCCTAAAGCGGCTCCAGCACCACTACCAAAAGTTGAATTCCAGCCATTACAAGCTTCTGAATTAAATTCAGTACTTGAATCAGCGGGTATGGTTTGGGTTAATACTGACGACAATAAGTTAGCAGAAGTACGTGCACAAATTGCTGCTGAGCCAGTCATTAGCCATCCACCACGTCAACCAAAACCAGCTGTTGAGTTATCAACTGAACCAATGGTTCTTATTGAAACTGGTGGCAAAGAACAAAAAATCGAAAAGTAAACTTAGTTCTACAATGGGGGATATGTCAGAAAGAGTCATTCCCCTCATTGACGAACGCCAAAGAAAGATTGGTAGTCATGTGCCGGCCATTCCGGCACAACTATCAACACCCAATGGGTTATTGGCTGACACTAACGGCCGCAGTCTTCATGATTTAAGAATTTCAGTAACAGACCGTTGCAACTTCCGTTGTACTTATTGCATGCCTAAAGAGGTGTTTGATAAAGATTACCCCTACCTTAGTCATGGTGATTTACTCAGCTTTGAAGAAATTACACGCCTGGCAAAAATCTATATCGAACATGGGGTTGAGAAGATCCGTTTAACGGGGGGCGAACCCCTCTTGCGCAAACATATCGAAAAATTAATCGAGATGTTGGCTTCATTAAAAACACGCCGTGGTCAGCCATTAGATTTAACACTCACAACGAATGGCAGCTTACTACGAAAAAAGGCACAAGCACTTAAAGATGCTGGCTTATCACGCATGACAATTAGTCTCGATGGCTTGGACGATCTCACTTTTAAAAAAATGAATGATGTGGACTTCCCAGTCAGCGATGTTCTAGATGGGATTGAAGCAGCTCGTGAAGTGGGCTTTAAGAATCTAAAGGTCAACATGGTTGTCAAAAAAGGTACCAATGATCACGAAATCATTCCGATGGCCAAATACTTCAAAGGCAGCGATGTCACTCTAAGATTTATTGAGTTCATGGATGTTGGTGCATCCAATGGCTGGAATATGTCAGAAGTACTTCCATCATCAGAAGTTATCAAGAAGATCCATGAATCCTTACCATTAACTAATATTGACCCAAACTATTCTGGAGAAGTTGCAGAACGCTGGAAATACATTGATGGCTCCGGCGAGATTGGAGTTATTTCTAGTGTGACTCAAGCATTCTGCAAAAACTGTTCTAGAGCTCGCTTATCTACTGAAGGAAAGATGTATCTGTGTTTATTTGCAACCGAAGGATACGATCTCAAAGCTTTACTTCGTGATGGTCGCTCTGACTTAGAGATCAGCAACGCTATCGCTCAAGTTTGGATGCAACGGACTGATCGTTATTCAGAGTTGCGTGGCTCACCTGAAATGACCAATAAAACCAAAGTTGAGATGTCTTACATTGGTGGTTAAATCTTTTCAAATCGTCTGACAACTATTTTTTATTCAAGAAAACTTTATGAGCAAGCCCACGCTTCCATCAATCAACTCAGTTGTTACTTGCTTATCAGACTATGACCCGAATTCACTGAAAGTGGATCAGGCACTTCAGATCGTTAAAGATTTTGTTCGCCCTAGCGCCGAGACTCTCGCAATTGAAACCGTAGAAATTCATCAATCATTGGGCCGTGTTTTAGCCCAAGATATTATTTCCCCTATCAATGTTCCCGCTGCTGACAACTCAGCAATGGATGGTTATGCGTTTGCTGGAAACTCAATCTCTACAACAGATAAAACATCTCTCAGAATAATTGGCAAGGGATTTGCTGGTAATGCATTTACCGGTCATGTTGATGCTGGTGAATGCGTCAGAATCATGACAGGGGCCATCATGCCAAGCGGGTGTGACACCGTTATCCCTCAAGAACTCGTCCAGCTTAGTGGTGACGATATTCACTTTACATCCACTTCGGTGAAGAGTGGTGACAATCGCCGACTTCTAGGAGAGGATCTAAAAGAAGGTGGACCTGCATTGTTGGCAGGCAAGATCTTACGACCATCAGATTTGGGTTTAATCGCGTCTTTAGGGCTTGGCAAAGTAGATGTAAAACGCCGCTTACGAGTTGGCTTTTTTTCTACGGGTGATGAGCTTCGCTCTATTGGAGAAACGTTAGATCCAGGCTGTGTTTATGACAGTAATCGTTACACTTTATTTGGGATGCTGAGTAGGCTCGGTGTAGACATTATTGATTTGGGTGTTGTGAGAGATGAACCGGAGGCCATGCGTCGGGCTTTTTCTGATGCAGCCGCACAGTGCGACGCTGTTATTACGTCGGGTGGAGTATCCGTTGGTGAAGCAGACTACACCAAACAAATTATGCGCGAATTAGGTGATATTGCTTTTTGGAAAATAGCAATGCGCCCGGGCAGACCGATGGCATTTGGATCAATTCAATCCAAGGAGCATCAAGCAGTTTTATTTGGTTTGCCGGGAAATCCAGTTGCTGTTATGGTGACTTTCTATCAATTTGTTAGATATGCTCTACTGGCCATGTCAGGGGTGAACGAACTTGCCCCAATAACTATGAAAGCCCAATCACAAGAAAACATTAGGAAGCGCCCTGGTCGAACAGAATTTCAAAGAGGCATCATTACCTCAAATGGATTGGGTATTAATACAGTTAGCATTACTGGCTCCCAAGGATCAGGTGTTCTGCGCTCCATGAGCGAAGCTAATTGCTTTATCGTCTTAGAGCACGACCAAGCTAATATTGAAGCAGGCGAACTGGTTAACGTGGTTTTATTTGAGGGACTTTTGTAATCAAAGGTCATGATGACCTTACATTAAAAGCTCAAAAATATGTTTTTTGCACCACAAAAGATATTGCATCGCAACAAGATTATTTAACTTGGTATAGAATTGCGCATATCCGAAATTCGCCAAAACACTGATCTAACTGAACTAAAGACCATATGCCCAGCCCCAAATACATCAAAAAAGAAGTTGTTTACGTGGATCCACTACACACAGCTAAAACGCTGGTCTTGGTTTATTTAAGCTTTTCAGTACCAGTTGTTCTGCTTGCTCTCTTTGTTGCCTTTATTAGAGATGGTGAATTACCGGGCTTCACAGTGATCTCGGCATTGATCCTCAATGCTCTCATTGGATTTGGCTTACTGTGGTTAGCTTGTAAAGTTTATAACTGGGTGGCTGATCGCTTTGGTGGCATTGAAGTAGCTGTAAGAGACACTCCTGCACCTGAAATTAAAAAACCAACGATTCAAGACTAAGACTTCTCTTAGCCTTGAACCTGCTGCTTATTTAGCTTAGCAAATTAGGTGGCGTCTTACCGGCAAGCCCCATTAAACAGTTTTTAATCGCCAACTCAATCATTGCTCTTCTTGTTTTCTCTGTAGCACTGGCGATATGAGGGGCTAGAACAACATTATCTAAAGCCAATAGCTCGGGCCTTACTGTTGGTTCACCTTCAAAGACATCAATACCAGCTGCAAATATTTTCCTTTCTTTGAGAGCCTTTGCCAAAGCTAGCTCATCAACTATTCCGCCACGAGCAATATTTACCACTGTAGCTGTAGGCTTCATCATGTTTAATTCTTTTTCACCAAAGAGATGATGATTTTCTGGCGTGTAAGGCATCACCAAAATAATGTGATCAGATTCTTTTAATAAAGTCTCGCGATCAACATATGTAGCGCCACATTCCTTTTCAAGCTCTTGGGATAAGCGTGAACGATTGTAATATCGCACTTTCATACCAAAACCTAAAGCTCTTCTGGCAATGGCTTGGCCAATACGACCCATACCCATGATGCCTAAAGTACTGTGATGAATATCCATGGCCAAAGGTGTGTCACAAATAGAAAACTTTTTCCAATGCCCCGCCCGTAACCAGCGCTCACTCTCAGTTAACCTGCGAGCAGTCGCCATCAATAAGGTAAAACCAAAATCAGCCGTTGTCTCAGTTAAGACATCAGGGGTATTGGTTGCCATCACTTGATGGGCTTTAAAAGCTGGCATATCGAAGTTGTTGTACCCAACCGCAATATTTGAAACAATTTTTAGATTCGGGGATGCTGCGATGATGTCAGCATCAACTCGTTCGACACCTGTCACGATAGCGGCATCTTTGTCTGCCATAGCCAGCTTTAGATCAGCAGGATTCCAAATACTATCGTTCTGATTTGATTGCACTTCAGCAACTTGCTCCAATTGAG
Source organism: Pseudomonadota bacterium (assembly GCA_039804685.1). Lineage (GTDB taxonomy): Bacteria > Pseudomonadota > Gammaproteobacteria > Burkholderiales > Burkholderiaceae > Polynucleobacter. The sequence goes on along the minus strand of JBDLVQ010000040.1, from coordinate 64,036 downwards.
CTAAAAGATCAGGAAAAATCTGTCTTGCGACCAAAATCTTAGGTTTTTGATCCTTTTGGGTCATATTTGTCTCCTAGCTTTTTTAGCTTATTTTTTAATTTATTATTGAATCTTTATTGTATGTCATTGATTTAATTCATATGCAAATCACTAAATGATCTAAAAAATGGCGGTTTTAATAGATCATCAGGCTCTCACTAAGATAAAATAGCGCCTTTGATCCATTTAGAGATTCCTGCCATGACTTATGTAGTAACTGAAGCTTGTGTCCGCTGTAAATACACTGACTGCGTTGATGTTTGTCCAGTTGATTGTTTTCGCGAAGGTCCTAATTTTTTAGCCATCGATCCTGATGAGTGTATTGACTGTGCAGTTTGCGTTCCAGAATGTCCGGTAAATGCAATTTATGCTGAAGATGACGTTCCGGGTGACCAACAAGATTACATCAAGCTCAACGTAGAATTAGCTCGCAAATGGCCATCTATTACCAAATCAAAATCCCCTCTTCCTGATGCGGATGAATGGAAAGATGTTAAAAATAAAACGAAAGAACTTGTTCGTTAATTATTTCTTGGCGTCTAAGGGTTGATTAATCCTTAGACATTGCTCTAGATAAGATCACAACAGGAATCAATCCTGCTAGCACAATCGTCAAAGCAGGCCAAGCCGCCTCAGCAAGACGTTCATCAGAAGCCAACTGATAAGTAATCACTGCCAAAGTATCAAAATTGAATGGCCTCAAAACTAAGGTGGCTGGCAATTCTTTCATAACATCAACGAACACCAATAAACCTGCTGTTAGCAAACTGCGCCTCAAAAGTGGTAAATGGATACGTGTCAATAATTCAAATTTGTTAGATCCCAAACTCATCGCGCTAGCATCCATGCTTGGCGTTATTTTACTTAAACCAGCTTCAACTGTTTGCAATCCAGAGGACAAGAAACGGGTAAGATAGGCATAAATCAAAACAACAAATGAGCCAGATAAGAACCACGCCAAATCAAATTGCGCCAGCAAAATCAAAATACCAACCGCCAATACGGCGCCCGGAACGGCATACCCCAAACTGACCATGCGGTTAGCCAATAACTGCAAACCACCTTTTGCCAAGCGTGCACTGTAGGCTAGCCAAACAGCAATCACAACGGCCAAAATTGCAGTTAAGGTCGATAGAGTCATGGTGTTACCCAACCAACTCCAGTAACGTGCATTTAACCCTTCATTACTCGTGAATGCCAAATAAGCCATGATGATAACCGGCAAAATAAAGCCGAAAATCATGGGTAATGCACAAGCCAAACTTGCCCAGAAGGCTTTTTTACCCTCCAATTGCCATGGCTTAATTTGTCTGAAACGTTGACCGCTCGAAGCAAAACGCATCTGCCTTCGGCTCGCATGCTCTAGCATCAAGAGTAAAAAGATCACGCCTAATAGAGCCGCAGAAAGCTGAACTGCGGCCACTCGATCTCCCATACCTAACCAAGCGCGATAGATACCGGTTGTCATAGTTTGAACGCCAAAATAAGACATCGCACCGTAATCTGCAACTGCTTCCATTAAAGCCAAAGCGACCCCTGCCATCGTTGCAGGCCTTGCCATTGGCAAAGCAACTTGCCAGAAAGCGCGCCATGGGCCTGCACCCAGAGTTCTAGCAGCATCCATTAAACGTGGGCTACGCTCCAAGAAAGCTGTGCGGCATAGTAAATAAACATAAGGATATAAAGCCAAACTTAGGATGCAAACCGCACCCCAAATAGACCTTGGCTCAGGGAACCAATCTAATTTAGATACACCTAGGAACTCTCTTAAAAAGCTTTGGATAGGTCCCGAGAATTGAAAAAAGTCAGTATAGGCATAAGCCATGACATAAGTAGGCATCGCCAAAGGCAGAATGAGTGCCCACTCATAAATGCGCTTACCCGGAAAATCACAAGTGGCAACTAACCAAGCTGTAATAATCCCCATGCTAGCAACGCCCCAAGCAACACCAATGGCCAGTAACAAAGTAGTCCAAGCATAACCTGGCAAGACTGTTGTAATGAGGTGTAGCAATACATCCCCACCAGAAGACTGGGCGCCAAATAAGGCTGCAAAAATGCCTAATATTGGCAAAGCCAATATCAATGACAATAGTATGGGTGTTAAACGTAATCGCAAGATGAGACAATTATAAGAATGATTATCGATAACGTACCAATTCATTTAAATTTAGAGGACATTCATGTCGACTATCCCGGCGAAAAGTCTGGCGAGTTGAATCATGTTGTCCGTGGTTTAACCATGCGTCTTCAGCATGGGCGAATTGGTTGTTTATTGGGCCCCTCAGGATGTGGCAAATCAACTGTATTGAGAGCTATTTGCGGCTTTGAGCCGATCAGTGCCGGAGAGATCATTATTGACAACCAAGCGGTGAGCTCGAAGAACTTCACCCTTGCACCAGAGAAGAGAAGGATTGGCGTTGTATTTCAGGACTATGCCCTCTTCCCACATTTAACCAACGCCCAAAATGTGGCATTTGGCTTAAGAGACCTTTCTAAAAAAGAGGCTTTACATAAAGCCGAGGAATGGTTGGAACGAGTTGGCTTGAAGAATATTGGGGATCGTTACCCACACGAACTGTCGGGCGGTCAACAGCAACGTGTTGCTTTGGCCAGAGCAATGGCTCCTGAACCAGAATTATTATTGCTTGATGAGCCATTTTCAAATCTAGACGTTGATTTACGTGAACGCTTAGCGGGCGAAGTCAGAGACATTCTCAAGGCCAACAATGCTACAGCTCTCTTAGTAACCCACGATCAATTTGAAGCTTTTGCAATCGCTGATGATATTGGTGTGATGGTAGATGGTCGACTGGTGCAATGGGACAGCGCCTACAATCTTTATCACCGCCCCGCCACAAGATTTGTTGCTGACTTTGTTGGTTATGGCGTATTTGTCCCGGGTACAACTCAAGTTGGCCCTTCAGTGGATATTGAATTAGGTCGATTGCCTTTGCCACAATCTAGTTATGGCTTGCCCGGCGAAGCAGTAGATGTTCTTTTGAGAGCCGATGACATCGTTCATGATGATGACAGCCCACTTCAAGCAAAAGTGATCAGTAAGGCATTTCGAGGTGGGGATTTTTTATACACTCTTTCTTTAGATTCAGGCCAACCTATCATGGCCATGGTTCCTAGCCACCACAACCACGCCATCGGTGAAAAAATCGGCATCAAACTGGTGGCCGATCATGTGGTTACTTTCAGCAAATCTTAATCAAAAGAAGTAGTAAAATTCTGACATGAAGCAATATCAAGATCTCATGCGCCATGTCTTGGCCAACGGCACACATAAATCAGACCGCACAGGTACAGGGACAACTTCTGTATTTGGTCATCAAATGCGCTTTGACTTGCAACAAGGTTTTCCTGTTGTCACCACCAAAAAATTACACCTCAAATCTATCATTATTGAATTACTGTGGTTTTTGCAAGGCAGTACCAATAATAATTGGCTTAAAGAACGTGGCGTCAGCATTTGGGATGAGTGGGCTAAAGAAGATGGTGAATTGGGCCCAATCTATGGCTACCAGTGGCGCTCTTGGCCGGCTCCTAATGGTGAGCACGTTGACCAAATCAGCCAACTGATGGATCAGATCAAAAATAATCCAGACTCCCGCCGTTTAATCGTATCCGCTTGGAATGTTGCTGAAATCCCACGCATGGCCTTACCGCCCTGCCATGCCTTCTTTCAGTTTTATGTAGCTGATGGCAAATTATCTTGTCAACTTTATCAACGCAGCGCTGATATTTTCTTAGGTGTTCCATTCAACATCGCCAGCTATGCTTTATTGACGCATATGATTGCTCAACAAACTGGCTTAACACCAGGTGAGTTTATTTGGACGGGTGGCGATTGCCATCTCTACACCAATCATATGGAGCAAGTGAAATTACAACTCTCACGAGAGCCTCTTGCACTTCCGCAACTAGCAATTCGTCGTCAGCCTGCATCCATCTTTGAGTACGAATACGAAGATTTTGAATTGGTTGGATACCAACATCACGATCCAATCAAAGCCCCAGTGGCTATCTAAGCTCTAAAGGATTACCGTGGAATTAGCCATCATTGTTGCGCGCGCCAAAAATGGCGTTATTGGTGTTAACAACACTTTGCCATGGCGCCTCCCTGAAGATCTAAAACATTTTAAAAATACAACCCTGGGCCACCCCATCATTATGGGGCGCAATACTTGGCAGTCCTTAGGTAAGGCTTTGCCTGGCCGCAGAAATATTGTTGTCAGTCGCAATCCAGATTTCGAAGCAGAAGGTGCTGAGGTTTTTTCTTCATTAGAAGACGCCATCGATGCCTGCGCAGGGCTGGATAAGGTTTTCATTATTGGTGGTGCGCAGATTTACGATGAAGCGCTAGCTTACGTTGATAAACTGATCATTACAGAAGTGGATATTGAGGTTGATGGCGATGCCTTCTTCCCCAATATTGATGACATGATGTGGCAAGAAACCTCTCGCGAAGTTCATCATAACGGCGATCTTGGATATGCTTTTGTAACTTACGAAAGTAAGCTCTAAATTTTTAGCGCCCACCTACGGCTATATTTTCTAGCAATATCGAACCAGTCTCTTTAGTACCACGAACAATGGTATCCGAACCAATAGCCACAATTTGACGGAACATGTCTTTCAAATTACCAGCAATCGTAATTTCTTCCACAGGATGAACGATCAAACCATTCTCAACCCAGTATCCAAAAGCACCACGCGAATAATCGCCATTCACATAGTTAACGCCCTGCCCCATCAAATCAGTTACAAGCAAACCAGTGCCCATTTTTTTTAGCAAGGCCGGTAAGTTATCTGATTTTTTGGTTAATCGACTCTTAAGCTGTAACTGATGTGAACCACCGGCATTACCTGTGGTTTTCATACCCAACTTTCTAGCAGAATAAGTTGATAAGAAGTAACCTTGGACAACGCCTGCATCAATCACTTTGCGAGACTGAGTGCGAACACCCTCTTCATCAAAAGGTGCGCTACCCGTTAAGCGAGGAATATGTGGCTCTTCAAATAAATCAATGTGACTAGGGAATACTTGCTGGCCTAAGCTGTCCAATAAGAAACTAGATTTACGATAGAGAGCACCACCTGAGGTTGCCTGTACATAAGCGCCCAATAGACCAACAGCCAATGGTGCCTCAAAAATTACCGGGCAATGGCGCGTTGATATAGATCGGGCCCCTAATCTTGCAAGCGCTCTTTTTGCGGCATAGGCCCCCACTGTTCGAGGGCTTGCCAAATCTTCTGGTGAACGTGAAGTTGTATGCCAATCATCACGCTGCATAGCCGCACCCTTTTTCATAGAGGCACTAGCAATAGGCGTACATGAAATGTAATGCCTTGAAATTGCGTATCCACCCATGAAACCGTTTGAGGTACCCAACATAAAATGGGATTGTTGAGCTGAAACAGAGGCACCATCACTATTGGTAATATTTTTACTAACAGCAAATGCTCCTCGCTCCGCATCTCTGGCAATTTCTACAGCATCAGCTGTTGTGATATTCCAAGGATGAAAGAGATCTAGATCTTTTGGATTTTTTTCAAGCAAGTCGGCTTCAGCCAATCCAGCACAATCATCTTCTGCAGTATGTTGGGCAATATGAAAGGCGGCCTGGACACTGGCTTTCAGTGATTCTTTTGAAAAATCGCTCGTTCCAGCATTACCGCGGCGTTTTCCAATAAAAACGGTTACGCCAGCTTGTTTATCTAGATTTTGCTCGATGGTCTCGATATCGCCCTTGCGAACAGAAACGGATAAGCCGTTACCTTCCGAGAGCTCAGCAGCAGCATCAGTGGCGCCTAAAGCCTTGGCTTCAGACAATAAATAAGAAACTAATTCTTTTAATTGTTGGGGTGTATGTGAAAACATTCTGCAATCATAGCTAGAATTGAAACATGAGTACAAATATTAAAAATATAAAAAACAAAAAACGCCAACATCCTGATGAACTTTGGATAGGCTTAATTTCGATTTCAGACCGTGCCAGCAGCGGGGTTTACCAAGATGAAGGTATTCCAGCCCTTCAAAATTGGTTTGATAAAACCCTGACATCACCCTGGCATATGGAGTCTCGCCTGATTCCAGATGAAAAAGACCTGATTTCCAAAACCATTGTGGAGTTGATCGATGAGGTGGGCTGTGATTTAGTTCTCACCACAGGTGGGACAGGCCCTTCAAGACGCGATGTAACGCCTGAGGCGACGCTTGCTGTTGCTACCCGTGAGATGCCTGGCTTTGGTGAGCAAATGCGCCAAATCAGCCTTAAATTCGTTCCTACGGCCATTTTGTCTAGACAGATAGCCGCGCTTCGCGAAATCGAAGACCACGCAGCATTAATTATCAATTTGCCAGGCCAGCCTAAAGCAGTCCAAGAGACCTTAGAGGGCTTAAAGGACAGCGACGGCAAATCAATCATGCCTGGGATATTTGCCGCAGTTCCCTACTGCATTGATTTGATTGGTGGCCCCTATATTGAAACCAATGAATCCGTGCTGAAAGCCTTTAGACCTAAATCTGCAATTCGGGTTAAAAATTAAGCCCGAAGCTAACGCAGACCTAAATACAGTCCAATTGGCACAAAGAACATTGCTGACAGGTTACCCAAGAGGACGATAGATGCAACTAGCTCTGGGTCTTGCTTATTGCGATCCGCAACTAAGAAATTAAGAACGGCAGGTGGCAAGCTGGCGAAAACAAACAGCAAACCTCTTTGCAAATCTGTCATTTCAATTAATGGCGAAATCATTAAAGCGATGATTAAGCCAGTGATTGGGCAGATAACAGCCCCCAAAAATCCTTCACGCCAATGCTTCAAGTTCGCATCTTTCATGCGAACACCTAATGAAAACAACATCAAAGGTACCGTTGCATCACCCAATAGCTTGATCGACTGATACAGAGGCTCTGGCAAGGTGTATAAATGTTTTGTACTTGAGAGAAAGATACCCAAGATGGTCGCAATCACCATCGGGTTCGCAAAAACACCTTTCACCGAAGCACGTGGGTTAACCAATTTAACCCCAAGTGTGAAATGCAATAAATTAGATGTTGCAAATAGAGCAACGGCAGGTGCAAGACCCACTGGGCCAAAGGCAAACACTGCCAAAGGTAAGCCCATGTTGCCACAATTGTTAAACATCATTGGCGGCACAAAAGTTTTAGGATCCATGCCTGAGATCTTTGCAATGGGCCAAGCCAAGATGCCTGAGCCCACAACAATGGCAACACCGCACAAGAGCAGATTCCATTGATCTAGCAAAGAGAAGTCTTTGCTCACAAAAGCTGAAGTCACCAATAAGGGCGCAATAACATCAATCGTAGCTTTGTTAATACCAGACATATCAGGGTGGGCTTTACGACCGTATAACCACCCCACAAGAATGATCAAAACCACTGGCGTGATGATGGCTGCAATTCTGAGAAACATTTAATTACCCTCAGCGATCGGGTCATCCCCAACAGTTGGAATAAATAATTTTTCGCGGTAGTAGCGTAACTCTTCTACTGATTCAATGATGTCGGCCAAAGCCGTGTGCGCTTGTTTTTTAACAAATCCTTTGGCCAATTCTGGTTGCCAGCGCTTACACAACTCTTTAATTGTTGACACATCAATGTTGCGATAATGAAAATAAGATTCCAGCTTAGACATGTATTTGTTCATAAAACGGCGATCTTGATGAATCGTATTGCCACACATTGGGGAAATACTAGCTTTGACATGCTGCTTTAAGAAAGCAATGCACTGTGCCTCAACATCCGCTTCAGTGAGGGTAGAAGCTTTTACCTTATCAATTAGGCCAGACTTGCCGTGTGTGCCCTTATTCCAGGCATCCATGCGATCTAAAACCACATCTTCCTGGTGAACCACCAAAACGGGACCTTCCGCTATGATGTTAAGGTCGCCATCTGTCACAATCATGGCTATTTCTAGAATTCGGTCGGTTTCTGGCTGCAAACCAGACATCTCCATATCCACCCAAACTAAACGGTCATTCTTTCTTGTTGTACTCATCCCTATAATCTTCTCATGACATTTACTTTTTTGTTTATTTTGGGCTTAGTCCTCAGCACCGCAACCCGCTATTACTTAGCAGGTCGTCATATTCGCCATATTGCCAAACATCGAGACCAAGTTCCAGCTGACTTTGCTAGCAAAGTTTCATTACCTGAGCATCATAAAGCCGCGGACTACACGATGGCTAAATTACGTTTAGGTTTATTTGAAATTGCTCTTTCAGCAGCAATTTTGATCATTTTCACATTATTAGGCGGCATCCAACTATTACAGAATGTCACCATAGAATTACTCGGCCCAGGAATCCCCCAACAAATTGCTTTATTGATTTCTATTAGCCTTATTACTGGCGTCATTGACCTACCATTTTCTTTGTATCGCCAATTTGGTATTGAAGAACAATTTGGCTTTAACCGCATGAGCCTTAAATTATTTTTTATTGATTCAATCAAGGGGGTTACTCTAGGTTTAGTCATTGGACTTCCGCTACTTTGGATCGTATTAACTCTTATGACAGAAGCTGGCGAATACTGGTGGATCTGGACTTGGTTTGTTTGGGTAGGTTTCAATGCACTATTACTTTGGTTATTTCCAACCTTCATCGCTCCACTATTTAATAAATTTAAACCTCTAGAAGACGGTTCCTTAAAAGAGCGTATTGAGAATTTACTCAAGCGTTGCGACTTCACTAGCCAGGGTTTATTCATCATGGACGGTAGCAAGCGAAGTGCTCATGGCAACGCTTATTTCACTGGCATGGGCAAAGCCAAGCGAATTGTATTTTTTGATACCTTAATTGAACGACTCAATCCTGAAGAAATTGAAGCTGTTCTTGCTCATGAATTAGGGCACTTTAAGCGGCAACACATTCGCAAACGACTCATCCAGTCATTTGCTCTGAGCTTTTTGGTTTTAGGTCTCTTAGGTTGGATATCAACCAAGCCATGGTTTTATTTAGGTCTAGGCGTGATGCCTGATTTAAATGGCTATAACGCGGGATTAGCTCTAGCTTTATTTATGTTGGTCATGCCAGTTTTTGGATTTTTCCTAACACCAATCAATAGCATGGGTTCACGCAAACATGAATATGAAGCAGACACTTTTGCTGCTGAAAAATCATCTGCTCATGATTTGATTACGGCGTTGGTTAAACTTTACCAAGACAATGCTGCAACCTTAACGCCAGACCCCTTGTATTCAAAATTTTATGATTCTCATCCACCCGCACCACTTAGAATTGCTCATCTTCAAAAGTTAGCGCTAAGATAAACTTTGATGAAATCATTTAAAGCCCTTCTTGTTGCATCGTATGGACGCCATTACCTGGCCAGAGCAATCGATGCGCAAGAAGGTGTCGATCATCAAGCTTTGTATCAGGTTACTTCGCGCGGCAAACAGCACTTAGGTGCTGTAGGCGATATTTTAGAAGTTCAAGAAACAGGCCCTGAACAGGCCGTCATTGAAGCAATTACCCCCAGAAAAAATCTTCTTTATCGATCTGATGCTTATAAAAGCAAATCGATTGCCAGTAATGTTGATCAAATCCTCATTGTTCTTGCAACCGAACCAGGCTTTTCACCAGACCTACTCGGTCGCGCTGTCATTGCAGCAGAGACGGCTGATATTATTCCTCGCATCATTTTGAACAAATGTGATTTACCTGACAAATTACCAGCGGCACGAAAAATGCTAGAGCCCTATCTCGCAATGGGCTACCCGGTTCACGAAATGTCTGTCAAACATGACCCCGCATCTGTTGTTGAATTAGCGCAACACGTTTACGGCAAAGTGTCTGTTTTAGTAGGTCAATCAGGTATGGGTAAATCAACCTTGCTCAATGCTTTGATACCTAATGCTGCAGCACAAACGCAAGAGCATTCTAAGAAACTTGATAGCGGTAAACACACGACAACAGCATGTCGTTACTATGATTTACCTGCAAGGGATGGACATTCAGAAGTTTTTACAGGCGCCCTTATTGACTCGCCAGGCTTCCAAGAATTCGGTCTAGCTCATCTATCAGAGAGTGAGCTACAGCATGCCTTTATTGAATTTAGACCCTTGCTAGGCCAATGCAAATTCCATAACTGCAGTCACGGCGATGAGCCAGGTTGCGTGATACGAGCAGCAGTTGAGTCAGGGAATATTTCAGCGCAACGTGTGGAACTTTTCCGGCAGTTACGCCATGAATCACATAATGCGGATGCTATCCAAGCCAGACTGAAATAGTCATTAAAGCAATCATCACTAACCAAAGTATGACGGCACGCCAAACCAAACCAACGGCAGAACGCATACTTCTTACTGAGGCCTCAGCGCCCAAATCGATGATCGGCGGTTCACCTGCTTCAGCCATGCGCAGCGCTTCATCGCTATCCGGCTCAGGCAAAGGTGAACCCAAACGGACTCCAATGGCGCCAGCACCGGCGACCAAAATAACAGCCTCCAATTCATTGCCCCATTTTCTTAAATGAAAGCGCCAGCCATAAATGGCATCCTCAAAGTTACCAACAATCGCAAAACCAATGGCAGTTAATCGTGTAGGAAGCCAATCAATCATATGGAAGAATGCTCGCGCAGCTTGTCCCAAACTCACGCTTGCCTGAGAAGGCCAGCGCTCAGAGGCTAAATCAGCCAAACGGTACAAAACAACACCCGCCGGGCCAAGTGGCACCATAAACCAAAAAATGACCCCAAATACATGGCGATGAGATCCCACAATGGCACGTTCCAAGGCCAAACGAATCACCTCAGACTCACTCATTGTTTCTGTATTTATAGCGGCACCTTGCCACTCAGATAACAGGCGTCTTGCTTCCTCTAAATCACGATCTAATAATGCTTCATGAATCGCCGTGAAAGGATGACTAAATTGTCTAAATCCCAAGAACAAGTAAACAACTAAAATGCTCCACAAAAATGCGAGGACTGGGTGCGTCGCCAGCAAAATAATATGAACAGCCAACACAAGCAATACGGGTGGAACAAATGCGGCCAGGCATGCCAAACGGCCACTGCGCTCAGCGCCAGTATCGATATTGCGGACAATAAAATCTAGCCATGATTGTGATGCTCTGCGAATCCAATGGTCTTTTTCAACAGGCTTGTATTGCTCAGCAATGAGCGCGAAAAGAATAGAAAGGAATGTCATGCTCTTAAAAAGTGATAAAGATTCCGTAGCATACCCGCAGTTGCACCCCAAATGAATTTATTTTCATAAGGCATGGAATAAAAACGACGCTCACCCTCGGGGCTCTGCCACATCCTATGCTCATGATGATGCGGGTTCATTAAAAAACTCAAAGGTACTTCAAATATTTCCGCCACCTCAAACTCATCAGCTTCATACTGACATCCTGGTTCGATCAAAGCAACGACTGGGGTTACTTGGTATCCAGTAATCGTTAGGTAGTGAGGCAAGCAACCAAGCACTTCAACTTGATGACTGGACAAGCCAACTTCTTCTTCAGCTTCACGTAATGCTGTGTGCTCAGGAGATAAATCTTCTGGGTCAGTTCTCCCACCAGGGAAACTGATCTGCCCTGGATGGTCGTGTAAGTGACTTGTTCTTTTGGTTAAGAGCACCCTTAACTCATCCTCATAGGCCACCATAGGTATTAATACTGCTGCTGGGGTTGGCTGGGAGCCGCGGCCTGATCTAGCTGCGCCTTGAGCTGATAGAGCAGAGCGATTTTCATCCGTGAGTTCAAAATTCCAAAGCTTTTGCTCTAAAAAGCGCTGCCGCAAACCGGCAACCTTAAAAAGGTGCTCACTAACAATAGGCAAATGAGTATCCCTTGCAATAATAGGCACCAATTCAGGGTCAAAAGCTGGCACGCGCTGCTTTTGGGGTGAGTTGGGAGCATTGAGATTTGAAGGCATAGCGTTAGTTTATAGAAATTTACAAAATCTGATTTCTAAAAGAAATAAAGGCAGCCGAAGCTGCCCTTATAACAAGTGCGCTATTTGCAAACAGATTACTCTGCAGTAACTTCCTTAACGCGAGCTTGTAATTTTTCTTTAATACGTGCTGATTTACCAGAACGATCGCGCAAGTAGTACAACTTAGCACGACGAACATCACCGCGACGCTTCACTTCAATGCTAGCAATCAATGGTGAGTATGTTTGGAATGTACGCTCGATACCTTCGCCAGATGAAATCTTACGAACGATAAAGCTTGAATTCAAACCACGGTTACGTTTAGCAATCACAACGCCTTCGTAAGCCTGTACACGCTTGCGTGTACCTTCAACAACGTTAACGTTAACAACTACTGTATCGCCAGGTGCAAAAGCAGGAACTGTTTTGTTAACAGTTAGACGAGCAATTTCTTCTTGCTCAATTGATTCAATAATATTCATTACAACTCCTATAGCATCGTACCAACGTTGTATTCCGTGATAATCACGGACTTGGTAGAGGATGCGGTTTAAAACCCTGTCTTCTTTTGCAAACTAACTAAGAAAGCTTCATCTGCAGAATTCAACAAGCCTTGCTCACGAGCCTGATCAATTAAATCAGGTCGCCGCTTTAACGTCAGCTCCAAAGATTGTTTCCGACGGTAATCCGCTATTTTAGCGTGATGTCCGCCTAAAAGCACGTCTGGAACCAATAAATTTTCATAACTTTCAGGTCTAGTGTAGTGATAACAGTCCAAAAGGCCGTCCATAAAGCTGTCCTGAGCGACAGAATCGGCATCTCCCAAGGCTCCTGGAATGAGCCTAATCACCGCATCCATGACTGCCATGGCAGGAATTTCACCCCCAGATACAACAAAATCACCCAAACTAATCTCTTTATCAACCCTTCTATCCACCAAACGCTGATCAATAGCCTCATATCTACCGCAAATGAACGTAACTGTCTCTAAACTAAGGATATCAGCTGCCATCTTTTGATTAAATCGTTCTCCTTGAGGGGAAAGCAAGATAACCGGGGCTTTTTTATCTCCTTGATCAGCAGCAACTGCGTCCAAAGTATCTGCTAATGGCTTAGCCATCATGACCATGCCCGGTCCACCGCCATAGGCTCGATCATCCACTGTTCGGCGAGGATCAGTTGTAAAGTCTCGTGGATTCCAAGTTTTAATACTTGCAAGACCGTGCTCCATAGCACGCCCGGTTACACCCCAAGCGCTGATGGCTGAGAACATTTCAGGAAAGATGGTAACTACATCAAAGCGCATAATTAATTATCAATAAAAATGGGGGGTTACCAATCTAACTGCCAGTCAACCACGATTTTTCGATCAAGATCTTCCGGGTTTCTATTCACAGAATGTATCACCGACTGGATAAAAGGAATCAAACGATCATCCTTTTGATCCATTGCTCTAACGCAAAGAATTGATTGAGCGCCGTTATCCATTAAATCAACAACCTGCCCTAGAGATTGCCCTTGCAGATTAATCACAGGCAACCCGATTAAATCGACCCAATAAAAACTATCCTGATCATCTTCATCTTCTGGGAAATCTTCGCGACTGACATAAACCGCAGAACCTTTCAAAGCCTGAGCTTGGTCGCGATCGTTTAAACCATCAAGTCCTAACAAGACATGACCGCTATGTTCTTTAGCACTTTTCACAAGATATGGACGTGATGAATCAGCCACAGCGGGTGGTTTCACTAACCAAACAGTAGGTGCAGAGAATAGCGCTTCCGGATCTTTTGAATAAGGTTTGATTTTCACCAAGCCTTTAATCCCCTGCGCGTCGAGTATGTGCCCGACTAGAATCAAATCAGCCGGAGGACTCATTACTTGAGTCATGAGAACCTCCGAAGAATGATTCGATGAAAAATACTACAACGATGATGTTTTAAAAACACCATCATCCAAGACTTAAGCCTTTGGAGCACCTTTGATCAAACGTGCAACTGTTGGTGACAATTGAGCACCTACACCTTGCCAGTAAGTCAAACGATCTTGAGCAATACGGAAACCTTGCTCTGTTTCCACAGCGCTTGGGTTGTAATAACCAATGCGCTCAATAAAATTTGAGTCACGACGATTACGTTTATCAGTAGCAACGATGCTAAAGAAAGGACGATTTCTTGAACCGCCGCGTGCGAGTCGAATGACGACCATGTGAGTTCCTTACAATGCTGAAATAAACCACGTATTCTATCGCAGAATTGCCAGTAAGGCTAAAAAATTAAGGTACCCCATGTCTAAACCCCAGTCAAAACTCCTTTTTTGGGTATTTTTAACGATCATTTCAATATTTCTGGGCGCTTGCGCCCAAGTCCTGCCAGCCTGCACCGCCGTGAATGCCCCTCCAAGTAGGGATATGATAGGTAGCCAATGGGAGTTGATCCGATGGCACTACACCAGCCCCAATGACGGCAAAACGCGCCTAAGAGGGATTCCACATCGTGGAAATGGCGAACCCATTACTTTAAATATCTCAGCTGACGGCAAGACTGCCTCGGGCTCTAGCGGTTGCAATACCTTTACAGCTCAGGTAGCCGGCAGTGACTGGGGGTTTTTACTTGAAAAAATTTCAAGTACAAGAAAAGCTTGCGGCCCACTCACGGCAGAGTTGGAATTTAAATTTTTGAGTTATTTAGCTGACTATCGCACCATGGTTAGAGATGGTGATCGTTTGCTAATCATAACTCGCGATGGAGAAGTTTTAAGCTTCGGTCTCAAAAATTAATTTAAAAACTATCCCGAGTTAACTCAATACAATACGTCATGCATAAAAATAAATTACTGTTTTGCGCCTTAGGTCTTCTTGCTCCTGGAACAGGGCTTAATGTTTTATATCTGAAAGGTTTGGGCAATATTTGGGGTTGGTTACAAATGATTGCCCTGTTTGCTGGAGTACTAGGCTGGAAATTACTCAGCGCATCTAGCATGTCTTCAACACTAGGCTGGATATTTGCAACAGCGGGGTTTATAGCCATCGAATCCAGTTGGCTGACGACGATTGTTTTTGGTTTACGTCCTGATGAAAAGTGGGATGCTCAATTTAACCCTCAAAGCTCCAAGCAAAGCCAGTCAGGCTGGCTAGTTGTACTGTGTACTATTGCTTCATTGATGTTTGGCGCAACTGTTTTAATGAGTGGCCTCGCAATAGCTTTTGAACAACACTTTATTAGCCAATTCGAAGCTGCGAAAAAAATATCACAATAGTTTATGCAAAATCTATATGAAAAAAAGGTGCTCTAGAGCACCTTTTTTAGCTCTTAAATTAAGTTTAATTTAAAACTGATCTGCAGATAGGCGATTAACCGATGAACCACCAGATAAAACAGCCGATGCCATCCCTGGAATTTGACTCAAAAGATACTCGGCATAAAAATAAGCTGTAGAAATTTTGGCCGAGAAAAATAGTGGATCATCGTTTAATTTCTTTTCAGCCGCCAATAATGCTCTAGCCATTTGCCATCCCGACATTAACAGCCCCGCTAATTGCAAATAGGTCACACCGCCAGCGAATACATTCTTCATATCCAACTTGAAATTAGCTACAACGTAATCAACAACTGCTTCAAATGAAACTCTTGCGGCACTTAAATGCTTAAGCATTGCTTTAGCTTCGTCAGAGGAGCTTGCTTGCAAATCAATTTCAGTTTGCTTAATTAACTCTGCAATCGATTTTGCAACTTGGCCACCATCTCGATAAGTTTTGCGGCCAAGAAGATCGTTAGCTTGGATAGCTGTTGTACCCTCATAAATTGGCAAAATTCTTGCATCACGATAATGTTGAGCTGCGCCAGTCTCTTCAACAAAGCCCATTCCACCGTGGACTTGAACACCTAAGCTGGCGACATTAACCGACATCTCTGTCGCAAAACCTTTAACAATGGGGACCATATATTCATAAAACTGAAGCGCCTTCTTGCGGTCTTCTTCACTTTCGGCGAAGTGAGCCTTATCCGCGGATGCAGCAACAACATAAGCCATTGCTCTAGCACCTTCAGTATAGGCACGCATGGTCATGAGCATACGCTTTACATCTGGATGGTGAATGATTGCCACAGACTCTGCGGAACCTAGCAAATCTTTTGATTGGGTACGATCTTTAGCGTATTGAACAGCTTGTTGATAAGCGCGATCAGCGATAGCAACACCTTGCATACCAACGGCAAAACGAGCAGCATTCATCATAATGAACATGTACTCTAAGCCTCTATTTTCTTCTCCGACAAGGTAACCTATAGCACCACCCTCATCACCAAACTGAAGAACAGCTGTTGGGCTAGCTTTAATGCCAAGCTTATGTTCAATTGAAACACACTGAACATCATTTCGAGCCCCCAGAGATCCATCATCATTGACCAAGAATTTAGGAACTACAAATAATGAAATTCCTTTAACACCTTCTGGAGCGCCTGGACAACGGGCCAAAACTAAATGCACAATATTTTCAGCCATATCGTGCTCACCATAGGTGATGTAAATCTTAGTGCCGAAAACTTTATAACTACCATCACCTTGCGACTCAGCACGAGTTCTAACAGCAGCTAAATCTGAACCCGCTTGTGGTTCAGTTAAATTCATAGTGCCAGTCCACTCGCCAGCCACCATTTTTGTAATGTAGCGATCCTTCAACTCTGGGCTGGCTGCAGTCAACAAAGCTTCTATCGCGCCATCTGTAAGCATTGGACATAAAGCAAAGGACATGTTCGATGCATGAAGCGTTTCAGCACAAGCTGTAGCAATCAACTTAGGAAAACCTTGGCCACCATACTCAATAGGATGTATAACTCCCTGCCAACCAGCCTCTCCGAACTGCTTGAATGCCTCTTTGAAACCTGGAGTTGTGTGAACATCTCCATTTTTCCAAGAGCTAGGATTCTTATCACCTTCCCAATTAAGAGGTGCCAGAACTTCGCCACAAAACTTGGATGATTCCTCTAAAACTGCAGCGGCTGTATCGTAACCATAATCTTCAAAACATGGAATCTCAGCAATTTGATCAACTTCCGCAATATCTTGAAGTACGAAAAGCATGTCTTTAACTGGTGCTACATAAGCCATTTACTACCCCTAAAAATTACATCCAAGGTGATTAACCTAACTCCGACACCAATTCTGGAATAGCTGTAAATAAATCAGCCACCAAACCATAATCAGCAACACTAAAAATAGCAGCTTCAGGATCCTTATTAATAGCAACAATGACCTTCGAATCTTTCATTCCAGCTAAGTGCTGTATTGCCCCAGAAATACCAACAGCAATATAAAGTTGAGGAGCAACAATTTTTCCAGTTTGCCCAACTTGATAATCGTTTGGTACAAACCCAGCATCAACAGCAGCACGTGAGGCACCTAATGCAGCACCTAGCTTGTCGGCCAATGGATTCATGATTGCATGAAACTGTTCGCCAGAACCCAAACCTCGACCACCTGAAACAATAATCTTGGCAGCAGTCAACTCTGGTCGATCTGATTTACTAACCTCTTCACTCACAAAACTTGATTGGCCGCCATCAGCTAAGGGCGCAAGCACTTCAATAGTGGCTGAACCGCCAGTAGGTGCAGTAGGATCAAAACCCGTTGTACGCACAGTGATCACTTTTTTTGCATCGCAAGCTTGAACTGTGGCAATTGCATTACCCGCATAAATTGGACGCTCAAATGTATCAGGTGAAATAACTTTTGTTATATCCGATATTTGTGCGACATCCAATTTGGCCGCGACTCGCGGCAAAACACTCTTACCAATTGCAGTAGCTGGAGCCAGTATATGACTATAGTTGGAGGCCAAAGAAAGGATTAGCTCCGCTAAATTCTCACTCAAATGATGCGACAAATGAGGAGCGTCCACATGTAAAACTTTTGCAACTCCGCTGACCTGTGATGCTGCAGCTGCAGCAGGACCTGCTTGGGAGCCAGCAACCAAAACATGGACATCCCCACCGCAAGCTAAAGCTGCCGCAATTGTATTAAGCGTGGCAGATTTTAAAGATTGATGATTGTGCTCTGCAATTACTAGACAAGTCATTTAAATCACCTTCGCTTCATTTCTAAGTTTTTCAACCAATGTTTTCACATCAGAAACCATCACTCCTGCTGTTCGCTTAGGAGGCTCATCAACTCGAACAGTTTTAATACGAGGAGAGACATCAACAGCTAAATCTTCAGGCCTTAACGTTTCTAATGGCTTTTTCTTTGCTTTCATGATGTTCGGTAATGTCACATAACGCGGTTCATTTAAACGAAGATCAGTTGTGATAACGGCTGGCATTGAAATGGCTAAAGTTTCTAAACCACCATCAACCTCACGACTAACAACAGCCTTTCCATCCACAATTTGCACTTTAGAAGCAAAAGTTGCTTGAGGAAGATTAAGTAAAGCTGCTAACATTTGCCCAGTTTGATTGCTATCATCATCAATAGCTTGCTTACCTAAAATAATTAATTGAGGCTGCTCCTTATCAACTAGAGCTTTTAAGATTTTTGCAACAGCCAACGGTTGAAGGTCTACATCACTTTCTACCAAAATGCCTCGATCAGCGCCAATAGCCATCGCAGTCCTTAATGTTTCTTGACATTGCGTTACACCACATGAAACTGCAACAATCTCATCAGCAAAACCCGCCTCTTTAAGGCGAACTGCTTCTTCAACAGCAATTTCATCAAACGGATTCATGCTCATTTTGACGTTCGAAGTGTCAATACCAGAGTTATCAGACTTGACGCGAACTTTCACGTTGTAGTCAACAACACGCTTCACTGCGACTAAAATTTTCATACAGTCTTACCTATTAATGTAGAGGTGAATATCGAACAATACTAGCTTTAATGTGAATCCCGACACTATCTCTTATGTGACATTGTTAAATACACCATGAGTTATTCGATTGCCCATAAAAATTCATAAACCAATGATTTATAACATATTTTCAATAAATCTATTGTAAACCAGATTAAAGATCAGCCAGCTCTTTAAGATGCGCAACAACACTTCTAGCTAAAGCAGAGAGGTTATAACCACCCTCCAAGCAGCTTACAATTCGCCCGTTTGCAGTCTCATTAGCAACATCCATTAATTGCCGAGTCATCCAGGCGTAATCAGATTCAACTAAACCCATCTGACCCATGTCATCTTCTCGATGGGCGTCAAAACCAGCCGAGATAAAAATAAATTGTGGCTTAAATTCTCGTAGCCGGGGTAACCACTGAAGCTCCACAACTTCTCGCACCACATCGCCCCCAGTGTAAGCAGGCAAGGGCACATTAAGCATATTAGGCAAACTCAAATCTGCCCCAGTGTAAGGGTAGAAAGGATGCTGAAAATAACTGCACATCAAAACACGGCCATCACCTTTAAAAGCTGCCTCAGTACCGTTACCATGGTGAACATCAAAATCAATCACAGCAACCCGCTCAAGACCATAATTTTCTAATGCATATTTAGCGGCAATGGCAACATTATTAAAAAAACAAAAACCCATAGCCTGATCAGGCTCAGCATGATGGCCTGGAGGTCTCAAACAAGTAAAAGCATTTTTAACTTGGCCACCCATCACAGCATCAACAGCAGCAATAGCACCCCCAGCCGAACGCAAAGCAGCCTGCCAGGTGTGAGGGTTCATCGTGGTATCACCGTCAATGGCGCAATACCCTTCATGAGGTGAATGAGACTTAATTTTTTCAATATGCTCTTGGGTATGAACCAAAGCTAACTGATCTTCACTAGCCAAAGGGGGGTCAATACGAGTAAAAAAGTAATCAATTCGACTGAGGATTAACTGATCTTCAATGGCTTGCAAACGTTCCGGACACTCAGGATGATGCCGCCCCATCTCATGGCGCAAACAATCTGTATGACTTATATAGGCTGTACTCATATCAATCTAAAAAATCCGTGGATAATCAGTAAAACTACTTTTAACTAGATACCCTGAAATCAATTGCTTAAAAATATATTTCAACATGCTCTAAATGCCAGATTAGCACTCACCACTGGCATTGCCATCGTCTTACTATCAGGCTGCTCTACAACCACGAGCACTCTCTCAGAAAATATACCGAGCAAAGTGCAGGAGATGAGCAATGAAACAGATAAAAAACCTGATTCTTTAGCTCCGTTTTTAGAAAAGTTAAGCCAAGACCATCATATTCCATTACCTGACTTACAAAATGCTTTTGAAGATGCCAAAACCATTCCATCTATCAAAAAATTAGTACTTCCTCCACCTCCAGGATTCCAGAAAAACTGGAATGTTTATCGAAGCCGCTTTGTGGAGCCTAAAAGGCTTGCTGCAGGCCAGCAATTCTGGAAAAAGCATCAGGCATTTATCAAAGAAACCTCTGATAAAACTGGCGTACCTTCAGAGGTCATTGTTTCGATCATTGGAGTTGAGACCATCTACGGTCGCAATATGGGTAACTTCTCAGTTAGAGATACTTTAGTAACCCTTGGATTTCAGTATCCAGAAACCCCCAACAGAAAAGCTCGAGAATCTTTATTTAAAAACCAACTGGAAGATCTTGCAATTCTTTGCTGGAAAGAGAACCCCAAAGCAAAGCCATTCAAGGCTTGTCTTAACCAAAATGGCTCTTATGCTGGTGCGATTGGATTACCTCAATTTATGCCTGGCAGCATCTTAAGATTTGCAGTAGATGGCGATCAAGATGGCAAGATTGATTTAAGAAACTCCCCTCAAGATGCCATTGCCAGCGTAGCTAATTTTTTAAAGGCACATGGTTGGATTAAAAATGAACCTATATATCTAGAAATTCTCCCAGGGGACGAAGCTCAACAAGCAGCCCAATATTTGGCAGATGGTGAACCAAAGGCAAAAATCCAACTAGGTGACATACTTAAAAAAAATATGATTGCCAGCACGAACCTCCCGCCAGAAACACTTAGCCTAGTTGTTGATCTCCAAAGCCCTGATGGCCAAGGCGGCACAAACACAAAGTATGTTGTGGGATTAAGAAACTTCATAGCAATTTGTGACTACAACCGGAGCTTCTTTTATGCACAATCAGTGGCTGAATTTGCTGAAGCCCTTAAAAGGGAAATGCCTCTCATACAGGGGGAAGTCAAACAGCCAACAAAAAAGGCAAAGAGGACTAAAAAGTCCTCTTCCAAACAAGCTATAAAAAAGAAAATAGATTAAGCCGGGAATACGCCAGTTGATAGGTAACGATCGCCGCGATCGCAAACAATAAAAACAATCGTGGCATTTTCTACCCGTTCAGCAATTCTCAGGGCAACCACCAATGCGCCAGCTGCAGAGATGCCACAGAAAATGCCCTCTTCCCTAGCAAGACGTCTAGTCATATCCTCAGCAGCAGCTTGGCTGACATACTCAATACGATCGACTTTAGCATCTGAGTAAATCTTAGGGATATATTCAGGTGACCATTTTCGAATGCCAGGGATCTGAGAACCATCCTCAGGTTGAGCACCAACAATCTGAATATTTTGATTTTGTTCTTTAAGATAAATAGATACACCCGTAATCGTTCCGGTTGTCCCCATCGCTGATACAAAGTGCGTCACTTGTCCCTGGGTATCAGCCCAAATTTCTGGGCCAGTGGATTCAATATGCGCCAAAGGATTATCTTTATTGGCAAATTGATCAAGAATGACTCCCTTACCTTCTTTTTGCAGCTGCACCGCATAATCTCTAGCATATTCCATACCACCAGTAGATGGCGTCAGAACCAATTCAGCCCCATACGCAGCCATACTTTGACGACGCTCAATACTTTGATTTTCTGGCATGACCAAAATCATTTTGTAGCCCAAAATAGCTGCCACCATCGCTAAGGCAATACCCGTATTACCACTAGTTGCCTCAATCAAAGTATCTCCAGGCTTAATGTCCCCTCTCGCTTCTGCACGCATAAACATCGATAGAGCTGGACGGTCTTTGACTGAGCCTGCCGGATTATTACCTTCCAACTTACCTAAGATGATGTTATTGCGTTCAAGGTTGCCAGCACCAGGGATGCGCTGTAAACGAACAAGAGGTGTATGCCCAACAGTTTGGGCAATCGTAGGATAGTTAGGGCGCGTTGTAGACATATGCCACTATCTTAATGTATTTCGATAGCAGGCATATGTCTGACTCTTACGGCTTAGCCAAAACTCTTTTCATACGCTTAATTTGCTTGGCCTTATTTACTTTCTTTGGCTTCTTTTGATTTATTACTTTTAGACTTGGCTTGAGTTGAAGTGTCACTTTCAGAATCTTTGAGGCTTTTCTTGGCAGACCTCTTGGATTCTTTGGAAGCATCAGATCCAGATGATTTTTTGGTGTCTTGCTTATTTGATTTTGGCTTTGCGTCTGGGGCAAGCTCTTTGCTATTAACGGTTAAACCATTTTTCATTAAACGCTCCACGGTTTTCTCCCCAATTCCCTTTACTCTGGAGTGCAAATCATTAGAGTCTTTAAAGGGACCATTCTTTTTTCTCTCAGCCAGAATAGCTTGAGCCTTGGATGGCCCCAAGCCACGCACTGATTCAAGCGCCGCTTGATCAGCTGAATTAACTTCTACTGCAGCATTTGCTGGGCCATGCAACACCATCAAACCAAAAATTGAAGCAAGAAAGATCTGAATTACTTTAAATAACAAATTGAATAACATATGACTCCTCATAAAGAAAAAAGCCTCATCAAATGATGAAGCTTTTCCTTAACGAAGAGCGAACTCAATCGTTGACTAAAAAATAGCCTTAAAGCGGCCGAGCTAAAAAATCAGAATTCTCTGACAACCAAGTCATATACTTTCTGACACCCTGCTCAACAGTTAAGAAGTCAGATGAATAACCAGCTGCCCTTAATTGAGTCAAATCTGCCTGGGTAAATGATTGGTATTTACCTCTTAAAGCGTCAGGGAACCCAATATACTCAACTAGATGCTCATCCACCAATTCAGGCAAAGACAACTCTCTTTCGCCTTTAATTGCTCTTAGAGAATTAATGACTGATCGAGCAACATCGTTAAACGGTTGAGCTCTTCCAGAACCTAAATTAAAAATGCCGCTTTTTTCAGGGTGTTCTTGAAAGAAGAGATTAACCTTCACTACATCCTCAACAGAGACAAAGTCTCTTTTTTGCTCACCCTCGGCATAACCACCATATTCACCAAAAAGCTTTACAGCGCCTGACTCTAAAAACTGATGGTAATGATGAAACGCCACAGATGCCATGCGTCCTTTATGAGACTCACGAGGCCCATACACATTGAAATACCGGAAACCAACCACTTGAGCAGTTGTTTTCTTCTGTTCAAAACGCTGGCGCACAATTTGATCAAATAAGAACTTTGAATAGCCATAAACATTTAACGGCTTTTCAAATTCCCGGCTTTCTTTAAATACATCAGAGCCGCCGTATGTTGCAGCAGATGAAGCATACAAAAATGGTACTTTTTGAGCGGTACAGATATCCAACAGGTCTAATGAGTAACGATAGTTGTTAGCCATCATGTATTGACCATCCGTTTCCATCGTGTCAGAACATGCGCCCTCATGGAAAATGGCATCCACCTTGCCAAATTTTCCTTTAGCAAAAGCTTCAACAAACTCTGACTTATCTAAATAGTCACTAATTTCCAAATCCGCAAGATTACGATATTTATCGGCGGGCTTTAATTCATCAACAGCAATCACATCCTTAATGCCTCGGGCATTAAGTGCTTGCACAAGATTAGCGCCAATAAAACCAGCTGCGCCGGTCACAATATAAGTCATTGCAATTCCTCTAAAGATACTGTTGCCGTACCCAATTTACCGACGACAATGCCGCCAGCTTTATTCGCCAACTTCATTGCTTGGCCTGCAGGCCATTTTGCAGCCAAGGCAACAGCCATGGTCGCAATCACGGTATCACCAGCCCCAGATACATCATAAACTTCACGAGCCTGAGCTTTTACATGCTCAACACCTTCAGCAGTGAACAAACTCATACCCTCTTCAGATCTTGTTAAAAGAAGATATTGCAACTTCAAATCTTCTCTTAATTTTTGAGCCTTTGCTGTTAAGTCAGCTTCATCTTTCCAACGACCAACCACTTGTCTGAGCTCTGAGCGATTCGGCGTAATAATTGTTGCGCCTTGATATCTACTGTAGTCGTCACCTTTAGGGTCAACTAAAACTACTTTTCCTGCGACTTTAGCTGCTTCAATCATTTTTGTCACATGCGTCAAGCCACCCTTACCGTAATCAGAAAAGATGACAGCATCCACCTCTGAAAGTAAAGCCTGAAATTGCTCTAACTTATTTAATAATGCTTCATGTGTTGGAGCCTGCTCAAAATCCAGACGAATTAATTGCTGCTGACGAGCAACCACTCTTAACTTAACCGTTGTAGGTAGGCTCGGATCACGTTGTAGAAAACTTTTTACACCCTGAGCCTCTAACAACTCCTCAATACGTCTTCCTGGCTCATCATCACCCACCACTCCCAAGATAGATATCTGAGCCCCGATACTTGCAGCGTTGCGTGCCACGTTAGCAGCACCACCTAAACGCTCATCATTCTTACTAACCAATACAACAGGCACTGGCGCTTCCGGTGAAATTCGTTCAGTGTCACCAAACCAATAGCGATCCAACATGACATCGCCTACAACGAGCAATCTAGCTTGGTGAAATTTTTGAATATCAGTTGCAGATAATTGAATGTCCATAATGTTTATTTCTGTCTGTATTTTATAAATTGAGGCCGCTCATTACATTGATGGACCTGATGGAGCGGCACCCTCACCCCGTCTCGGTGAGTATGATTCCCAATGATTACATCCCGGACACTGCCAATAAAAACGCCGCGCTCTAAAACCACAATTACCGCAGGTATATCTAGCCAATGTATTAGTTCTTTGCTTCAAGAGACCTAAGGAAGCTTTAAATTCTTGGGCAGCTTTGTCATTGTTAGCAACTTCTGCAAGCATCAAACGTGCTTGCACCCTTAAGGCCATCGCACTTAAGCTTGGCGTATGACGCATTACTTCGGTCATCAAGGCCTCAGCCTGAGGCACCCCCTGCAAAGTCATTACGTGCTTAAAAGTAATATCCAATAACTCGCCACCCGCTTGCGTTTGCAAGGCGTCGATCAGAGTTTGCAAACCTTCGTTAGCCCTACCTAAAACTTTATGAACATCAATCCAACGATCAGCTACTATAGGGAGATAAGCCACATGATTTTTAGCAATTAAGGCCCAAGCACTTAAGGCTTGCTCCAGTTGATTTTGAGCAACGAACCAATCACCTTTCAAAATAGTGGCGCGAGGATGATTAGGTACCGCTTGCATTGCATAATCAATATGCTCAAGTGCAACGCCACTATTTTTAGGTGCCAATGCCTCTTCAGCTAACTGACAATGAAAGTGGGCAATCTCTGTGTGATGACTTTTACCCTGCAAAACCTCTAATTCCTGAGAAGCAACAATGGCCTGAGACCAGTCTTTTTCAATCTGGTACATCTCCAATAAACTCTCTTTGGCAGGTATGCCATATTTACTCTGGCCACCCACTTGGCGCAACGATGTCTCGGCTCTATCGAGTAAGCCAGCCCTTAAAAAATCACGGCCCAATTCATAGGCGGCATGGTCGCGATGCCTTGAAGGTAAATCTGCTCGACCCGCCAAATGTTGGTGAACTCGGATAGCTCTTTCAGTTTCGCCACGGCGACGGAACAGGCTACCTAAAGCAAAGTGCAATTCTGCTGTCTCAGGATCTAATTGCGCAATCTGAACTAGCGCATCAATTGCTTTATCAGGCTCTTCATTGAGTAATAGATTTAACCCTTTAAAAGTTGATTTTTGCTGAGCTAAACGTTCTATTTCATCTTCGCGTTTTTCTAAACGCATATCCCAGCGAGCGCCTAGCCAACCCAATCCAAAAACAATGGGTAAAGCAAACAACCACCAGGTCTCAATCTGTAGCACGATTTATGAACGACTTTTTTTGAAGCGGCCCATAGAAATGCCACTCAACAAGGTAAGCAAAATGCCCAGAGCAAATGCAATGAATAAAACTAGGATAAGAGGTAATTCCCACGCCAAACCTGGAATTAACTGAAAAGTAATCTCTTGAGTATTGCCTAATGCTAGTAATACTAAAAGAATAAAAATGATGATTCGTCCAATGGTCCGCAATACTTTCAATGCGGCATTAAGAAACGCGGTCATTCTGAAGATTCGTCCTTTTTAGGAAAGTCTACGCGCTCTCTCAATTCCTTACCTGGTTTGAAATGAGGCACATGCTTTTCTGGAACCATGACTGTCTCGCCCGATTTAGGATTACGACCTTGACGTGGTGGACGGTGATGCATCACAAAGCTACCAAAGCCACGTAGTTCAATACGCTTACCTTCAGCCAAAGCTTGTGACATGGTGTCGAGCAAAGTTTTAACGGCCAACTCCACATCTCGCGGCAATAGCTGCGGGAATGCCTGAGCCAAACGCTCTACCAATTCTGATCGTGTGATTGTCGATGAATCACTGCGTTCTAAATCGTTCATAACTCAACAATATTCTTTTTTTCTCATTTTGAAAATCCCCGCCCCCAAAAGAGCGAGGATTCCCCGTTACATTACACCAAAGTAGATTAGCTACCTTGATTATCCAACTTAGCCTTTAACAAAGCGCCCAAGTTTGTAGTACCTGCGCTGGCTTCATTTTGCAACTTACTAATAGCTTGTTGCTGATCAGCACTGTCCTTAGCTTTGATAGATAAGTTGATGCTACGTGACTTACGATCAATATTGATGATCATTGCGTTAACAGCGTCACCTTCTTTAAGTAAGTTACGTGCATCTTCAACGCGGTCCGTTGAGATCTCAGAAGCGCGCAAATAACCTTCAACTTCATCAGCCAACTGAACAACAGCGCCCTTAGCATCAACACTCTTCACAGTACCGTCAACAATGCTACCTTTGTCGCTTGTAGATGTGTAGTTGTTGAATGGGTCACCAGACATTTGTTTGATACCCAAAGAGATGCGCTCTTTTTCAACGTCGATAGCCAAAACTACTGTTTCAACTTCGTCACCTTTTTTGTACTTGCGAACAGCTTCTTCGCCAGTTTCTTGCCATGACAAGTCAGACAAATGAACTAAGCCATCAATGCCGCCTGGCAAGCCAATGAACACGCCAAAGTCAGTGATTGACTTAATTGCGCCGCTTAACTTCTCACCTTTTTGGTGTGTGCGAGCAAATTCGTCCCATGGGTTAGCTTTACATTGCTTCATACCCAAGCTGATACGACGCTTGTCTTCGTCAATGTCAAGAACCATGACTTCCACTTCCACGCCCAATTGAACCACCTTGCTTGGCGCAACGTTCTTGTTTGTCCAGTCCATCTCTGAAACGTGAACCAAACCTTCGATACCTGTTTCAATTTCAACAAATGAACCGTAATCAGTTAGGTTAGTCACCTTACCGAATAAACGTGTGTTTGGTGGGTAACGACGTGCGATACCAACCCATGGGTCATCGCCTAATTGCTTGATACCCAATGAAACACGGTTCTTGTCTTGATCGTACTTAAGAATCTTAGCTGTCACCTCTTGACCTACAGTCAACATTTCACTTGGGTGACGAACACGACGCCATGCCAAATCAGTAATGTGTAACAAGCCGTCAACACCACCCAAATCTACGAATGCGCCGTAGTCAGTGATGTTCTTAACGATACCTTGAACCACAGTGCCTTCTTTGAGGTTAGCAAGCAACTTAGCACGCTCTTCACCCTGGCTAGCTTCGACCACTGCACGACGTGACAACACTACGTTGTTGCGCTTACGGTCAAGCTTGATAACTTTGAATTCCATTGTTTTGCCTTCGTATGGAGACGTATCCTTAATAGGACGTGTATCCAACAAAGAGCCTGGCAAGAAAGCACGAATGCCATTCACCATAACTGTCAAACCACCTTTTACCTTGCCTGTTACAGCACCAGTAACGAGTTCGCCTTGTTCCAAAGCTTTCTCTAGGTTTAACCATGAAGCTAAACGCTTCGCTTTGTCACGTGACAACACTGTGTCACCGTAACCGTTTTCTAATGCGTCAATCGCAACAGAAACGAAATCGCCTGGTTGAACTTCAACTTGACCTTGATCGTTAAGGAATTCCTCAACAGAGATAAAAGCTTCAGATTTCAAACCGGCATTAACCACTACGAAGTTATGATCGATACGAACAACTTCAGCGGAAATAACTTGACCAGCCTTCATGTTAGAGCGGGCTAGGGATTCTTCAAATAGAGCTGCAAAAGATTCAGACATGAGTTTTCACTATAAAGCCGTCAAAAGACTTGACGGGTTAGATTGCACATACCAGTACTCGCGTGGCAAGGACTGGCTCCTAAATTTCCTCAGTAAGATTTCGCTACAGTTATGTTAATAACTAATTAGCTTGATGCCACTTCAGAACCTGATTCACCGCCTCTTCAATCGTCATCGACGTAGTGTCAAGATGGTGAGCCCCTTCAACAGCCTTTAGTGGCGAACTGCTCCGATTAGCATCCCGAGCATCTCGATCACGTAAATCCTGCAAAAGGACTTGAATATTAGCAGAAAAGCCTTTAGCTATCAATTGTTTATAACGTCTATCAGCCCTTGCCTCGGCAGTTGCCGTTAAAAAGACTTTTGTGGCAGCATCGGTAAAAATCACGCTAGCCATGTCTCTTCCATCAGCAACTAAGCCTGGTTCTTGTCGGAAAGCCTGCTGTCTGGCAACCAAAGCTTGTCGCACACCTTGGTGAACTGCAACCTCAGAAGCTCGCTTACCCATTTCTTCTTGGCGGATCTGATCACTAACATCCTCACCATCCAAAATAACTCTATCCCCTTGAAAAATAACATTTAATTTTTTTGCAATTGGGATTAAGTCAGCTTCGATAGCGGTTGAAGTGCCTTGTTTAAAGCTGGCTAGGCCAACCAATCGATATAAAGCTCCACTATCTAAATAGTGATACCCCAAGCGCTCTGCTACTTTTTGAGCCACAGTCCCCTTACCCGAGGCAGTTGGTCCATCAATGGCAATAACAGGGATCAAAGGAGTCTTATCTAGGGTCATTTTGGCAACATTTTCAGGGTTTTTTCACTTTAACAGTGATTCGATTCGAGTAAATATTTCTTAATGTGAAACGTTAGATCTGCTCAGATGGGCAAAAAGTTAACACTTTCAAGCTAAAAATCAGTTCTTAGCAACCGATGCAAATTCCTTAAAGTAATCTGGGAATGTTTTAGCCACGCAACCTGGATCATTAATTTTCACTTTCAAAGGGCCCAACGCTGCCAGTGAAAAGCACATCGCCATGCGATGGTCATCATAAGTATCGATACCTTCAGCTGGAGTCTTCCATTCTTTAGGTGGCGTTACTTGAATAAAGTCATCACCTGATTCAACCATGGCGCCTACTTTTTGAAGCTCTTTAGCCATCGCTGCAATACGATCTGTTTCTTTAACTTTCCAACTGGCAATACCGGTTAATTTTGTAGAGCCCTCTGCAAATAACGCCGCAACAGCTAAAGTCATTGCAGCATCAGGAATAGCTAAACAATTCAACTCAATGCCTTGTAATCGACCACTTGGCGTGTCAACGCCGCGCACTTCAATCCAATTATCACCAGCCATGACGTTAGCGCCCATTTGATTAAGCGCATCAGCAAAAGCTACATCACCCTGAATACTGTTACGTCCAACCCCAGTGACCCGAACAGGGCCATGACCGATGGCACCAGCTGCTAAGAAATAAGATGCTGAGGACGCATCACCTTCCACATGCAAAGTGCCAGGGCTACTATAAGGCTGACCACTATTGGCTGGAATATAAAAACGTTGCCATTCATCATTGCGAACTTCAACCCCAAATCGATCCATCAGCTTTAAGGTGATATCAATGTAGGGCTTTGAGATAAGCTCCCCAATTACTTCGATACAAATTTCATTATTAGCTACTAACGGCAATGCCATCAATAAAGCAGTTAAGAATTGACTGGATACATCACCGCGTACCTTGATGACTTCTTTGGTCTGAATCTGTCCTTTAGAAAGCTTCAGTGGTGGGTAACCTTCGTTTTGCTCATAAGCTACCTGAGCACCTACCATGCGCAAGCCATCAACCAAATCACCAATCGGTCTCTCATGCATACGAGGAACACCGTGAAGACGGTAGTCACCACCCAAGATAGCTAATGCAGCAGTCAAAGGTCGTATTGCTGTACCAGCATTGCCCATAAATAAATCAGCCTGATCTTTAGGTAATTTGCCAGAACAACCATGAATTACACAATCGCCATCAGCCTCATCAACAACTACACCAAGGGTTTTAAGAGCGGCTCGCATCACCCTAGTGTCATCAGCATCCAATAGACCTTTTAGGCGAGTCGTACCACTTGCCAGTGCTGATAAAAGCAAAACACGATTAGAAATACTTTTAGAGCCTGGTAGAGCAACAGTACCTTCTGCTTTAAGAAAAGGCCCTATTTCAATAAACCCATGAACTGCAGAACTCATTAACGGCCTTCCCACTTTTGACGCTCTACACTTGCACGTGTGAATGCTTTCAACAAAGCTTCGCCATCTTCTTTCGCAATCATGTCTCTTAATAATTTAGTCAGATTGAGATAGCCATCCATCTCTTTTAAAACTGCCGTTTTGTTGGCTAAACAAACGTCACGCCACATTTCAGGACTTGAAGCAGCTATGCGAGTGAAATCTCTGAAACCAGCACCAGCATGGCCAAGCTTCACATTAGCATCTTCAGAGTTAGCGACTAGTAGCATCAATGCAAATGACAGCACATGTGGCAAATGTGAGATGGAAGCAAAGATAGCATCATGTTGCAAAGCAGACATCCGATGTGTTGACGCCCCAGTTGCCAACCAAAATTGATTGATAGCATCAACTGCCGAGGGAATATTTTCTTGTAGCGGGCAAATAATCACTTCTTTACTCTGATATAAATCATGCTTAGCAGCGCTTGCGCCATGTTGTGCGCCACCAGCAATTGGGTGAGCAGGAATGAACTGAGCAACCTTATCTCCTAAGGCAGTTTTAGCAGCCATAATGACATCTGATTTAGTGCTGCCCGCATCTGTAATAAGGGCACTCGATTTGATGTGTGGCTCAATCGCATGTAAAACCGTAAATGTTTGCGCCACTGGCACACAAATAACTATGAGATCAGCTTGCTTAGCACATTCCTCAAGAGTTACAGCCTGATCAATTGCACCCATCTTGATAGCCTCATCAAGATTGGCCTGTGAGCGACCAACTCCTAAAACCTTATCAAAAGCCTTAGCTTTTTTTTGAGCTAAGCCAACTGATGCGCCAATCAAACCAACACCAATAATGCCAAGTGTTGATGATGCTTTTTTTTGCGTAGCATTCATTAATTAAGAATCTTTTTAAGCGCTTCGATAAAAGCTTGGTTTTCTTCAGGCAATCCAATAGAAATACGCAACCACTCTGGCAAACCATAATTACCAACTGGACGAACAATCACCCCCGCCTTGAGTAATTCCAAATTAACCTTGGCACCTGCAGACGGATCATCACCCACTTTAACTAATACAAAATTTCCTGATGACGGGAGATAACGTAAACCCATCTGATCAAATGCTTGTGTGAGCTGAAGATAACCAGCACGATTTAATTCAAAGCATTTCTTTAAAAACTCAACATCAGCTAAAGCTGCGATAGCTGCTGCTTGCGCTAAGCTATTTACATTGAATGGCTGACGAATACGATTAAGCAGATCGGTAATATTGCTTTGCGCAATACCGTAACCAATACGCAAACCAGCTAAGCCATACGCTTTTGAAAAACTTCTTGAAACAATCACATTCGGATAGTGTCGCACCCAAGCAATCGCATCATATTGCTGCTCAGGTGTTAGAAATTCGTTGTAGGCCTCATCAATAACAACCACAACATGGCTTGGAACTTTTTGAATGAAGGCCTCAATCTCATTAGCCTTCAAAAAAGTTCCAGTTGGATTATTGGGATTAGCCACAAAGACCAAACGAGTTCTTGCTGTGATGGCTTTGAGCATGGCAGGTAAATCATGGCCATAGTCATTCGTAGCAGCGACCTCAATCGCTTTACCACCAACAGCTTGCGTTGCAAGTGGATAGACTGCAAACGCATGTTTTGAGAAAACAACCTCATCACCTTCTTGGGCTACTGCTCTCGCAGTTAACTCCAAAATATCATTACTACCATTACCCAGAGTAATCCACTCAAAAGGGACGTTCAGTTTTTTAGCCAAGGCATTTTTTAATTCAAAGCCATTCGAATCAGGATAGCGCCCCAGATCTTCTGCTGCTTTGGCCATTGCTTTTTTTGCGGACTCTGGCATCCCTAAAGGATTTTCATTCGAAGCTAATTTAACAATTTTGCTTTCGTCCAAACCAAACTCGCGCGCCACTTCGCTAATAGGCTTTCCACCCACATAAGGCGCTATCGCACGAACATGACTTAATCCAATTAACTTTTCTTGCCCAACATCGTTGGCCATGATCAATCTTCCTAATTTAATGACTGCGGGGATAAGACCCCAAATTCTTAAAGAATGCTGCCTCTGCTTGCAGTTCACTCAATGCGGCGGCAACTTTTGGATCAGTCGCATGACCATCCATATCAATATAGAAAAAGTACTCCCATGTACCTCTTCTTGCAGGGCGAGATTCCAAACGATTCATTGAAACACCATGCTTGGCAAGAGGTGCCAATAGTTGATGAACAGCGCCTGGCTTATTGTTTACAGAGAGAATCACTGAAGTTTGATCTTTGCCCGATGGTTGGCAAGAACCATGGCTAATCACAACAAAACGCGTGCGGTTATGTGGATCATCTTGAATTTGGCTTTGAACAGCTTGCAGTGCATATTGTTGTTGAGCTGAGTCACCAGCAATTGCAGCAACAGTCGAATCTTGAGCAGCTAGCTTAGCAGCCTCCCCATTACTGCTAACTGCTTGACGATCTAATTTGGGCGCATTACTCGACAACCAACGCTGGCATTGAGCCAACGCTTGAGGGTGAGCTAGGACACGAGTGATGCCATCTAATTGCCCAGTCTTAGTCAAGAGATGATGCTTAATGGATAAAGCAATCTCACCTGTAATTTTTAAATCTGTATCTAGAAGCAAATCAAGTGTTCTTGAAACTGCACCCTCTGACGAATTTTCAACCGGCGCTACACCAAAGTCTGCAGAACCAGCATCAACCGCACGGAAAACTTCATCAATGCTTGAGCACGGCACACAACTAATAGATTGGCCAAACTGAGTAAAAGCAGCTTGCTCTGAAAAGGTACCAGCTGGGCCTAAATATGCAACCCTAACCGGGGCTTCAAGCGCGCGACATGCTGACATGATTTCACGCCAAATATAAGTGATGCCATCCGCTGCTAATGGACTTTTATTTTTTGCAATTAATCCATCGATAACTTGACGTTCACGCTCCGGACGAAACACTGGGGCATTCACATCATGTTTAATTTTGCCAACTGCCTGAGCAGCTTCTGCTCGTGCGGCCAACAAGTCTAAAAGCTGTTGATCAATTGAGTCTATGCGAGCGCGCAAAGGCGCTAAATCTTTATCATCAGCAGCCACGTTCAAACTCCTTCATGTACTCAACCAAAGCTTGTACGCCAGCAATCGGCATTGCGTTATAGATACTTGCTCGCATACCACCCACACTCTTGTGACCTTTGATATTCATAAGACCAAGCTTAGATGCTCCCTCCACAAATGAATCATTCAAGGTTTCATCTTGAAGGTAGAAAGTTACATTCATACGCGAACGACAGTTAGGGGCAACCTTGCCGGTGAAGAGACTACTGCTATCAATATAGTTGTATAACAAATCAGATTTAGCAATATTTTGCTTTTCGATTGCAGCAACACCACCTTGACGCTTTAACCATTTAAATACTAGACCTGCCAAATAGATGCCGTAGGTTGGAGGGGTGTTAAGCATTGAATCATTTTCAGCCTGCTTAGCCCAATCCCAAACCATTGGTGTAATAGGCATCGCATGACCCAGAAGATCTTTACGAACAATTACAATACTTAAACCAGCTGGTCCAATGTTCTTTTGGGCACCACCAAACAAAACACCAAAATCATTGATATCCCATACGCGCGACAAAATGTTGCTAGAAACATCAGCAACAAGAGGCTTCGCCACCTTTGGTACGCTTTGAAATTCAACACCGCCAACTGTTTCGTTGGAACAGATGTGCACATAGGCAGCATCATCAGAGAGCTGCCAATCTTTTTGATCCGGGATGCTTGTAAATCCAGTTGAAGCACTGGATGCTGCAATATGAACCTGCCCATACTTAGCAGCCTCTTTTGCAGATTTTTCTGTCCAAATACCTGTAACCACAAAGTCAGCCTTAGGCCCATTCTTTGCAAGAGGCATTAAGTTCATAGGGATTGCTGCATTTTCACCAATAGCGCCGCCTTGTAAAAATAAAACGGCATAACTGTCAGGAATATTCATTAGGCTACGAAGATCAGCAATCGCTTCTTCATAGCAAGCCATAAATGGCTTGCCACGATGACTAACTTCCATGACGCCCATACCCAACCCGTTCCAGTTGAGCATTTCATCTGCCGCCTGCTTTAAAACTTCCTCAGGGAGTGTTGCCGGACCTGGGGCAAAGTTAAAAACGCGACGATCAAACATTCTCCGGCTCCCCGCCCTCATTTCCTTCAGGTGCATCAGTTGTAGCTTGCGTCGAATCAAGATCAGAATCTTCTTCTTCGTCATCGCTTTCAGCAACGCGCTGTAAACCAGATAGCTGAGTACCTTCGTCAACGTTAATGAGGGTCACACCCTGGGTTGCTCGACCCATCTCACGAATTTCAGAAACCCGTGTGCGTACCAAGATGCCGCCAGTTGTAATCAACATAATCTGATCTTGTTCAGAAACTAAAACAGCAGCAACAACTTTACCGTTACGCTCAGTTGTTTGAATTGCAATCATGCCTTTAGTGCCACGACCATGACGTGTGTATTCAGAGATTGGCGTACGCTTACCAAAACCATTTTCTGTAGCCGTCAAAACGCTACTTGGAACGATACTTGCCTCACCCGATTCAGCAACAACTGCATCTTGACCTTCAATTTCAGCAGGGGCGACCAACATAGCAATCACTTCGTGTGACGTGTCCAGATTCATGCCGCGAACACCACGCGCTGTTCGTCCCATTGGGCGAACGTCATTCTCATCAAAGCGAACTGCTTTACCGGCATCAGAGAACAACATCACATCGTGACGACCATCTGTAATCGCAGCGCCAACCAAGTGATCACCCTCATCTAAGTCAACAGCAATAATGCCGGCCTTACGTGGGTTAGAAAAATCTGACAAGCGCGACTTCTTCACAACACCCTTACGAGTTGCCATGAATACATACTTGTTATCTTCATATGCCTTAATCGGAAGAATGACCGTAATCTTTTCACCTTCAACCAATGGGAAAATATTGACGATTGGTTTGCCACGTGACGCACGACCACCTTGTGGCAACTCCCAAACCTTCAACCAGTACATACGACCGCGATCTGAGAAACACAAAATCGTGTCATGTGTGTTTGCTACGAATAAAGTATCAATCCAGTCTTCATCTTTGGTTGCAGTAGCTTGCTTACCTCGACCACCACGCTTTTGCGCGCGATATTCAGATAACGGCTGGCTCTTCATATAACCACCGTGAGACAAAGTAACAACCAAATCTTGCGGTGTAATCAAATCTTCAGTGAATAACTCTGTCGCATTCATCTCAATACGTGAACGACGACCAGTATCATTGCCTGCTTGACCAAACTCGGCTTGAACTGCATTCAATTCTTCAGTAATAATGGTTGTAATACGCGCAGGCTTTGCCAAGATGTCCAATAAATTGGCAATCTCAAGCATCACGTCCTTGTATTCATCAACAATCTTGTTTTGCTCTAAACCAGTCAATCGTTGCAAACGCATTTGCAAAATTTCTTGAGCCTGATCTTCAGACAAACGATATAAGCCGTCCTCTTGCATACCGACAGCAGGATCAAGATCTTCAGGGCGGAATGAATTACGTCCACCTGGAGCATCCTTCTCAGCGCGAGACAACATCTCACGAACCACTTCAGAATCCCAAGACTTCAATAGAAGCTCTCGCTTAGCTTCTGGAGGAGTTGGTGCAGCCTTGATGATGCGAATAAATTCATCGATATTTGCTAAAGCAACCGCCAAACCTTCTAAGACGTGGCCACGGTCACGCGCTTTGCGCAACTCAAATACTGTTCGGCGAGTCACAACCTCTCTGCGGTGAGAAAGGAAGCACTCCAACATCTGTTTCAAATTTAACAAACGTGGCTGGTTATCTACCAATGCCACCATATTCATACCAAACGTATCTTGAAGTTGGGTGTACTTATATAAATTATTTAATACAACTTCAGGAACTTCGCCGCGCTTTAATTCAATAACAACTCGCATGCCTGACTTATCAGACTCATCGCGAATATCTGAAATACCTTCAACTTTTTTCTCAGTAATAAGCTCAGCTATGCGCTCAAGCAAAGTCTTTTTATTAACTTGGTACGGCAATTCATCAACAATGATTGACTGACGTGAACCACGATCCATGTCTTCAAAGTGTGTTTTAGCGCGCATCACAACGCGACCACGACCTGTTCTATAGCCATCCTTAACACCTTGGATACCATAAATAATTCCGGCCGTTGGGAAGTCAGGCGCTGGAATGATCTCCATCAAGTCATCGATGGTGCATTCTGGGTTCGATAACAAATGCAAACAGGCTGATACAACCTCATCTAAATTGTGAGGAGGAATGTTAGTCGCCATACCCACAGCAATACCAGATGATCCATTGATCAATAGGTTAGGAATCTTAGCTGGAAGAATCAACGGCTCTTTTTCACTACCGTCGTAGTTAGGCCCAAAATCAACTGTTTCTTTATCTAAATCGTCTAATAGCTGATGAGCTATCTTTGCCAGACGAATTTCGGTATAACGCATCGCGGCGGCATTATCACCGTCAACAGAACCGAAGTTACCCTGACCATCCACAAGCATGTAACGCAAAGAAAAGTCCTGCGCCATACGAACAATCGTGTCATAAACAGCTGAGTCACCGTGCGGGTGGTATTTACCGATCACGTCACCAACAATACGAGCAGACTTTTTATAAGCCCTATTCCAGTCGTTATTTAACTCATGCATCGCAAATAAAACACGACGATGCACCGGCTTTAAACCATCTCTTACGTCTGGTAAGGCTCGACCTACGATCACGCTCATGGCGTAATCTAGGTAAGAACGACGCATTTCGTCTTCTAGGGATATCGGGAGTGTCTCTTTAGCAGCATTATTTTGTGTAAGTTCCATACAACAATTTTATCACTCTCAACTGTTATTTATACTATTTATAGTGATAAACTATCGCAAACCACATTAGATTGGCCTCCACACAGATAACAAGAGGGAAAAATGAAAAAACTACTACAACTATTGGCTATTGCAGGGATTGCAATCAGCTCTAGCGTTTTTGCGCAAAACGTTGATAACTGGGTAAACAGCTCAGGTATCGTTTGGAAAAACGGCACAAACGAACTATGCTGGCGTGATGCCAACTGGACTCCAGCAACAGCTGCTAAAGGTTGTGATGGTGCTATTACGGCAACTCAGCCACCTGCAGCTATGAGCGCAAAAGTATCTTACACAGCTGATGCTTTGTTTGACTTTGATAAATCAGTTTTGAAACCAGCTGCTAAGACAAGCTTGGACAACTTAGTTGGCCAAATCAAGAGTTTGGCTTTAGAAGTTGTTATCGCTACAGGTCATACTGACTCTGTGGGTACTGATGCTTACAACCAAAAACTATCTGTTCGTCGTGCGACAGCAGTTAAAACTTACTTGGTAAGCAAAGGTATTGATGCAAACCGCATTCAAATTGAAGGCAAAGGCGAAACACAGCCAGTTGCCGACAACAAAACTAGCGAAGGTCGCGCTAAGAACCGTCGCGTTCAAATCGAAGTTATCGGTACACGTAAGAACTAATTCTTACCTCTCCGATTAAAAGCCCGGCTAGCCGGGCTTTTTTATTGCCCACTTAATGACTGTCTAATTGGCTTTCTGTGGTTTTTAGTGGAATTAACAAGGATTCACCAAGAACCCACTAGCTTGATTAGAATAGAGCCATGAATGCAGATCAAACCGAAATCGAGAAATTTAGTGCTCTAGCTCACCGTTGGTGGGATCCTACTAGTGAATTTAAGCCCTTACACGCCATCAATCCATTACGTCTAGACTGGATCCAAAAACATACTCAGATCTCAGGCAAAAAAGTTTTAGACATTGGTTGTGGAGGAGGCATCCTCACAGAATCAATGGCCAAAGCTGGCGCCCAGGCGAAAGGCATTGATCTATCTGAAAAGGCACTTAAAGTGGCTGACTTGCATAGCCTAGAAACTGGTGTTGCGGTCCAATATGAATTCATTAGCGCGGAAAATTTAGCCGCCAAAGAGCCGGGTCAATACGATGTTGTTACTTGCATGGAAATGCTAGAGCACGTTCCAGATCCTTTGAGCATTATTCAGGCATGTACTCAACTAGTAAAACCTGGCGGCAAAGTATTCTTTAGCACCTTAAATCGCAATCCAAAATCTTATTTGCTTGCCATCATAGGAGCCGAATATATTTTGCAAATGCTTCCTAAGGGTACGCATGATTACAAGAAGTTCATCAAGCCTTCAGAGCTAAATGAATTTTTAAGGCATGCCGGCCTGGAGATGAATGAAATAATCGGTCTTAGCTATAACCCGATTACCCAGGTCTATTCATTAGGTCGAGATACAGACGTCAACTATCTAGTGGCGTGTACAAAAAACTAATATGAAATCCAAAGCCACATCTACCCTGTTCAAGGGTGTGTTTTTTGATTTAGATGGAACACTTGCCGATACTGCCCCAGACTTAGTGGCCGCAGCCAATCAATTAAGACAGTCAAGAGGCTTAACAGAGCTGCCCTACGAAGAACTTAGACCTAGAGCTTCAGCTGGGGCAAGGGGTTTAATTAAAGGTGCTTTTGGTTACGATCCTGACCATGCTGAATTCAACACCTTGCGCGATGAATTCTTAAATAACTATCAAAATAATATTTGCGTGAAAAGTCAGCTCTTTGACGGGATTGATGAATTACTCATTCAACTAGAGAATCGTCATGTAGCTTGGGGCATAGTGACCAACAAAATATCTCGCTTTACTGATCCACTTCTTGAGCTCATGGGGCTGCATCTTCGAAGCCAAGCTAATATCAGTGGTGACACTACCGAATTTTCAAAACCTCACCCAGCACCTATATTAAGGGCTGCTGAGATTTGCAACGTTGCACCTCAGGACTGCATTTATGTTGGAGATGATTTAAGAGATATTGAAGCCGGTAAGGCTGCTGGCATGAAAACAGTAGCAGCAGCTTATGGCTATTGTGGTTGCGATGAACCTATTACAAAATGGGGAGCTGACTTCATCATCAGTCACCCAAGTGAATTGCAATCAATCATATTTGCTTGAATCTATACGAACTC
Source organism: Pseudomonadota bacterium (assembly GCA_039804685.1). GTDB lineage: Bacteria > Pseudomonadota > Gammaproteobacteria > Burkholderiales > Burkholderiaceae > Polynucleobacter. The sequence continues at coordinate 24,429 of JBDLVQ010000040.1, read as the reverse complement.
AACACTAGGATCGCCAACCATTAAGGTGCCGATTGCTTGTGCTTGAGTAAAACCAAGCGCATGGAATTTACGCAGTACTTCGAATTCATCTTCAGCACGGCAACTTACCAATAAGCCGCCACTTGTTTGAGGATCAGAAATTATCTTTCTCTTCCAGTCTTGAAGACTCTCAGGGGCTGTTATTTGATGTTCATATGCTTCTAAGTTCCGTTTAGAGGCTCCAGTAGCAATTCCCTCTTGGACAAACTGAAGCGCCTCTTTGATCAAAGGAATTTGATCAAACTGCACTTGAGCTTTTAACTTAGATCCACGGCAAATCTCTAAAAGATGTCCCGCTAAACCAAAGCCAGTTACATCCGTTAACGCATGCACCCCCGGCATTTGCGAGAGTTCAATCCCAGGAATATTTAATTGAGTTGTGTGCTGAATCATCGTGGCATATCCAGCTTCGCTTAGAAGCTCTTTTTTCAGAGCTGCGGAGAGAATTCCAACACCTAAGGGCTTGCCTAAAATGATCTTGTCACCAGGCTTGGCGCCATTATTCTTCTTAACATTTTTGGGATGAACTAAGCCAATAGCTACAAGTCCGTAAATAGGCTCCAAAACATCGATGGAGTGCCCACCTGCAATTGGAATACCTGCCTGAGCACAAACAGCCTCACCACCTGCAAGAATTTTGCCAATCACTTCGAGTGGCAATTTATCTAAAGGCATTCCTACGATTGCTAAAGCCATAATTGGACGACCACCCATGGCATAAATATCCGAAATAGCGTTTGTAGCAGCTATGCGACCAAAATCAAACGGATCGTCAACTATTGGAGTAAAAAAATCGGTGGTGGCAATCAATGCTTGCTCATCATTTAATCTATAAACAGCAGCATCATCACTGGTCTCGATGCCCACCATCAGTGCTTCAGGCATGATTTTCATTGGCGAATTAGCCAAAAGCTGAGAAAGGATTCCGGGGGCTATTTTGCAGCCACAACCGCCACCATGGGAGAATTGAGTTAATTTAATAGTCATATCGATAAAAGTTAGATGAAATCATCCCAAGCAGCGACCGTAACACAACTCCATGAATTTGACGAGGTAATAGACGTTCGCACGCCTGCTGAGTACGCAGAGGATCATATACCAGGGGCAGTCAATTACCCAGTACTAACAAATGAAGAGCGTATTGTTGTTGGAACAATGTACAAAAAAGTATCTTCTTTTGAAGCCAAAAAATTAGGGGCTGCTTATATTGCGAAGCGCATTGCTTACTACATTGAAAATAACTTTATTGATAAGCCCAAAGATTGGAAGCCTCTTATCTATTGTTGGAGAGGTGGGAAACGAAGCGGATCAATGACCCACATTTTTAGGCAGATTGGATGGAATGCTCACATCCTAGATGGCGGATATAAATCCTATCGAAAAGATGTTGTTAGTCAATTAAATACTATTCCAACAGCGCTCCAATACCGTGTTATCACAGGAATGACAGGTAGCGGGAAAAGCAAAGTCTTAGAAAAACTATCTGAACTAGGTGCCCAAGTTTTAGATTTAGAAAAATTAGCACAACATAAAGGCTCGGTGCTGGGAAATCTTCCTGAATCACCTCAACCAAGCCAAAAAAGCTTTGAAACGCAACTAATTACTCAACTCCAATCATTTGACCCGAATAAAATAGTATTCGTTGAGGCTGAGAGCAGAAAAATTGGAACGCTTCATGTCCCAGACACCCTCCTAAATAGTATGAGAAAAAGTCCGTGCTTAAGAATTGAGGCAAGCGTTGAGGCACGTGTAAAATTTTTAATCAGTGATTACCCATACTTCATCAATCAGCCTGATAATCTCACTCGAACCATTGATTTCCTTAAAGAACTACACGGTAAAGAACAGCTAGAAGAATGGAAAGCATTGATTCAGCAAAAACAATGGTCTGAACTGGTAGCGGGTCTTTTAGAAAAACATTACGACGCACTTTACAAACGCTCACAAAATTCAAATTATGTGAATCATGAACAAGCACCCTCGTATCAAACCGCAGACTTATCTGCTAAAGGAATTGAAATTTTAGCAACGCAAATTTTGATGGGCATCCATCATGTATAAATCTTATCTTCACGAAACAGAATACCCACTCATCACTTGGGACGAAGGTGAAGTCACACACTCATGTCGCTGGAGATCTGAAAAAGGATCTCCCGCACCCAAGAAACTAATTATTGCCGATGACACACTCACTGCTGATGAAGCTTATATGCTGGCATGCGAAGGGACTGGCATTATCTGGCGCGGGGATTTTCAAAATGCTAAACAGCTACTCCAAGCGCTTGCAAGACGCGCGGATAAGCCTTCAAAAAAGAGTGTACGTAATAAATCAAAAGCTAGAAAGCCTGGGGAAGGACTTATCCCTTTAGCAAAACCGATGTCTGAAATTTTTCATCTGCATCGACAGTCTCAATCACAACGAAGCAGAACTCTAAGCATGCTCTTGATTCAATTTGAATCTGATCACAGCATTCCACTGCGTCGAGCTCCAGATGTTACTGAAGCATGCCTGGCAGTTTACGGCGAAGTTAATGAGCCTTATGTAACCTCCTTGAGAGATTTACTTGGATTTATCGGCTCACTAGAATGGCGCAAAAAAGGCATGGCTATTGATGCCATTAAAGAGCTAGGTGATGGTCGCATTCATCCACACTACGGAGTCTTCGCACCAGTTCGATCTGAATACTTAGGTCTTTTAGAAAAAGCACCCTTCCCTGCAGCCATGACTGGCAATTCCTTGGCATTTGATATTGGAACAGGAACTGGCGTCTTAGCGGCCGTACTTGCCAAGCGAGGCGTGCAAAAAATTATTGCGACCGACCAAGATGACCGCGCTATCGAATGTGCGGAAGAAAACTTTGAAGGCCTTGGCATTAAAAAACAAGTCAAGTTAGTTAAAGCTAATTTATTTCCGGATGGCAAAGCACCACTGATTGTTTGTAATCCTCCATGGGTACCTGCTCGCCCAAGCTCACCAATTGAATTTGCTGTTTATGACCCTGACAGTCAAATGCTTAAGGGATTTATGACTCAGTTAGCTGATCACCTAAGTCCTGGTGGAGAGGGGTGGTTAATTTTGTCTGATTTAGCCGAACACCTGGGACTTCGTACAAGACCTGAACTTTTAGCTTTAATTGAGTCCAATGGACTTAAAGTATTAGGTCGATATGACGTTAGACCAACCCATGCAAAAGCTCTAGATACTCAAGACCCACTTTATCGTGCTCGAGCTGCCGAAGTGACATCACTCTGGAGATTAGGAGTCTAAGCAAATCTATCATTTGCTTAATACTTGAATGGCATAACGTGAATAAGGTTTTGATCTAAAAAGATGGGGAGAGATTCCCCCTCTTTGATCTGCCCCCTCTTTTTACCTGTGATCGTGATATTGACAACATAACCCGGCAAATCTGAACAAGATAAATGTGCCATCGTTATCTCACCAAGATCTTGGGCTTTGATGACCGTCGCTTGAAACTGAGCAACCGTTGGATTTTCAGAGTGCCACAACTCAATTCCATCGCCAGGAATGACCCAATTCACCTTTTGACCGGCTTTAATTTTGCCTTTATCTCTAACGGTAAGAATAGGGGCATCAGATCGCTCATCAGAGGACAAATCTCCAATCCAGCGCAATAATCCATATCCTGAATTTTTTGATGGTCCCAACCACTCCCCTTGAAAACGATTCTGAATTCCAAGCAAATCAGCCACACGGGCATTACGTGGAGAGCCGCGGATGACCTCGGAAGAACCTGATTGAAGAACAACCCCTTCGTCCATCACGACCAATTGATCAGCCATTAAGCTGGCCTCCCTTAAATCATGAGTCACAAGAATAATTGGAATGCCCAAAGATTTACGCATATCAATGATTAATTGATACAAATCCTGGCGAGTCATTTGATCAACAGCAGAAAATGGCTCATCCAATAAAAGTAACTTAGGCTCTCTAGCTAAGGCACGAGCAATAGCCACACGTTGCTGCTGCCCACCTGACAATTGATCTGGGTAGCGCACTTGCTGATCAGAGGATAGCTGAACATGATTTAACCACTGCTGAGCTTTTATAAGCTTTTCATGCTTGGGCAAATGCATGAGTGACAGCGCCACATTATTAATTGCATCTAGATGCGGCATAAGAGCGTAATCTTGAAACACCATACCAACATGTCGATCCCTTGCCGGAACAAATATATGCTCTTTCGAGTCAAACCAAATTTCGCCTCCGACCTGAATTTTTCCAGAATCTGGCTTCATTAAACCAGCCAGAACGCGCAAAACCGAAGTCTTACCCGCCCCCGATGTTCCAACAATCGCTAAAAGATTCCCCGCCTCACAATTCGCAGCGCACTCTAACTTCATAGGCAGAGACTGATGAATATTGAAAATCAATGCATCACTACCCATCACTTTGATTTCCTCATGATCTTAGATGCGGCAAAAAATGAAACAGCCACAGCAATTAAGGAAAGTAGCAATAGCAATAGAGACATGCGATCCGCAGACTCAAAATCAAAAGCTTGAACCCGGTCATAAATAGAAATGGCGATTGTTTTGGTTTCCCCAGGAATATTGCCACCCATCATCAAGACCACACCAAACTCACCCAAAGTATGAACAAAAGTTAATACTGCGGCCGATAAAACACCAGGCCACACTAATGGCAACTCTATGCAACAAAAAGTTTGCCAAGAAGATAAGCCACTCACCGCTCCTGCATCAATGAGCTGCTTCGGTATGTTTTCGAATGCCCTTTGAGTAGGCTGGACAATAAAAGGAATGTTAAAAATCATAGAGGCGGCCAACAAGCCCATAAAACTAAAACTTAATTGGATGCCAAATATTTCCTTCATCCAAGAGCCTAACCAAGAGTCGCCACCCATGGAGACTAGAAGGTAATACCCCAAAACAGTGGGAGGTAAAACCAAAGGTAAAACAATTAAAGCCTCTACAAAAGATTTCCCAGCAAAATAGGAATAGGCCAAAATCCTTCCCACCCAAATTCCCAGAGGCAACAAAATCAACAAGGTGAGCGATGCTAACTTAAGAGATAAACCAAGTGCTTGCCAATCCATCTATGACCTTTGCTGGTGAGGTGGAGAAAAACCAAACCGTCTCAAAATTGATTGAGCTTTAGGCTCACCAATGTATCGATAAAAATCCTCTATTACTTTAGGGGCGTCTTTCATAAGAGCCATACGTTGAATTAAAGGTTGATGCCATGATTCAGGAATCAACGCAAAATGACCTAAACGTTCAATTAATGGTGATAAGGCAAGTGACTGAGCAATGATGCCTCCTTGAGCTGAGCCAGAAAGTGCAAATTGAGTCGCTTGTGAAATATTTTCACCAAAAACTAACTTAGTCTTGATGCCTTCCCACAAATCAGCCTTAATAAGAGCCTCTTTTGCTCTCATTCCATAGGGCGCATGATCAGGATTAGCTATAGCAAACTTTTCAAGACGACCATCTTTGATGGATAGCCCAAGATCCTTTAATTCTCCATCAGCTTTTAATGTCGATCTATTAGGCACCATAATTCCGATTCGACCCTTCGCATAAATCTGACCACGATCTTTTGTTTTGCCTGCGTCACTTAGCTTAAAAATAAAGCTTTCATCCGCAGACATCAACATATGGAACGGTGCACCCTGATTAATTTGAGTATAAAAATACCCTGAAGAGCCAAAAACTAAACGAACTTCTTGCCCAGCATCTTTCTCAAAATTGAGAGCCACCTCTTCAAGTGCAAACTTCAGATCTGAGGCTGCAGCTACAGTTGGCTGCGATTGGGCAAAGATAGCGCCCCCTCCAAATATGAGCGGAAGCTGGGATAACCACTGAAGACATTGACGACGAGAAGTCAAAATCAGATCCATTTGATTAATGAGGACGATGAATAATTATAGTCTTCACTCAAACCTTATTGAAATGGAATCTAGATGAAAAAAGCCAACCGGTAAGGGTTGGCTTTTTAGTTGTTGGTGGAGCCGGCGGGGATCGAACCCGCGTCCGCAAATCCTCCACATAGAGTTCTACATACTTAGTTGTGTCATTTAATTTAACCAGTTAATCACGGACCAACACGTTACTAACTAGCGATTCACTAAATTTTCGAGCTACACATCGTGACACTATGTAACCTTATCTCTTGTAAATGACCCTGATGTAGCTTTGACACTACCTGACCCAAGAGAGAATCAGTTCAGGGGCTGCAGCAATTAAGCTGCTAGTGCGTAACGTTCGTCGTTAGCAGTTATTACATTCCCATTGTTTTACGAGATGACGGGTCCTCGGTATGCCCTCAATGCTTTGCAATCCACGTCGAAACCATGTCGGCCCCGATATACGCATATCAGTCCCTATATTTTATGCTCATTAGCAATAAATTGCTTGTTTAATAAGCAATTCAGTCAGTCATACTTAATTCTTGATTTACCTGATCTTCAAGAACACCCTCCAACAGATTTCTCCAAGAAGCCAACTCAGGCTCCCCTGGCATCCTCTCACCAAAAACTAAGGCAATCATTTCACCATTTTGATCAAGCAACTCCATAGAAGTAATGACCCCATCTTGACTTGGTTTTCTAACTAACCAAATATGATTAATTTTTTCCAAATCAAGATGCAAGTTAAATCCCGGGTCAAGAATATTGAACCAGGCCTTTGCCTCAAGAACTTTATGGATAAGACCTGTATGAATTTGGATAACCCCACGATTTCCCACAAATATCATGACAGGCACTTCAAATTGTTGAGCATCACTAAAAACAGCCTTTAGTGATGCCCTAGTCAAAGGCTCAGCATAATGGCGACCAATTTGCTCAATAGCTTGTAACCTTGTTAAGTGATGATTTTTTAATAAGCCAAAAAACTCATGGGTATCTGTAAGTTGAGACCAATCATTTCTAAAGTCTTCTAAAGAAAAGTCAGGAGGAAGTTGAGAGTGAGACTTTTGTAAAACTTGAGATTTATCCTGAACCAGAATTCCAGAATCTTGATTAGAGTCAGCAAACATCTCCTCTAACTCATCTAAGTAAAAATGATTACTGGCTGTTGATAGGAATATTTTGTGAACGGCCATCCCGCTCTCATCAAAGAACTGAATACTTCGCTGCAACGAATTACCCTTACCCTCTTCAAAGATATAAGCAAACTCCCAATGACGATAGAAGAGTCGAAGGTCAAGGTCACCATGAACTAGACCCACATCCCCCTGTAAAGAAACTTGGTTATAGACCCCAACTTTTTCATGAACAGCAAATTCATTCCTAGTTAAGGCCAATACTTCGCCAAGGCCCTCGAGAGCGCCCAGAATTTCATGCCATGGTTTTTTCAAACGCGTGGCTCTTGCCAAATGAGGTGACGCTTTTATTGAGGCTAGTTTTGAGACCCCAACGTGTGCATCGACTAACTCTGCTTCTGTTATTTGTAAAAAGTGGGCAATCTCTCGATGTCTAAGCTTCTTATCCAACCTTAAAGAAGCAAAGCTTTGACGGATATCATTTACCTGACTGCACATACGCCCTCCTATAAAAATAGGCACTGGCTTGCTAAAGGAGAGAATGGCTGGCTTGTGCTAGATGAGTGAAAATTCACTTAAGATATTACATGAGAATAATTCTCAATAAATAACTACTTTAGATAGAGGGGTAATTTAACTTTCCCATGCCCATGAAAAAAACTTTATTGCCACCTCAAAACCTAAGCAAGATCCAATCAGGAAACTGTCAAACTCCCTGGGGATGGGCTATTCTTGAATATAAAAACAAAGAAATATTGAGATTAGAGTTTTTAGGTGGCAAACGCTACCCCATGCAAGAGAGTCTGATAGCAAATCCACAAAACCAAAAAATTGCAGATGGTTTATTTCAGAATCCAAGCGCTTTTACTTTCAATCCTCAGGGGACTGTATTTCAAAAAAAAGTATGGAGCGCATTACTAAAAATACCGTATGGCACTTTAAAAACATACCAAGAAATAGCCAATGCTATTGGAAAACCAAAGTGCGTTCGCGCTGTTGCTAACGCTATCGGTGCCAACCCTATTTGTATTTTTATTCCATGCCACAGAGTCATCAAGTCAGATGGCACACTAGGTGGATACAGCAGCGGAAACGGAATCTCACTTAAACGGCAATTATTGCTAGCAGAAGGAATCAATCCACCCAGTGAGGATCCTTCATATAAATTGCCATCAAAGTTTTCACAAATAATCCAATAATTAATACCGTTGTAAATAACAAAGAGACATACGCCACATAGATGCTTTCGGGAGTAAATAACGCGTAATTGAAAGCAGCTATCGTGAAAGATGCAGATGGAAAAGAGTAAGCCCACCAAGACATAAAAAACGGCAACTTAGCAAACTTCTTAAATTGCGTGATTAGGAAAAAGGCAAAGAAAAATCCAATGGCAATCAGAAGGTGTCCTGTTGCATCTAATGGTTCAGATCCATTTTGAGAAGTTAAAGCTATCCATGCGGAAAAAGCAAGTGTTGGCGGGGCCAAAAAAATTGCCATGGTTGGCTTCAATCGATCAGGCAAAGCTGGTTGAACAAACATGAGGCGATACATGACTAATGACAACAATACCAACCAAAAGATAAGACCGACGCCAAAAAATAACCAAGAAATTTCGATATATCCCAACTTGACCCCACCCAAAGGGATCACCACATTACCCACAGCCGGTATGAACCAAACCGGGCAAGCCTGGGATACTTGCAAAGCCTCTCGATGGACCCAAGCATTCAATACAGCGAGCATAACTAATAGATGAAGCAAAGCCCCAAATATCCAAACAAACTCAGCAGCCTTGGGAAAGTAGTTGTAAATAACAGCCGATAATAAACAAATGCCCACCGAAATAGCCCCAAAAAAAGAAGATTTAACTGGATGGTTCCACTCCTCAATTAACTTCTCAGGAGCTTCAATTTGTTTTCTGATTAAGCCAAGCGCCAAAACAATGAACACAATTAAAGCTAATAGACCAAATACAAGTGCGAAATTTTGGGCATAACTTAATTGAGCAACATGAGAAAACTTTGTCCAAGCTAATGAAAGCCCCGATAAACCCATCACCATTGCAAATGCTGATACGGGGGGCGCAGCTAGGAAGGTTCTCATATTGATCTCAAATAAATTTGGTTAATTAAAGTACATAAGTAATACAAATTACATATTTAAAGAATCATAATGGCAATATGAAATTCAGTCTTATTAGCCTAACCAGCCTACTCGTATACCTAAGTATTGTTTTAATTCCCCTAGGCATTGCTATTCAGCTATCTCTTCCAGCTCGCCCAGTTCTTGATCAACTGTCATCAAGCCTAGCTATTTTGGGTTTTAATATTATCCTGCTTGAATTTTTAATCAGCGGCAGGATTCGCCGCCTCTCGAAACTACTTGGGGTTGATTGGGTATTGCAAACCCATCAATTGATCGCTAGAACAGCAGTTATTTTTTTAATTGCCCACCCACTGCTGTACACACTCCCAACAATCCCCTCATTTACCAATTTAGCGCCTAACTCTAGCCATCTTGGACTTGATGCAACCTCTGCACTCAGCGGCTTTATAGCGCTAGCCACACTCGTGGTTTTAATCGGATTAGCTATCACCCGCCGCAACTCTGAACTCAAGTACGAGCACTGGCGATTTAGTCATGCAGTCATGTCTGTTTTTATTGCTGTACTTGGGTTTCATCACACAACCCATGCTGGCCGCTTTTCTCAAGAAACTGTGATGTTGAGATATTGGCAAATTGGACTAGGCATTGCGCTACTCAGCTTAGCTTGGGTGTATATTGCACGACCATTTATTCAGAAATTCAATGCTTACGAAGTAAGTTCAATCAAGGAGGTAGCTCACAGCATTTTCGAAGTGAGCATTCAATCCAAAACAAATAAATATTTAAAATATGAAGCCGGTCAATTTGCCTGGCTCAAATTAAATAATAGCTACCCTCTATTTGAGAATCCTTTTTCAATCAGCTCGGCTTCCAGCATTCAGGAAGCTCAGCAAACCATTCAGTTTCTAATTAAAGATGTTGGAGACTTCACCCATGAAGTTACAAAGCTCAAGTTGGGCGATTTGACTTACATTGATGCACCATATGGCAATTTTGGGCACAGCTGTTTTGATATTCGTCATAAGAGAGTTGTCATGATTGCAGGTGGCGTCGGTATTGCCCCGATCATCAGCTTGCTGAGAAGTATGGAGGCAAGTAACAATCTGACTTTATTAGAGAAAGAAATTCACATCATCTACGGAAATAGAATTCAAGAACAGATGCTTAATCTTGAAGAAATGATAAATCTGGAATCTTTTAAAAATTTGAAAATTACGCCCATTATTACTGAACCGAATAAACAGTGGACTGGGACTTCTGGAATATTAGATGCAACAACACTGGAAAAAATCCTTCGTGCTCAGAGCGCGGGGGAATTAAATGCCAGACAAACGCGATTTTATGTTTGCGGTCCTGCTGAAATGATTGACAGCGTTGAGCGAGCCCTTACAACGATGGGCACCCCACTTTCTCATATTGAATCTGAAAAATTTCAATATGACTTTACTCAAAAGAATGCCAGAAACCGATTAAGTATTATTCTGATGGGGCTAGCAAGTAGCGCGCTTTTTTTGAGCGCACTATACCTTAGCAGATAATGATTAGAAATTAGCTGCTCTCAGATCGCTTTAAGAGATCTTCCCAGCGAGCCATTAACTGAATTAATTGCTCTTCAATCAGCTTAAGACGATTCTGAAATTCCACCACTTGTTGCGGATTACTCTTGTAAAGATCCGCGTCACCAAGACTTACGCCAATTTGAGCCTGCTCCGTCTCTAAGACGTCGATTTTTGCAGGTATATCCTCAAGCTCTTGTCTCTCTTTGCTGTTTAATTTTTGAATATTAGATTTAGGCTTGGATATCGGCGTATCTTTGGTTACAACAAGCTTATCGGATTTACCCTGATCAGTAGATTGCCCCTGTATGTTGCTGTTTTGAGCAGCTTTATATTCTTCAGTGCGCTTTTTTTGAATCTTCCAATCTTCATATCCACCTTCGTACTCTCGCCAATGACCATCACCCTCATAGGCAATGATGCTCGTCACTACGTTGTCTAGGAATGCTCGATCATGACTGACTAAAAATACGGTGCCTTTGTAATCTTGTAACAATTGCTCAAGCAATTCCAAGGTATCAATATCCAAGTCATTCGTTGGCTCATCCAATACAAGAACATTGGCAGGCCTTGCAAACAATCTCGCCAGTAAAAGACGATTTCTTTCACCACCAGACAAAGTTAATACTGGTGACGCAGCCCTTTCAGGAGCAAATAGGAAATCATTTAAATAGCTTTTAACGTGTTTACGATTTCCGTTGATTTCGATCCACTCACTACCTGGACTAATGTAGTCCTCTAGTGTCGAGTTGAGATCCAGGCCTTCGCGCATTTGATCAAAGTAGGCGATCTCAATTCGTGAGCCCATTGATGCAGTTCCACTATCCGGCTGGATCGTTCCTAGTATTAACTTCAATAAAGTGGTCTTGCCGGCGCCGTTAGGGCCTAACAATCCCACCTTATCACCGCGCAATATAGTTGCTGTGAAATCTTTAACAATGGGGCGGTCATATGATTTGCTGACATTTTCTAGGTCAGCCACGATCTTGCCACTCCGATCACCTGAAGAAACCGCCAATTTAATTTGACCCATCGCATCGCGTCGCTCAGCTCGAATTTCTCTTAATTTTTCTAAACGGGCAATACGACCCACACTTCGCGTTCTTCGCGCCTCAACACCTTTGCGAATCCAGACTTCTTCTTGTGCAAGTAACTTATCAGCTCTAGCGTTTGCTAGAGCTTCTGAAGCAATCTCTTGCTCCTTCAACACTTCATAAGCAGAGAAGTTACCTGGGTAAGATCTCAAGATACCTCTGTCTAACTCAACAATCTGAGTACTTACCGCATCTAAGAAAGCACGATCATGAGTGATAAGAACAACTGAGCCTTTAAATGCTTTGAGTAATTCTTCTAACCAAGTAATCGAATCTAAATCTAGGTGGTTGGTTGGCTCATCCAAAAACAATACATCTGGAACAGCTACCAAAGCTTGAGCCAAGGCAACGCGTTTGCGATTACCACCAGACAATGCTCCAATTTCAATATCAGGATTGAGATGTAAGCGATCTAGAGTTTCATGAACACGCTGCTCCCAGTTCCAGCCACTCATTGATTCAAGCTTAGACTGAATTTCATCTAAACGATGATGAGAATCATCATTCCATTCAGCAACACTTAACTCTTCATATTCTTCGCGTAATGCTTTAACTTCTGAAACCCCCTTGGATACAGCATCAAAAACAGTTTCTTTTGAATCGAATATCGGTTCCTGGGCAACATACGCCATACGCAGGCCTTGCTGATACTGCAAGGTGCCATCATCTAGCTTTTCTATACCTGCCAGTATTTTTAATAAAGAAGACTTACCGGTTCCATTTCGACCTATAAGACCCATCCTCTCCCCGGATTCAAGGGAAAAGGAAGTATTTGCTAGCAAATCAACGTGGCCAAAAGCCAGTTTTGCATCAGTTAGAACAATTAAAGCCATAATGACATTATCGCGGTTGAATTAAAAAAGAGAGAAAAAACGATGCACGGTGCAGATTTCATTAAAGACTTAGCAGTCATTATGTTGGTTGCTGGAGTAGTTACTGTGATCTTTCATTACTTAAAACAACCAGTTGTTTTAGGCTACATCATTGCGGGACTCATTATCGGTCCTTATGCAACACCCATCCCATTTATTTCAGATGAAAACACTATTAAAACGTTGGGGGAGCTAGGCGTTGTATTTTTGATGTTTGGTTTAGGTCTTGAGTTCAGCCTGCGAAAGCTAGCTAAGGTGGGCGCTACAGCCTTTGTTGCTGCCTTAGCTCAAATCATCTTGTTAATTTGGGTTGGTTACGAAATTGGGCGCTTTTTTGCCTGGAATTCAATGGATTCGCTATTTTTGGGCGCGATGATGGCCATTTCATCGACCACCATTACCGTTAAGGCCCTTGAAGAACTTGGGCTTAAAAAAGAAAAATTTGCCAATCTTATATACGGCATCCTAATTGTTGAGGATATTCTTGCCATTAGCTTGATTGTGATGCTCACAGGTATTGCAACTACAGGACAGTTGGAGCCCGTTGAGGCCGCCATGACGATTGGTGAACTCATACTCTTTATGACAGTTTCTTTAGCAACAGGCATCCTTTTGATTCCTCGTTTATTGAACTTGGTGGCCAAATTTCAAAGAAAAGAGATGTTACTAGTCACAGTCCTTGGGCTTTGTTTTGGTTTTTGCTTGATTGTTATTAAGCTCGAATACAGCGTTGCTTTAGGAGCCTTTTTAATTGGCGCGATCATGGCTGAATCAAGGCACATCCACACCATTGAAAAATTGATTGAGCCAGTGAAAGATATGTTCATCGCCATTTTCTTTGTCACAATTGGTTTGCTGCTTGATCCCACCATCATTTGGCAATACGCACTGCCAATCAGCATCATTAGCTTTGCGGTCATGATTGGCAAAGTAGTGTCTTGTAGCATGGGCACTTTTATTACAGGTCATGATGGCAAAACATCGATGCGCGTTGGAATGGGCAAGGCGCAAATCGGTGAATTCTCATTCATTATTGCCGGTCTTGGATTAACGCTCAATGTCACCAGTGACTTCTTATACCCCATCGTTGTGGCTGTCTCTACCGTTACCACTTTCTTCACGCCATACTTGATCAGGGCATCCGATCCATTTAGTACATGGGTAGGCGTTCGCATCCCCAACCCCATTAAAAATGTTTTTATTCAGTATTCTGAATGGATTAGTCAGATTCGATCAGATAACCAATTGCGCTCTGATATTAGGCCTTTTGTAAGGCGTATTACATTGCACGTATTCGTTAATGCCTGCATCGTAATTGCATTATTTTTATCGGCAAGCAAATTGTTTACGCTAGTGAATGATTATGTGGATACCAGCAACTTAAGTTGGTTTGGGGAATCCTACCAGCAAGGCTTAATGTGGGCTATGAGCTTATTACTCTCAGCACCTTTCATGTTCGCCATTTACAGAAAATTAGAGGCTTTAGGATTACTCTTGGCAGACGTTCGCTTTCACTCAGGGAATTATTCAGAAAGTGACCGTGCTGCCATTCATCAATTGTTCGCTCAATTAATGCCTGTATTGGCCCTGACGGCTCTATTAATTTTGGTATCCGCATTAAGTTCAAGCATTCTCCCGCCAGCAGGCATGCTCATCGTTGTTGCAGTCTTGATGGCCAGCCTTATCTATTTACTCAGAAAGCAACTGGTGAAGATCCATGCGAAGCTACAAATTGCCCTGACAGAGTCATTTAAAGAAAATAGTCAAAATAGCCCGCCACAATAAGCGATAATCTAGCCGTGGAAAAAGTACGCATCTCAAAATTAATGTCTGAACAAGGAATTTGTTCAAGGCGCGAAGCCGACAACTATATTGAACAAGGTTTGGTATTAGTTGATGGCGAAGTAGTCAGCGAACTGGGCGCCAGGGCCTTCCCCAATCAAAAGATTGAGTTGAAAAAAGCAGCTATTGCTCAGCAGGCTCGTAGGTACACGATCATTTTAAATAAACCAGTTGGTTATATTTCTCACTTCGATGAAGATCGAGAATATAAGCCTGCGGCATCTCTTATCACGCCAGAAAATCAGTTTGTTCATCAGCTTTCAGCGCAGCTACCGGGTAAATTTAATACCCGTGGTTTAGCACCTGCAGGACGTCTTGACATTGATTCAAGTGGTTTACTGGTGCTCACCCAAGATGGCAGAATTGCTAAATTATTAATTGGTGAAAATAGCCCTATTGAAAAAGAGTACCTTGTTCGTGTTGAGGGCACTCTAAGTCCAGAAGGTTTGCGCTTACTCAATCATGGCCTGAAACTGGATGATGAAGCTCTAAAACCAGCCAAAGTCAGCTGGCAAAATACCGATCAATTACGCTTTGTTTTACGCGAAGGTAAAAAGCGTCAAATTAGACGTATGTGTGAACTAGTTGGTTTACACGTTGTAGGCTTGAAACGTATTCGTATTGGACAAATACCACTGGGCAGCCTGCCTGTTGGGCAGTGGCGTCATCTGGGCCCTACAGAGCGATTCTAAAAACCAAAGTTACTAAGAAACTGGTTTTTAAAAGGGGGGGGTAAACCCCATCATCTGAAATATCCCCATTAATTTAAAGCCTTATCGGGCAAAAATACCCGAAAACCCCTAAAATACGGGCTATGAAAACACCTGAACTTTTAGCCCCTGCTGGTAGCTTAACCATGCTCAACACAGCCTTCGACTTTGGAGCGACGGCAGTATATGCTGGCCAACCTCGATATTCACTTCGTGTTCGTAACAATGACTTTGGCAATATTGAAGTTTTACGCGAAGGCATTGAGACTGCCCATGCTCAGGGCAAAAACTTCTATTTAGTTTCAAATATATTCCCTCACGGTGCGAAAACACGTACTTATGTCAAAGATATGGAGCCAGTTATTGCACTCAAGCCAGACGCTTTGATCATGTCTGATCCTGGCTTAATCATGTTAGTTCGCGAAAACTGGCCAGATATGCCCATTCATTTATCTGTTCAAGCAAATACTGTGAACGGTCATGCTGCTAAATTTTGGCGCTCTGTGGGTGTCAGTCGTGTGATTTTATCTCGTGAGTTATCTCTTGATGAGATCGAGGCAGTTCGCCAAGATTGTCCAGAAATGGAAGTTGAGGTATTTATTCATGGCGCCCTATGTATCGCCTACTCTGGACGCTGCTTACTATCTGGCTACTTTAATCACCGCGATCCCAACCAAGGCACTTGCACCAATTCTTGCCGCTGGGATTACAAGGTTGCCCAAGCAACTGAAGATGCTACTGGTGATATTTATCTTCTTGAAGAAGGTAACCGTCCTGGTGAATGGATGCCGATTGAAGAAGACATGCATGGCACTTACATTTTGAACTCTAAAGACTTACGAGCTATTGAACACGTTCAGCGCTTAACAGAAATGGGCATTGATTCTTTCAAGATTGAAGGCAGAACAAAATCTCCTTACTACGTTGCAAGAACTGCTCAAGCTTATCGCTCTGCGATTGATGATGCTGTTGCAGGTCGTCCATTTAATCCTGTTCTACTAGGTCATTTAGAAGGTCTAGCTAATCGCGGCTACACAGATGGCTTCTATGTTCGCCATCACGATCAAGATCATCAAAATTATTTACGCGGATTCTCTTTATCAGGACGCAGCCTATATGTAGGTAATGTTTTGGAAGTTGATGCAGCTCGCGGTCTAGTCAAAGTTGAAGCTAAAAATAAATTTGCAGTCGGCGATAAATTAGAAATTATTCAGCCAAACGGTAATACGGATATTGTTCTAGAAGAAATTTACAGCACTAAGGGTGAAGCCATGCGTGTAGTTCCAGGCGCGGGATACACCGTTTGGGTCAAACTTCCTCTGAGCTCTGAAGGCGCATTCTTGGCACGTTACATGGAACAAGAGAACGCATCCAAGCTTGAGCAAATTCCTATTATGGAAGCTTAATAGCCTTTTAAAAGCTCCAACCCCTAAAAGCCTTAATTATTAATAATTAAGGCTTTTTTATTAGATAAGTTGACTGGCACAGGACTTGCATAGTCTTATGCATGGCTATACACGTTGCACTCAATCACGTCACCTCCTACAGTTATGACAAACTGATTAACTTAGGGGCTCATATTGTTCGCTTGCGCCCTGCCCCACACTGCAGAACGCCGATTCTTTCTTATTCTTTAAGAATAGATCCAGAAGTTCACTTCCTGAACTGGCAGCAAGACCCCTATTCCAACTATTTAGCTCGCCTAGTATTTCCCGAGAAAACTAAAAGCTTTAAAGTAACCGTTGATCTCGTGGCTGAAATGGCTGTTTACAACCCTTTTGACTTCTTTTTGGAGGAACACGCAGAGCACTTTCCTTTCAAATATGAGAAAAAACTTGGGCATGATTTAGCCCCATACTTAGCAACATCTAAACCTGGGAAACTTTTTAAGGATCTCCTTGGTCAAGTCCCGCTTAAAAGAGTTAGAACTATTGACTACTTAGTTCAGGTCAACCAATTAATACAAACGAAAGTTAGCTATACCATTCGCTTAGAACCTGGAGTACAAAGCCCAGAAGAAACTCTCGACCTGGGATCAGGCTCGTGCCGCGACTCAGCATGGTTATTAGTTAATTTGCTCAGGCATAAAGGCTTGGCAGCACGCTTTGTTTCTGGGTATTTAATTCAATTAAAGCCAGATGTGAAATCTCTCGATGGCCCATCAGGCGCTGAAGCTGACTTCACAGATCTACATGCTTGGTGTGAAGTATTCTTACCAGGCGCCGGATGGATTGGATTAGACCCTACATCTGGACTGCTTGCAGGTGAAGGGCACATACCTGTGGCATGCACCCCAGAACCATCAAGCGCATCGCCCATTTCTGGTGCACTAGATGAGTGCAAAGTTGAATTTGCGCACCAAATGAGTGTGACTAGAGTTTTTGAATCCCCAAGAGTGACAAAACCATACACTACAGAGCAATGGCAAAGTATTGAAGATTTGGGATATGAAGTTGACTCAGCTCTTGAGAAGATGGATGTTCGCCTAACAATGGGGGGCGAACCCACTTTTGTAGCAGTAGATGACCGCGATGGTGCCGAGTGGAATACCGATGCCTTAGGACCTACAAAGCGGGGTTACTCTAGTCAACTTATTCAAAAGTTACAGGACAAATATGGTCAAGGTGGCTTTCTTCATTTTGGCCAAGGCAAATGGTATCCAGGGGAGCAACTACCCAGATGGGCGCTATCACTTTTCTGGAGAAAAGATGGCGAAAAATGCTGGAGCAATCCTAAATTATTAGCCGATGAAAGAGAGAGTCATCGCTACAGCAATAAAGATGCACAAAGGTTTGTTGAGAAACTAACAGAAAATTTAGGTCTTGATAAAAAATATATCACACCGGGCTACGAGGACACATGGTATTACTTATGGCGCGAAAGAAGATTACCAATTAATGTTGATCCATTTGACTCGAAACTGGATGATGAGTTAGAGCGTGCTCGTTTAAGGCGAGTATTCACTCAGGGCCTTGATGAAGTTGTTGGATATGTATTACCCATCAAACGGGGTATTGATTCATACTTGAAGCCCACATGGGAATCAGGACCTTGGTTTGTGCGTGACGAACGGATGTATCTCATGCCAGGCGATTCAGCTATGGGCTATCGCCTCCCTCTTGATTCTTTGCCATGGGCCTCAAAAGAAGATTATCCATATCATCTAGATCAGGATCCTTTCGAGCAAAAAACACGGTTAAGATCGCACGTCGAATTGAAACAGCAATTTCAATTTAATAAAAATGTTCCAGCTAAAAATACCTTATTGGGGCGCGGCAAAGTTTCCGTCAACGAAAGCATCCCAACCCATCAACAATCTGCCGCCTGGATTACCAGAACAGCACTTTGTGTTGAGGCTCGAAATCCCGGCAGATCAAGTGGCCCACAGGCGGAATTTAAAACAAAAGACACCGGCATTATTTATGTGTTTATGCCACCACTTCAATTACTTGATGATTATCTTGAATTAGTGACTGCCATTGAAACTACAGCAGAACAATTAGATATGCCTATTGTGATGGAAGGATATCCACCTCCACGCGACTCACGATTAAAAATGTTGCAAGTGACTCCAGACCCTGGAGTCATTGAAGTCAACATTCATCCAGCCAATAATTGGAATGAACTAGTTGATCATACAGAGTTCCTTTACCAAGCCGCACATGAAACTCATCTATCAACTGAGAAATTTATGATGGACGGCCGACACACAGGTACAGGCGGAGGAAACCATTTTGTAATGGGTGGCGCAACAGCTGATGACAGTCCATTTTTAAGAAAACCAGATTTATTGCCAAGTCTTTTAACTTTTTGGCACAACCATCCATCATTGTCATATTTATTTTCAGGCCTATTCATTGGACCCACTAGTCAAGCCCCTAGAATCGATGAAGCTAGAAATGATCAGGTATATGAAGTTGAAATTGCTTTAAGGGAAATTGAGCGCCAACAAAATAGCTGGGGGAAATGCCCTCCTTGGATGATTGATAGAAGTTTACGAAATTTATTAATTGACGTTTCAGGAAATACGCATCGCTCTGAATTTTGTATCGATAAACTTTACTCACCTGACGGCCCAACTGGAAGACTAGGCTTACTTGAGCTTCGTGCTTTTGAAATGCCCCCACATGCTCACATGAGCTTGGCCCAACAACTACTTATCAGAGCACTTATTTGTTGGTTCTGGAAAACACCTTACATAGGTCATGGGGCTACTCGCTTAACAAGATGGGGCACAGAGCTTCATGATCGATTCTTACTCCCCACGTTTATTCAAATGGATTTTGAGGATGTTTTAGCAGAATTAAAAGAGGCTGGCTTTGTGTTTGAAAAAGATTGGTTTGCTCCGCATTTTGAGTTTCGATTTCCACTAATTGGGGAGGTTGAAACTAGAGGTATGCAACTTTCACTGAGGGCAGCACTAGAACCATGGCACGTCATGGGAGAAGAGGGATCATCTGGTGGAACGGTTCGATATGTTGACTCATCTCTGGAAAGAGTTGAATTAAAAGTTACTGGCTATAACGATAATCGTTACTGTATTACAGTCAATGGCCGAGCTGCTCCTATGCAGCCTACTGGAAAAGTTGGTGAATACGTTCTTGGTATTCGCTATAAAGCATGGCAACCTCCATCAGCGCTCCACCCCACCATTCCGGCGGATGCCCCCTTGAACTTTGATATTGTTGATAACAGCCTTTCCAGATCTCTTGGTGGTTGTCGCTATCATGTAGCTCACCCAGGAGGCAGAAATTACGATACCCTACCAGTTAACGCTTATGAAGCTGAAAGTCGTCGCTTAGCCCGCTTTTTCCGTTTAGAACATACTCCTGGGAAAATGCAAGTTCAGCATGTTTCACCAAGTCAGGAGCTTCCTTTTACTCTTGATTTGCGGAGATCTTAAAATTTAGCATTGAAATAACGAATAATTAATCTTTTGTCAGAAAATAACCAGCAACCTTCGCCGGAAAATATTGTATCCAATCGCTCCTCAGCCGAGGAGCTGGAAAGCCTCATTGCATCTCTATCACTCAACCCTCAAGAAGGCCACCATGATGAGATTAGAGAGGCTGACGGAAAATTAAAATCTAATTGGCAGGAATTTTTTCAAACCATTGGCTCTAAACAGATAAAAAATTTATCGGAGTGCGCCGAAACTGTTGCTCGCTTAATTCAACAAAATGGCATCACCTACAACGTTTACGACTCTGATAAAGCACATAGCAGGCCATGGTCTCTCAACCCTTTACCCTTACTCATTAACTCTGAGGAGTGGGCAGAAATCTCTCGAGGGTTAGCTCAAAGAGCGCACTTACTTAATGAAATTTTAAAAGATATATATGGCGAGCAGAACTTATTAGCCGAGGGATACCTCCCATCCGCCTTGGTTCATGGACACCCAGGCTATCTAAGAGCCGTCAATAATATCAAACCGCCTGGCGACATATATCTTCATATTGTTGCATTTGACATTGCCAGAGGTCCAGATGGCAAGTGGTGGGTGATTGGCAACAGAACTCAAGCACCTTCTGGCCTAGGTTATGTCTTGGAAAATCGATTAATTATTTCTAAATTATTTCCAGAAGCATTTAGAAATATGCATATTCAACACATTGCTTCTAGCTATCGCCGTCTTCTAGACACATTAACTGAGCTTGCAACTCCATTAGCTCAAGGTTCACCAGTTAGATTTGCACTACTAACCCCCGGCCCGTTTAACGAAACCTATTTTGAGCATGCTTATCTAGCACGCTACCTTGGCCTACCCTTAGTTGAAGGCGCAGACTTGACTGTTAGGGATGATAAGCTGTACTTAAAGACTCTTCATGGGCTGCAACCTATTCATGGTCTATTACGAAGGTTGGACGATGAGTTTTTAGACCCACTCGAATTACGGGCTGACTCAAGCCTCGGTATTCCAGGTTTACTGCAAGCCGTTAGATCTGGAAATGTACTGGTATCTAATGCCCTAGGAACTGGTTTTTTGGAGTCTCCAGCCATCCAAGGATTTTTACCAGCAATTGCAGAAAAAATACTGGGCTCACAATTAACCATGCCATCGCTCCACACTTGGTGGTGTGGAGAAGAAGCAGCTTGGCAAGATATCAGATCCAAACTTAGCACTCAAGTTATCAAACCAACCTTTACAGGGAGTATAGGACCTCATTTTCAGCCAATTGTTGGCGATCAACTAGATGATGTACAAATAGCTGCCTTACGCGCTCAAATTTCTGAGCGCCCAGAAATTTATACAACACAAAGTTATTTGCCACTCTCTCAAGCTATGACTTGGCAAGATAACCGCTTGGTTCCAAGAACTGCAATGCTACGTTTTTACGCTATAGCGAATACTGATGGTACCTGGGAGATTCTTCCTGGAGCGATGACACGTGTATCAAGCGAAGATCCTAATGTTGTATCTATTCAACGTGGTGGCAGCACGATGGACACCTGGGTATCAACGGACGATACCGTTGATACCTATTCAATGCTTCCACAGAGATCAAAAACATCAGCCCCCACGACCACTCATGGTACGCAACTGGTATCAAGCAGATCAGCTGAAAATCTATTTTGGCTGGGCCGCTATACAGAACGCTCCGAATCACTGACGCGCCTAGCCAAAGAATCTTTAATGATTGCAAGTATTAGTGGCGAGAGCAATCTGCTTGCATTGCAAGATGCTATTACCGAACTCAATATTAGAGCAGGTCTTATTCCAGCAGAAGCACCTGCCTTATCAAAATCTCCCAAAGTATTTGCAAGGACATTGATCTCACATTTACTAAATAAGGATAGCTTTAGCATTGGCTTCTATTTGCAAGCATTAGACAGCAACCTCCGCCTTGTAAGAGATCGCCTTCCAAGCGATCACACAAGACTCGCCGGCGCCATGCGATTAGCTCTTGTTAATCGACTAGGCAATCAGTTACCTTTAGAGGATCGCTCCTTAATAGTGGCAATTGAAGCACTTGATAATTTAGGTCTACAGCTAGCAGCATTAACAGGGTTGCAATCAGACCGCATGACCCGAGATTTAGGCTGGAGACTTTTAACAATCGGTCGACTACTTGAACGCCTCATCAATTTGAGCCAGACATTAGGCACGTTCTTCACATATGACGCCTCGCTATCTAACCGTGGCTTTGATATGCTCTTAACCTTATTTGATAGCACCATTACTTACAGAACGCGCTACCAACGATATCAGGATATCAATGGCTTAATAGAGCTATTGATGTTAGATACTACAAATCCAAGGGCTATTGCCTGGATCTTAAGAGAACTTGACCAAGAAATTCATCACTTGCCCAACACCGCCAAAGAAATTGACGCTTTCAGTCAAATCATCAAAAACTGCATACCCACAATTGAAGATACAACTGACATCATTGCTTATAGTGAAAAGGTCTCTTTGGCGGGAAAAGTCTTATCAGACGAAATAAGTGGTCACTATTTTGCACATATTAAAGAACAAAGGTTTGCATCATGAAACGTATTCACGTTGAACATGAAACCATTTATACCTATGAAAGTGAAGTGCAATTAGCTCATCATTTAGCTTACCTTAGCCCAATTACGAATGCCTATCAAGAAGTCATATCTAACCACATTAATATCTCACCAGTTCCTGATACGCACCAACAAAATTTAGATGTTTTTGGAAATAAAAGAGATTTTTTTTCATTTCACAAATCTCATCATTCACTAAACGTTACCTCTAGATGTGAAGTTATTTCAAAGAGTATCCCAAGTGACCTCATTCAACGAATTGACCATACCTGGGAAGCAATCAGAGACTCCCTCAAATATGGCGCCAGCAAATCTTTTTTACCTGCATCAGAATTTATCTACCCAAGCCCATTTACCCCATATGCCAAGGAGATTAAAAACTACGCGGAAGAATCATTCACACCTGGACGAAAGCTAACTGAGGCATCCATTGAATTATGCGAACGGATTTTCAAAGATTTTAAATATTCCCCCAACTCAACAGAAATCAATACCCCCGTTTGGCAAGCATTTGAGAGAAAAATAGGCGTATGCCAAGACTTTGCCCATATTTTTATTGTGGCCATTCGAAGCATGGGGCTTAGTGCAAAATATATTAGTGGATACCTCTTAACAAAACCGCCTCTAGGCCAAGAAAAACTTCGCGGTGCGGATGCTTCTCATGCATGGATTTCAATTTATTGCCCTGGGATACCCGGTGATTGGCTTGAATTAGATCCAACAAATAATATGATTGCTGATAGCAACCATGTGCGCTTAGCTATTGGAAGGGACTTTGGTGATGTTTCCCCACTTCGAGGGGTGATTCGAGGCGGTGGTGACCATGAACTTTCTGTTGCCGTTACTGCTGAGGAAATTAATCCTCAGCAATTAAGGATTCAAAAAGAAAACTCCAATTAAGATTTGCTAGCCAGCGTAAAGTGCTCAACAACCGGGGTTTGTAAAAAGAATGGACCCACATGAGAACGCCACTTTATAAATGCATCAGATTCTCTAAAGTCCACCGTGTGATTCTCAAGTGTTTCCCAATAGATCATCAAAATATAACGCCCAGGACTCTCAATTCCTGCATTTAATTTGTAACCACGAAAGCCTTTTGCTGGAGCAATGGCTTCGCTAATACCAGCCACAACTGCTTTTTCAAAATCAACTTTATCAGCCGGATTAATACTAATATCTGCAACTTCTAAAATCATTTTTTTCTCCTGTTATTAATTATTTAAACCATGCATATGTGGCAATACCTAAAATTGTTAAAGCCAAAGAACCTAACAAGTGCATGCCGACGGTTATGAATGCCCTGAAATAAGCTCCTGATTGCAAAATCACCACCACTTCAGAGCTAAAAGTTGAGAATGTAGTCAAACCACCCAAGAAGCCAGTAATCACCAATAGCTTTAGCTCAGGCGATAAACCAGCATTAGCTTCAAAAAAGCTACTTGCAATACCCACCAAATAGGCGCCCACTAAATTAGCCAACAGCGTGCCCAAAGGCATAGTTGCCCAAATAGCATTGAACCCAATACCCAAAAGCCAACGAGAAATAGCTCCTAATGAAGCCCCTGCACTGATAGCCACAACAGATAAAAACATTTTTTCCTAAGCTTTAGATGAAACAACTCTGAGATGCCCTCAAATTTAACCTAATTTTATATTTCAGACCATATAGTG
>JBDLVQ010000039.1:0-15379 GCA_039804685.1 Pseudomonadota bacterium | reverse complement strand
CTTACCCGATGAAGGAACAACCGTGTTGTAGGCACGTGCTAAACGGGTGATAGAGTCTAAAAGAATAATAACGTCGCGCTTCATTTCAACTAAGCGCTTAGCTTTTTCGATCACCATTTCGGCAACTTGCACATGGCGTACGGCTGGTTCATCAAATGTTGAGGCAACCACTTCACCTCGAACAGAACGTTGCATTTCTGTAACTTCTTCTGGGCGCTCGTCTACTAATAAAACAATTAAGATTGCATCAGGATGATTTGCTGAGATCGCATGGGCAATGTGCTGCATCATGACTGTCTTACCTGATTTTGGTGAGGCAACCAATAGAGCGCGTTGACCAAAACCGATCGGTGAAATCATGTCGATAATTCGACCTGTTAAATTCTCTTCCGCCTTAATATCTCGCTCCAATAGCATTGGGCGATCTGGATGGAGTGGGGTTAAGTTCTCAAACATGATGCGGTTTTTAAGCGCCTCAGGTGCTAAACCGTTGATCTTGTCGACTTTTACTAGCGCAAAGTAACGTTCACCTTCTTTGGGTGTTCGAACTTCTCCTTCAATAGCATCACCAGTATGTAAATTAAAGCGACGAATTTGTGCTGGGGAAATATAAATATCATCAGTAGAAGCCATATAAGAGGCTTCTGGTGATCGCAAGAAGCCAAAACCATCTGGCAAGACTTCTAAAACGCCATCACCAAAAATGGTTTCACCGCCTTTAGCGCGTTTTTTCAAAATTGCAAACATCAACTCTTGCTTGCGCATACGTTGAGTATTTTCAATTTCTAGGCTTGCAGCCATTTCTAGTAGAGCAGATACGTGTAGTGCTTTAAGTTCTGTGAGATGCATGTGTAGGGGGTAGGCTGGAGCCTTAAAGAAAGAACAAGAGTTTTTGGAATTAGTAACTAGAACAGGACGTTTAGTTATTTGTTGGGGTAATTCTACACCCTAAATTAAAAAAAGGGTAAATATGCTGTTGATAGAGGTTAATTAGTTTAAAAGATCAAAAGGCTCATTCAATGAGCCTTTTGATGCTTAGTATTTAAATGTGGCTATCTAAAAATGCTGTCAATTGAGATTTTGCTAGTGCTCCCACTTTTTGAGCTGCTACTGTGCCATTTTTAAAAAGGATCAATGTTGGAATACCACGGATACCAAATTGCGCCGGAACCCCTTGGTTCTCATCAACGTTCATTTTGGCTATTTGAACCTTGTCACCATATTCTTTTGCAACCTCTTCAAGGATGGGCCCAATCATCTTACAAGGACCACACCACTCAGCCCAGAAGTCTAAAAGAACTGGTTTGTCAGATTTCAATACATCTTGTTCAAAAGATGCATCGGTTACATATTTAATGGCGTCGCTCATAAATGTCCTTAGGGGTTAATTCTTATAAATGTTTTTGTTATGGTTATTTTTGATTTTTAATCAGTTACAGGCAATATATTATCAATAAGCGCTTATTTGTGCATACTCTTGGATCAATGTCACATCACAAACAACATTTTTTAGTCCCTAATAGTCAGTCTATTGATGATTTGGCTAAGCTTATTTGGGCCATTGCCCAAAAAGAGCAAGTGAGTCCTATTGTTATTTTGAGTACATCTGGTCCTGCTTATGGTTTGAGGCAGACTCTGGATTTGCATCGGCCTAAGGATATGTCTCCCCATCTGGTTTTTTTGCCAAGGGTATTGGGTCTGACGCAATGGCTAAAAGAGACACCCGGTCTCAGGCTTGAAGGAGAAGCAAAAACAAATTTAGCTCGATGGCTAGAGGTCTACCAAGCACTGTCAGCCCGCCCACAATTACGATCTATTTTGATGGATGCCAGCGAGTCTTCTAAATGGGGTTTAGCAAAAAATATCATCGATGCTTGTGACATCATTTCTGAAGCAAGTTTAGGTATTTCTGATTTAGACGCTGAAAAAGCTTTGCGCGATGCCATCGATCAGGTTTATCAAGGAGCATCTAGAGTTGCTATTGATACAGAGTCAAAAATACTACTGACTTTTTGGCAAAACTTAACATCTCTGCAGGATCCAATCGCAAGACAACGTCAAGCGATGTATTGGCGAGCCAATGAAGCTCAAAAAAAATTACAAATTCCGCTCATTTATGTAGAGACAGCAAAAGGCTCCCCAGGTTTCGATCAAGTTCTTAATCATTTTTTAAAGAGCTATGCATCTCAAAGTGCTGTCCATCATTTTGTTATGGACTTTAGTTCCGTTGCGCTGTGGCCGGAGTGTGTTGATGACGAATCCAAAGATCAAATAATCGACAATCAAAATCAGTATTTTGAAGAGTTGAAATCAAGTGACCGAAAAATTATCAAATCAATCTCTTTTGAGGATGCAGCTTGGTCGGGTGCTAATGCCATTCAAGAATTTTTAAAAGACGGTCATCATCACATTGCTTTAATTGCACAAGATAGACTTGTTGCGCGGCGTATTCGTGCTCTTCTGGCGCGCTTAGGGTCTGGCATTTCTATTCATGATGAGACTGGGTGGAAGTTGTCAACCACAAGAGCAGCTTCTGCACTTATGTCATGGATTGAAGTGATCAGGCAGCCATTGGTGGGACCTTCAGCTGCAGGCTTGTTAGAGTTTTTAAAGAATCCCTACATAGATTGGAGTGCACTTGGTTTGAGTGAGGAAAATGCCTCACATCTTATTCATACTATTGAGGCGCGATTAATAGAGTCTGACTCAAAGGGTGGTTGGTCTGGGATGGTGCTGGCCTTAGGGCATCAAATTGATGGCGTCAGTTTTGATGCTGCCATTGAGCTAGTAAAAAAACTACGCGGTATGGCCCAAAGATGGCAATCAAAGCCTCTCAATTGCGAAACTTGGCTTGGGTACTTGTTCAAAGACTTTAAGGATCTGGCAATGCATTCCATGTTGCTTCAAGATCTTGCTGGAAAGCAGTTGCTAGAAGCACTAGAGCCTATGAATTCAGTAAAGGCTGAGCCGCTTCGATTGAGCGAGTGGTTGTCTTTGATCAATTCAATGATTGAAGATGCTAGTTATGTAGAGGCAAGTCCAAGACAAGATTTTAGTATTACTATTTTGCCTTTAAGTGCAACTAGATTGAGACGCTTTGATGCTTGGGTAATGGTTGGATGTGATGATGGTCAATTACCATCTATCTCTGATAGCCCAATGTTTTTATCGGCAAGTCTCAAAAAAATGTTGCGATGTAAATCAAGTGAGGCTGAGTTTATTCAGCAGGCCTTGGATTTATCGCAACTTATGATGGCTCATCAAAATTGGCGAATGATTTGGCAGGCAAAAGGATCGTCTGGGGAGCCACGGCAGGCGTCACCATGGTTGCAGCGTTTATATAAGAATCATTCTGAATTTTTAAATGAGGCGCAAGAAATTAACAAGGTTAATTTAACTATCAAAGCAGTGCATGCTCCAAGTCCAAGCGTGCCCTCAAACTTTGATAAGCCGCTCAGCATTAGTCCTAGTGCATATAAGACATTAAGAGAGTGCCCTTATCGTTACT
The DNA here is from genome assembly GCA_039804685.1 of Pseudomonadota bacterium. Taxonomy (GTDB): domain Bacteria; phylum Pseudomonadota; class Gammaproteobacteria; order Burkholderiales; family Burkholderiaceae; genus Polynucleobacter. The sequence goes on along the minus strand of JBDLVQ010000039.1, from coordinate 11,871 downwards.
ATGCCTCCAGATTGTTGGGTCTGAAAGAGCATGCACATCTGGATGCTGAAGTAGATTTAAGCCTTGTTGGTCAGACACTTCATGCTGCACTTAAGAATTTCCATCAAGGCCTTAAAACAAAACCTTTCGATGGCCAATTAGAGGATAAAAAATCATTTTTAGAAAATTTACTGAAGAACATATCTAAGAAACATTTTCAGCCGCTATTAGATGCTGATGGCCGATGGTTGGCTGCTTGGGTTCAATGGGAGTCTCAGATTCCAAGCTGGATTGATTGGGAGTTGGCTCGTGAGATAGAGGGTTGGCACTTCCATGATGGTGAAATAACTGTAGGTTTTGATTTACAAACTAAATTTGGCGCTATTAGGGTGGCTGGTCAAGTCGACAGAATTGATTTGAATCCTAAATTTGGAGCTGCGATTATTGATTACAAGTATTCAAGCGCTACTTCAATTAAGTTTAAGCAAAAGAATATCGAAGATGATCCCCAGTTAATTATTTATGCCAAGGCTCTCAATGGCGATGACATGGTTGATCGTCAACTCTCAACCAGCTCCTCATGGGTATCTATTAAAGAAGAAGACGTGGAGGTTGCTGTTGATAATCTTGAGCTACGCATGAGTCAATTGCCAGCTCAAATGATTGCTGATATTGAAAAAGTTTGGGATGGATTTCCATTAAAAGCCAGCGCGCCAGACGGCATTTGTCAGTACTGTAGCGTTAGAGGTCTGTGCCGCAAAGGGATGTGGTCATGAGTACTCAGTTGACCTATGACGCCTGTCATCCACATCAATCTGTGGTTATTGAGGCTTGTGCGGGTAGCGGTAAAACTTGGTTATTGGTTTCTAGAATAGTGCGACTGCTTTTGTCTGGCGCCCAAGCTCATGAAATATTGGCTATTACATTCACGCGTAAGGCTGCCCAAGAAATGAGGGCCCGTTTAGATGAAGTTTTATTGCATTTTGCAAAATGTTCTGAGAGTGAATTATTGACCGAACTAATGGCTCGCGGCTTGAACCAAGAAGAGGCTTTGGATGCGATCCCAAAAGCTCGAAGATTATTTGAGCAAGTTTTATCAAATCCACGAGGATTAAGTATTGACACTTTTCATGGTTGGTTTGCTAGGTTACTCGGGGCTGCACCAATAGGTGCTGGAGTGCCTCAAGGTCTTCAGTTGCGCGATGACTTTAAACGTCTTCAAGACGATTGTTTAGAGGATTGGTGGACCTCATTACCTCATCCTGATAAAAGTCACCTGCGAGAGGCCTATGAATTGCTAGTACGAGAGTTGGGGGCTAGTAATGCTAATGAATTATTAATTGGTAAAAAAGGATTTCTAACTGCGAAATCAGAGTGGGTGAGATACCTTGAGCATTGTAAAAAAGAAAAACTAAATGTTTTAAATGCAATCTCTGATTTATCGAATTTTATATCTATTGAGAGCCCTTTGAAGTCTGCATTAGGTTCATCCACGACCCTCATGAATTTAATGACCTTGTCAGACCATCTTGAGAATGGTGGCATCACTGACAAGAAAAATTCAAAATTAATTAAAGATGCTTTGGCGTTACATTCTCACGGATCAGATCTTGATCAAATAGCCCACAGCTTGAGGCCTGTTTTTTTGACAGGTGAGTATCAGTTGCTTAAGAATTTATCTGCATCTGGTGATTTAAAAAAATCATTAAAAAATTTACCCCATCCGCAGGAGATTGAGTCTCAAATTGATCAATCTCGTTTGTCTTGGGCGCAGGTATTGCTGGGACATTACCAGTGGGCTGCAGATCATCGTGCGAATCGTATTCACCAAGCATGGATAACTGTCGGCATTGATATTTTGAGTCATTACCAAGCTCAAAAAGAATTACTTCGTGTGCAAGACTTTTCTGATTTAGAGGCTCACACAGCCAAGATGATGCTGTCGTCTGAAACAGCCGCTTATTTACAGGCAAGATTAGATGCCAAATACAAACATCTATTGATAGATGAATTCCAGGATACTAATCCACTGCAATGGCAAATATTGTTATCTTGGTTGAATGCTTATAGCCAGGATGATCAAAAGCCAACTGTATTTTTGGTGGGTGATCCCAAACAGTCTATTTATAGATTCAGGCGTGCTGATGTGCGTTTATTTGAACAGGCAAAGGCTTACCTGAAAAAGCACTTCCATGCTGTTGTTCATCCATTTAATGAGACCCGTAGAAACAGTCCTGCCGTATTAAATGCTGTCAACCAAACATTTGGATTGGAAGAGTTACCTGTTAATTATCCGTTTCAAAAACAAGAGCGTAATCCTCAAGCAGCCAATTACTATGGTGAAGGTGAAGTCTATAGACTACCGTTGATACCTTATCCTGAATTGGAAACGCTACCTAATAGAAATGCATTAGAGACCCCTTACATTGATATTAATAAAGAAGCTAAAGAGTCGCAGAGCTATCAAGAGGCTATTCTTGTTGGTCAATTAATACTCAAGATTAAATCTGAAAAAGATGTGGGGTGGAATGAGTTCTTGATTTTGCTTCGATCAAGAACCCCGTTACCTCAAATCGAACGCGCTTTTAGAAATCTTGGAATTCCTTGTGATAGCCCTAGGCAGGGTGGCCTTCTGAAAACACTTGAGGCGGAAGATCTGATAGCGCTTTTATCAGTTTTATTGACCCCCACAGATGATCTGTCATTGGCACAAGTTCTTAAGTCACCTTTGTATGGTTTGAATGATGTTGAATTAATGAAGTTAATTCAAACTAAAAGGCATAGTCATAAATCATCTTTATGGCATTTAATCTCAAGTCGTGACTCTGAGTTGAATCATATTTCTCAGCAGATGACTACATGGTCTGAACTTGCTAAGCGTTTGCCTGTTCATGATCTTTTGGATCACATTTACGATAGCGCTAATCTTCGTGTGCGTTATGCCCAATCAGCTCCGCCATTACAGAGAGATCAAGTTTTATCAAATTTGGATGCATTTTTAGGTCTTGCTCTAGATCTTGATGGTGGTCGGTATCCTAGTTTGACTCGTTTTATTAGCGAGTTAAAAAAAATCAAAAGAGGAGCTGAAGAAGAAAGTCCTGATGAAGGTGATTTTTCTGAGGATGATGATCCGGAAACTTCTAACTCGAGTTCTCAGCGTGTGCGAATTCTGACGATACATGCCGCGAAGGGTTTGGAGGCTCGCTATGTGATGCTGATGAACGCAAATAGTGCAAGAAGTAATCAAGATCATGTTGGCGTTCTAATGAATTGGCCGCCTGAGGAGGATGCACCAAATCATATATCTCCATTTTTTTCAAGCAAGCCCAAAGATTTGGCTCGCCAACATCTGCGAGAGCAAGAAGAAAAAATTGCCGAAATTGAAAATTGGAATCTTTTGTATGTTGCGCTAACTCGAGCTAAGGAGTCTATTTATATCTCTGGCACTCAGGCCAAGGGCGCAAAACCAGAGGCACCTGCAAGCGAGGGTAGTTGGTATGCTCGTTTACTGAAAGCAAATGTACCTCAGTTGGACCTTGGCCAATTGTTTGTGACTGAATTTGAAAATACTTCACCAATTGGTGAGATAAATAACCTAATTGAGATCGAAGATTTTATTGTTAGCTGGCAGGGTTTCAATAGTAGCCCTAAATCAAGCCATAAGATTTTTTTTGATGCTGAGGAACAGTTTTTGTTGGATTTGGGGGTTGCTTTCCATGCAGTGATGGAACATGTCATGAGGATTCCTTTGAAGCATATCGATCAAATGCCAAGTGCTGAAGAATTAGCTTGCTGGTTAAATTTATCCGCCCCTATGGCGATCAAAGCAAGACAATCAGCATTAAATATTTTGGGCTCTACCCACACTGGTCAGTTTTTCTTCAGTCCTCTCATTATTGCTAGCTGGGAAGAGTTGGATATCTGTGATGGGAATGGTCGTTTATTGCGGATTGACCGACTGATTGAATTACCTGATCAATTAATTATTCTGGATTACAAGCTATCGATTCCAGAACCAAATACTGATGCCTTTAGAAAATATCAAACTCAAATGGCTGTCTATAGACAAGCTGTGAACTTATTGAGACCCGAAAAAAATGTCCAAAGCTATTTATTGAGTGCAAATGGGGATGTTTTGGAGATTTCTGAATGAAATTAAACCAATTTAAACTTTGTTTGATGGGGGAAATTCGGCCACAAAATAGGGCTAGAAAGTGGACGAGCCCGACCCTCGGCACTGGTAGTACTTGGGTTTGGCTGCTTCGTTCCCGACCTGACCAGGTTACCAAGCCACCATGCGAGGAGGCCCGTCCTCTGACATTCTACCGCCTTCTACTTGTAGAATGACAATATGACTGCATTAGCTTTAGCCCGAAAGTGGCGCCCTAGAGATTTTTCAACCTTAGTTGGCCAGGAACACGTGGTCAAAGCTCTGACTCATGCGCTGGATCAGCAGCGTTTGCATCATGCATGGCTATTTACTGGTACTAGAGGCGTTGGTAAGACAACTATTTCTAGAATCCTGGCTAAAGCACTTAATTGCACTGGCGCAGATGGTCAAGGTCAAATGACATCCCAGCCCTGTGGGAAATGTCCTGCATGTACTGAAATTGATGCTGGCCGTTACGTTGACTATATTGAAATGGATGCTGCGAGCAATCGTGGTGTTGATGATATGGCCCAGCTATTAGAAAAAGCGATGTATGCACCAAGCAGTGCCCGATTCAAGGTTTACATGATTGATGAGGTTCACATGTTAACGGGCCATGCATTTAATGCCATGCTCAAAACATTAGAAGAGCCACCGCCACACATCAAATTTATTTTGGCAACAACTGATCCTCAGAAGATTCCAGTAACAGTATTGTCACGTTGCTTGCAATTTAATTTGAAACAAATGCCTATTCCATCGATTGTGGAGCATTTGCAGAGGGTTTTAGAAGCAGAGTCAGTCGCTTATGAAATGGGTGCTTTACGTATATTGGCTAAGGCGGCTCAAGGTTCAATGCGTGATGCGCTGTCCTTAACTGATCAAGCTATTGCATATGCCGCTGGACCAGTTAGCGAAGATTCCGTGAGAGCCATGCTAGGCACATTAGATGAGACTTATCTGATCGGCGTTCTTAATGCTCTTCAGGCAAGAGATGGTGCTTCTTTGGTATCCATCGCTGATGAAATGGCAATTAAGAGTTTGTCGTTTTCTCTGGCGCTTCAGGATTTGGCATCTTTGTTACAGAAAATTGCCTTAGCTCAAACTGTGCCATCAGCAGTTTTGGACGATTGGCCAGAGGCAACTGAGGTTAGACGTTTAGCCGGCTTATTTGCCAAAGAAGAAGTTCAGTTGTACTACCAGATTGCCATTACGAGTCGGCCAGATTTATCTTTGGCCCCAGATGAGCAAACTGGTTTCACAATGGCTTTACTCCGCATGTTGGCATTTAAGCCAGGTGATGGATCTGGCTCTCCAAAATCAGTTGGCCCAGGAAGAGCTATGCCTACTGTCTCAGGTCCAGCAGCGGCCAAAGCTGCAGCAATGGGGCAAAAGTCAATACCAGCTAGTACAGCCATGAAGCCTGCTGTAGCAAGTGTACCCGTGTCGATGGACTCAGTGCCTGCTGCAAAAGCGGCAGTCAGTTATAACGCTGATGATCCTGATTGGCAGTCATGGATGAAGGCTTTGCCTGTTCGTGGATTAGTTCAGCAATTAGCATTTCAGACAGAATTACAAAATTGGGAAGAGTCACCATCTGGTATCAGAGCAACTGTCATTGTTGGCATGCCTCAGTTAGCAAGTGCTGAAAGTGTCAATCGTCTTCAAGAAGCCTTATCTAATTACATTGGCAAGCAAATCAAAATTTTGATTGAAGCAGGGAAAGCGAGTCAGTCTATTGCTGCGGTTGAAGCCAAAATCAAACAAGAGAAGCAAGAGGGTGCTGAGCAATCGATTGCGAATGATGATTTCGTTAAAACAATTCAGGCTGAATTTGGTGCCACAGTTGTACCGGGCAGCATTCGGCCGATTCAATAATTTCACTAAAGGAAATTCGAGATGATGAAGGGTAATATAGCTGGCTTGATGAAGCAAGCTCAGCAAATGCAAGAAAATATGAAACGTGCTCAGGCTGAGCTAGAGGCGCTAGAGGTTCTTGGGCAAGCTGCCTCTGGGGCTGTCAAAATTACGATGACTGGTAAGCATGTTGTGAAGCGCGTTGAAATATCAGATGCGGTGATGGACGATCGTGAAACTTTAGAAGATCTTTTAGTAACAGCTTATGCAGATGCATTCCGACAGGCTGAAGAAACTGCCAGTCAAAAAATGTCAGGCGCAACGGCTGGTATGCCAATGCCACCAGGCTTTAAGTTGCCTTTCTAATTGAAGTAGAAAATGTCAGAACACGCCACCGCCGATCAAGCGCAAGATGCATTACAACGCATGGTGCAAGCTTTAAGAGCATTGCCCGGTGTTGGACCAAAGTCTGCTCAAAGAATGGCTTTTCATTTATTGCAGCATGATCGCAATGGTGCAGCTGTTCTAGGCCAAAGTTTATTGGATGCTGTTAATCATATTCAACATTGTTCTTTGTGTAACACATTTTCAGAGCTAGATATTTGTAAAACTTGTTCGGATGATCGAAGAGATGCTGGCCTTCTTTGTGTTGTTGAGACGCCTGCTGATCAATTGATGGTTGAGCAGACTTTGACTTATCGAGGTTTATATTTTGTTCTTATGGGACGTCTATCACCTTTGGATGGATTAGGCCCAAATGAAATTCATTTAGATCGTTTGATTCAGCGGGTTGAGCAAAGCAGAGAGCCAGTGAGGGAAGTGGTCTTGGCAACCAACTTCACCAGCGAAGGTGAGGCTACAGCTCACTATATCGGCGAGATGATGAAAGTTCGCGGCATCAAGGTTTCACGTATTGCTCGAGGTGTTCCGGTCGGGGGTGAATTAGAGTATGTTGATGCAAGCACTTTAGCCAGAGCGATGATGGATCGTCGCTCAGTTAGTTAAGTTGTTCATCTTATTTTTGAGAGGAATCTTTGAATGAAAAATCCCTGGTTAAAACAACTATTAATTGGTTTAGCTCTATTTTTGGCTGGTTATTTTATGTTTGGTGGTGCTGACATTGGTAAAAAAGAGCCAGAGCAGAAGGTTTCTACTTTGATTCAAGCGGTTAAGGTTTAATGCATATCCTAGTCGCTAATGATGACGGTTATTTGGCACCAGGCTTGTTAGCCTTGGTCGATGTACTGCGTCCTTTAGGGCGTATAACTGTTATTGCTCCTGAGCAAAATCATAGCGGTGCCTCTAATTCATTAACGCTGTCTCGCCCATTAACGGTCAATAAAGTAGTTGGTGGTGAGAGGGATGGTTTTTTATACGTTAATGGCACGCCGACGGATTGTGTGCATATTGCCTTAACAGGTTTGTTAGATTCTAAGCCTGATATTGTGGTTTCTGGTATTAACCAAGGTGAGAATATGGGGGAAGATGTTCTTTACTCAGGTACGGTTGCTGCTGCTATTGAAGGTGTCATGTTTGGCATCCCGGCTATTGCCTTTTCTCAAGTTGATAAAGGTTGGCAAGGCCTTGATGCCGCTGCTCAGATAGCTCGTGATATTGTTTTACAACAAATTAATCATCCTGTTGATGGTGATTTAAGTCCAGGCACAAAGCCAACACTTCTGAATGTAAATATTCCGAATCATTCCTATGAGCAGTTGAATTCATGGCGCGTCACACGTTTGGGTAATCGTCATCATTCTCAGGATGTAATCATGCAGAAAAATCCACGTGGCGAGTCTATTTATTGGATTGGCCCTCCAGGGCTAGCTAAAGACTCTACTGACGGAACTGATTTCTATGCCATTCAAAATGGACAAGTCTCAATTACACCTTTGCAATTAGATCTTTCTCATCTGGCTATGCGTGAGCAGATGAAGGCTTCTAATTGGAATAAAGATTAATTCAAATAATTGCTTAATTGATAGGTTGATAGTGCATAAGAAAGATCCTGGTTACGATAAGGCACGCTTAGTTCTAGCTGAGAAGGTTGCTGCTGCTGGAGTGCGCCATCGTCAAGTTTTAGAGGCTATTGCTACAGTTCCTAGGCATGCATTTATTGATCATGCCCTAGATGCAAGAGCTTATGAAGACTCTGCTTTACCGATTGGTCATCAGCAAACTATTTCAAAACCATCAGTTGTTGCAAGAATGGTAGAGCTTCTTTTTAAACCCAAAAAAGAGCTTGGAAAGGTTTTAGAAATTGGTACTGGATGTGGTTATCAGGCTGCAGTATTGAGCTTGGTGGCTAGTGAAGTCTATTCCATCGAAAGGATTAGACCGTTACATGATCAGGCTAGAGCCAAATTAAGGCCTTTTAGGATTCCTAACTTGCGTTTGATTTACGGTGATGGGATTCGAGGCCTACCGCAGGCTGCCCCATTTGACGGAATTATTCTTGCTGCAGCTGGCTTAGGCATTCCTGATCCACTGCTAGATCAGCTGGCTATTGGTGGTCGGCTTGTTGCCCCTGTTGCAAAAAATGAGGAAGAGCAGCAGTTGGTCGTTGTTGAGCGAGTTAGTTCTCAACGTTATCAAAGAACTGTGCTTGAAGAAGTTTTCTTTGTCCCGCTGCAATCGGGCACTGTGTAGTCATTATTACTATAATCGACCCATGAATTTATCTCGTACTAGCTTATCTGCTTTATTGGTTGTTCTTGCCGCCAGCCATTTTGGCTGTGCGACAAGATCTGCGCCAGCACCTGTCTTTGATCGTTCAACAGGGTCTAATTATGAGCCTGTACCACCTGGGTTTTACCGTATTAAGCGTGGGGATACTCTATTAAGAATTGCACTTGATCATGGTCAATCTCATCGAGATATCGCTGAATGGAACAACATTTCAGATCCTAATGTTATTGAGGTTGGTCAGGTTATAAGAATTGAATCAAGTAAAATCCCTAAACCAACAGCCTCCAAAATGGAAGTCAAGCAAGAAAAGCCACCAGAGAAAAAACTTCTGAATGTTGCTAAGCAGGATAACGCTGAAAAACTTGATTCTAAAAATCAGCCAGAAAAAGCGAAGCAGGACATAGCCACAGAAACTGGAATTCGTTTGTCTTGGCCTTCTAAAGGTGAGGTAATTGAACGCTTTGATGAGGGCAATAACAAAGGCATTGGAATCGCTGGTAAATCAGGTGATTCTGTTCAAGCGGCAGCAGATGGCAAAGTGGTCTATGCAGGTAACAGCTTAAGAGGTTACGGCAACTTAGTGATAGTGAAGCATGACAATACTTATTTAACTGCCTATGCTCACAATAAAACTCTTTTAGTCAAAGAGGGTGACTCTGTTAAAAAAGCACAAAAAATTGCTGAAATGGGTAATACAGATGCTGACCGTGTGAAGCTTCATTTTGAGCTTCGCAAAAATGGCAAACCAGTTGATCCAAGTGCATATTTACCTTAACGAATGAAATCACCAGACTCGGATAAGCATTCTTCTAGTGATTTTTCTGATCTAAGTGAGTTAAATGATCAAGAGATCACTCCTGAAGAGTTGAAAGAGGTCTTGGCTGCAGAATTGACTGCAGACTTAGTGCAGCGATACTTGCAGCAGATAGCCAATAAGCCTCTTTTCACATCCACCGAAGAATTAGAGACTGCTACTCGAGCGAAGTCTGGTGAATTTTCTGCGCGCCAAGCGATGATTGAGCATAACCTGCGTTTGGTTGTCAGTATTGCAAAAGGTTATATGAATCGTGGTCTTCCTTTCCCTGATTTAATTGAAGAGGGTAATTTAGGGTTGATGCACGCGCTTGATAAATTTGAGCCTGAAAGAGGCTTTCGATTTTCTACTTATGCTACTTGGTGGATTAGGCAAAGTATTGAAAAGGCTTTGATGAGTCAAGTAAGAACCGTGCGTTTACCGGTTCATGTGATTAGAGAAATCAATCAAGTTTTAAGAGCGCGCCGATATTTGGAGCAAGCCCTGGCTGCCGAGGCTCGAAGTCCTCAGATTGAAGATATTGCTAGTTTGACTGGAAAAACAATTGAGGATGTTGCTGATGCTCTTGCTATGGCGGAGCACACAACCTCATTGGACGCCCCTAGAGATTTAGATCCTGGCTCTAGTTTGTTGGATTTAATTTCTGATGAACGCACAGCTGGACCTCATGAGGACGTAGCAAAGTCACAATTAGATGAGATGCTTTATGGGTGGTTAAAAGGCTTAAAGGATGATCAAAGAGTGGTGATTGTTAGGCGATATGGTTTGGATAATCAAGAGCCAGCCACTTTGGAGGATGTTGCAAAGCAAATTAATCTTTCTAAAGAGCGCGTTAGACAAATACAGCAAGAAGCATTGGTAAAACTCAAAAAATATCTGAAGAGTCATGGCCTTGATAAAGATGCCATTCTTGATAATTAATTAAGGAAAAATTATGGCAGGTGTATTGGTTTTTGATATTGAAACTATTCCAGATGCTGCAGGTATTCGTCGTTTAGAGGGTATCTCTGATTCAGTCAGTGATTTAGAAGTTGTCACGAAGGCGCTTGCTGATCGTAAAGAAAAAACTGGCACAGAGTTCATGCCTTTGCACTTACAAAAAGTAGTGGCCATCTCTTGCGTTATTCGTAGAACTACTAAAGATGGTTTGCCACAGTTTAAGGTGGGAAGTTTGGGTGATGCCAATAGTTCCGAAAAAGAAATTGTGCAGGCCTTTTTTGATTTAATAGAAAAGTACACTCCTCAATTAGTTTCTTGGAATGGCAGTGGCTTTGATTTACCAGTTTTACATTACAGAGCTTTATTAAATGGCGTGATATCTTCAAGATATTGGGAGATGGGCGAAAGTGGAGATAGCGATAGTAGGGACTTTAAGTGGAATAACTATATAAGCCGTTATCACATGAGGCATATTGATCTCATGGATCTTTTGGCTAAATTCTCGGGACGCGCCAATGCGCCGTTAGATGCCTTGGCAAAAATGTCTGGTTTCCCTGGCAAGATGGGTATGGATGGTGGTCAAGTATGGCAGGGCTTCTTGGATGGCAAGATCAAAGAAATTCGTGACTATTGTGAGACAGATGTCGTTAACACATACTTGCTATATTGCCGTTTTCAAAGAATGCGCGGTGGCGTCACTCCTGATGAATATGATGAAGAAATTAAGTTTGTGAAAAATGAGTTGCTTAAAGAATCCAAAACTCCAACAGGAGCTTTCTGGCACCAGTATTTAGAATTATTTTCAACAGATCCTAAAGATTTATTGTGACTAGAGTTATTGTTGAATCGCTGAATCTTGAGGCTCAAGGGGTTGCCCGTCCTCGTGATGAGAATGGATTACCTGGTAAGGTAGTTTTTATCCATGATGCGCTGACTGGCGAGGATGTGGAATATCAATCCTATAAGGTGAAAAGTAAATTTGAGATGGCGAAGCTACTCAAAATATACAAATCATCACCCAGCCGAATTCCGCCAAGATGCCCCTCATTTGAAGAGTGCGGTGGTTGTTCGATGCAACACTTAGATACCCGTGCTCAGCTAGCAATGAAGCAGCGAGTGCTGGAAGATAATTTAAGGTACTTAGGCAGAACAAAGCCTGAAGTTCTTTTGAGACCCATTTCAGGACCCTCGTGGGAATACCGATATAGAGGTCGCCTGTCTGTTTTTAAGATTCCTAAAGGCAGAATCTTGGTTGGTTTTCATCAGAAGAAAGCTACCCGTATTACAGACATGTTGTCTTGTGACATTTTGCCGAAGCATCTTTCTGATTTGTTGCCACACTGGCGCACATTGATTGGTTCGCTTTCTAAGCCAGAAGTCATTCCTCAAATAGAATTTGCTGTGGGTGAGGACCGTCAGCCTGGTAGTCGCAGTTCCGCTTTTG
>JBDLVQ010000038.1:0-5234 GCA_039804685.1 Pseudomonadota bacterium | reverse complement strand
GCGATTATTAAAGACAGCAGAAACCAAACCCCTATCCTCAGAGTGTCCTGTTTCCTTCTCAACAATCGAGGCCAACTTTAATAAATCATAGGGAGTTTTCACAGGAGAATCTGATCCGCGCTGATCCCAGGCTTCTGCCAGCTTTTTGGACATGGCTTTGTAAGCACGTTGATAGATCAACACATCGGAATCCCCTGGTTCGTAAACGTAGGTATCAGGGAAGAATAGGCCTTCCGGATGTGACTCCTTAGCTTCAATTGCAGCCAAAATTTGTTTAATGCCCCAACCTTTAGCTTCCTTTTTAAGGTCTTTTTGTGCATCAACAGCGGCTTTAAATTGATTAAAAGTCCAACCCTCAACCAATGTCACACTTAATTTAACGCTATCACCACGACCCATTTTCATCAAAATAGATCCAAGGCTAGCTCCTGGAGAAAAGTCATAAACGCCAGCCTTGAGCTTTTTGCCTAAAAAAAGCCCTCGCGAAATGAGTTGAACCTTCCAGACATTTGTATCTACACCTTGGGCTACTAACTGTTTGGCGACACTTGACACATTGGAGCCCGGTGCAATTTTGACTCTGTATTGACTCCCTTCAGTCAAAGGGGCAATGTTATTTGGAACGGCGCTAGCAATAAAAGCCAAGTAAACAAAGACAAAACCCAATAAGATAATGAATAGAACAAATAGTTTTAGAAAATGAGGGGTCAATATGCGCTTCATTCTTCTATGATAAAAGCTTATTAAAGAAACCACCAAAAAACTAAACTGAAAATATGTTGCCACTCCAAATCAAGCAATTAGCTCCTTTATCAAACTGGTCCATCATCACAGTCACAGGAGTTGATGCAATGGACTTTTTACAAAGCCAGCTTACTAATAGTGTCAAATCAATCAAAAGTACTCCAGTAGGACAAATTGCTCAATTGGAACAAGGTAGCCGCTTTTCTGGGTACTGCTCTGCTAAAGGCCGGCTGATGGCCTCATTTTGGATTAGCCGCTATGAGGTGACAACAGAGACTGGTGAAACAGTTCCGCAATTTCAATTGGCACTCTCTAGAGATTTAGCCGCACAAATAGCAAAACGTTTAGGTATGTTTGTTTTAAGGGCCAAAGTCAAAGTGCTTGATCAAACAGACCAAGTTCTGAACTTTGCATACACCCATGAACAGCAGCTAGGTGTAACTGATCAAGTACTAGAAGCACTTCAAAGTATTCATAAAACTACTGAGGGCATTCGTTTGGTAGAACTTCCACCAGTAAACGTGATGAACCGACTGATCCAACGCCATATCATCACCTTGCCTAAAGCAGATGCTCCTGCTTTAGCAGTTGTGAATAAAACAATCAATGAGTATCAATTAACACCGGAGGCTTCTAACTCTGGCTTATGGGAATGGTTAGAGGTAAAAAGTGCTATCCCACGAGTTAGCCTACCAACATTTGAACAATTTGTTCCTCAAATGATCAATATGGAATCTTTAAAAGGTATCGACTTCCAAAAGGGTTGTTACCCTGGACAAGAAGTGGTTGCTAGAAGCCAATATCGCGGTACCATTAAAAGAAGACTGCAATTAGCTTCGATGAGCGCTTCAGTTGTCCCTGTCGCTGGTACAGAAATATTCCATAGCGATGATCCAGAACAGCCATGTGGAATGGTAGTTCTGGCTGCCCAAACCCCATCAATAGCGGAAGAAATCACTCTGCAAGTGGAGTGCAAATTGGAAGCTTTGCAAAGTGGCAGCATTCACCTCAACAGCATCCAAGGACCTCAACTTCGCTTTGAAGCCTTGCCCTATCCATTGATCGAAATTTAAGCAACGATGTGTTTGATCTTAACCGCGTGGCAATCTCATCCAGACTATCCCCTGGTGGTACTTGCGAATCGCGATGAGTTCTATGAAAGACCGACTGATCCGATGCATTGGTGGGAAGATCAACCACACATATTGGCTGGAAGAGATCGAGCTGATGTTAATGGCACATCAGGAACTTGGATGGGTATTAGCAAAACTGGCAAATTTGCTGCCCTAACAAACGTCAGAGCACCAAGTGAGAAAAATCCTGAGTCGCGGACCCGCGGGGAGATTTCATCAAAATATTTAATGTCTACTCAGACCCCAGCGAGCTTTATTCAGGAACACGAGAAAACCTTTCACCGGTACAACGGATTTAATCTCTTGGCTGCTGACTTATCGCCGTCTCAACCTCAACTGATTTGGTTGAGCAACAGAGTCCTGATGGGGTCTAGCATAAGACCACGAAAAGTTATGAATCCTCAACAATTGAAACCCGGTGTCTACGGTTTATCTAATGCCATGCTTGACAGCCCATGGCCCAAAGTTCAGCATCGCGTGGGCGCCTTTGCACAAATTCTTGCGATGGATACCGGACAATTCAAAAGGCACGAACAATATCTGCGCATCATGGAAGATTCAACGCAAGCACCAGATGAATACTTACCGAAAACTGGTATTTCATATGAATGGGAAAAAGCCCTCTCATCTGCCTTTATTAAAACTAAGCACTACGGCACACGCTCAAGCTCACTTATCAGAGTTCGACGTGATGGCCATTTTGAGGTTTTAGAGAAACGTTTTGATGCTGATAAAGTGCTGGACACTCAGCAATTTGAGGGGCAGCTAGAAAAGTTCACATCCCTAAAACCTGAGTAAAAAAAGCAGAATCATTCAGGGATTTGCTTAACTCAATCAACTTTTACTGGTTGATGACTTTCTTGCTGGCAATTCTTTGAAATATTTAAAAGTAGCGCTACCCATGCAACAAACAGCATTGTTTTCATCGTAGAGCTTAGCCTCGACAAAAGCCAAAGTTGGGGTCGCATGAACTGTCTTAGCAGCCACACGCACAATCCCTTGAACAGCTTGCATGAAATTAGTCTTTAATTCAATTGTGACCACACCCCGACCAGCACTATCAGCTGCTCTAGCAGCAATCGCCATACCCACATCCATTAGAGTTAGAAGGACTCCACCATGAGCGACCTCCCAGCTATTGTTATGCTCTGGTTTCAAAGAGAGCACTACTTCACCCTCCCCTAAATCTGCTCGCAAACAACGAACCCCCAATAACTTTAAAAAGGGCACGTCTAATTCAACACCTAATTCTTTTAATTGATTTTGATTCATAGCCATATCTTAATCGGGGTTATATCGTCTGGATAAGTCTTTTGTGCAAATAATTCAGAACACACCTAGAATGAGCCAACTCTTAAAAATTATGCCATTCCACCTAGACTCCATTAACCACCTGTCCCAAGCAGAACTTGTTACACCAAGTCCTGTACCTGACCCTTATTGGGTTGGCTTTTCCGACAAAGTCGCTACTTTATTAAAAATAGAAACTAATGGTTCTCTACCAATTGAGCCACAATACCTCCAACTGTTGGCCGGCAATCAACTGAATCTGGGACACAATACTTTTCAGCCCTTTGCCACAGCCTATAGTGGTCATCAGTTTGGTCAATGGGCTGGACAACTTGGCGATGGTCGAGCTATCTATTTAGGCGATATCGGCGGCTACGAAGTTCAGCTCAAAGGTGCTGGGCCAACTGCCTACTCACGCAGAGGCGATGGCCGAGCAGTACTACGATCATCCATTAGAGAATTCTTGGCCAGTGAAGCGATGCACGCACTTGGTATTCCAACATCCAGAGCATTAGCTATAGTAGGGTCAGATCTCCCTGTTTTTAGAGAAACACGAGAAACAGCAGCCATTTGCACTCGGGTGGCTCCTAGCTTTTTAAGAATTGGCCATATTGAGCACTATGGGCACCAGGACATGCAAAGTGAATTAGAGGCAACATTAGAATTTCTCATTCAACATCACTACCCAGAATGCCAAGATTCTCCAACACCCTTTCTCAGCTTGCTAGAAAAAATTTGTGTCAAAGTAGCTGATACCACTGCGCAATGGCAATCGGTTGGCTTCTGTCATGGCGTATTAAATACGGATAACACCAGTCTTTTAGGCTTGACATTAGATTATGGGCCGTTTGGTTTTTTAGATGGTTTCGATATCAACCATATATGCAATCATTCCGATCATGCAGGCCGATATGCCTATCAACGCCAGAGTGAGATCCTTCACTGGAATTTATATTGCTTAGCCAGCGCCATGCTAAAGCCATTACAAAATGAATTAGCTAAAACACAACAACTCAATGAAACTGAAGCGATCGAAAAAATCAAAACAACATTGGGTGCCTATAGCCAAGAATATACCCAACAATGGCAATCCATCTTTAGGAGAAAGCTGGGTTTTGTTAAAGAGCTTCCTGAGGACATTGAATTATTGGAAAAACTGATGCAAACAATGCACGAGCATCGCATAGATTTCACATTGTTCTTTAGAGGACTTTCTGAAGGTCAATCAGGTCCACTTGTAATGGCAGAATGGTTCACACTTTACCAAGAGCGCCTATTGCTGGAAGATTTGTCTAAAGATCAGCGCTTCAGAAACATGCAATTGATCAACCCTAAATATATTTTGCGTAATCACTTAGCCCAACAAGCAATTGAGATGGCTCAAAAAAAGGATTTCTCAGAAGTAACCAGATTATTAAAAATATTAGAGAACCCTTATGAAAATCAAGATGTGTCAGACGCCTATGCTCTTCCACCCCCACCAGAAATGGCACACATTGCTATCAGTTGCTCTTCTTAAGACACAATAACTCAAGACGAAAAACTCAATATCTATTTCAAGTTCAAATAAGATGAAAAAAACTGATCAAGAATACAAACTAGAACTTAGTGAGATTGCTTATCGTGTCACTCGCCAAGCAGCTACTGAACGTCCGTTTACTGGTGAATACTGGGATCATTGGGCGAATGGTCAATATCAATGCATCTGCTGTGGCACTCCCCTATTTCAATCAGAGACCAAATTCGATGCAGGATGTGGTTGGCCCAGCTACTTTAAGCCTCTCAATAATGAGTGCATTGATGAACATAAAGACATGACACATGGCATGATCAGGACTGAAGTTCGTTGCTCTCAGTGCGAGGCCCACTTAGGCCATGTTTTTGAAGATGGCCCCGCTCCCACTGGGTTGCGCTACTGCATTAACTCAGCTTCTTTAAAATTCAAAGCTGAGGGCTAAAATAGCTTGATGTATACAGAAATCTACTTATAAAGACATTTCATGAAATTCTTATTTGATCTACTGCCAGTGATTCTTTTCTTTATTGCCTTCAAGATGGCTGACATTT
>JBDLVQ010000037.1:0-34711 GCA_039804685.1 Pseudomonadota bacterium | reverse complement strand
GTCCGTAGGGAATATATTCTGGATGTGCCTCATTCCATGCAATCAAAGTTTCCATCGAATCAATTCCACACGGAGATCCATTCTCTTTTAGAAACGCATTCAAAGCTGCTTTGAACTCTGTTCTGAAAACACTGGAGCGTACTTCTTGTAATTGCTCTGCACTAGGTAAATCACATGGATCAATGATCGTTGCGCCAGCTACTGATAATTTCTTCAACACATTCTCAAAAAATGGCATCACTGCAAGAAACTCTTCTCGATCCGCTATTTGTCTGCGCATCACGCCCACTCTTATATGCTTCAACCCTTCACAGCTCAAACTACCGAGAATAGTTTTGGAAGAAATTAAAGAAGCTGTGTCTGCCATATCAGGTCCAACCAAAACACTGGCGACCAAGGCAGCATCTTCAACTGAACGAGTTAATGGCCCTGGAGAGTCCTGGCTGGGTACCAAAGGCACAACCCCTGCTCGACTAACGAGCCCAACCGTAGGCTTATATCCCACCACTGAAGAATATGATGCCGGTGTTTGAATCGAGTTTTGCGTTTCACTACCGATTGCAAACATACATAGAGATGCAGCAACTGCTGCCGCAGATCCGACACTAGAACCTTGTCCGCGACCGTACTCGATGCCATGTGGATTTTTAACAATGCCACCATTACCACTGTAACCAGACGGCATCACATCAGAAACGAAATCTGCAAACTCTGTCAGATTTGTTTTACCCAACACAATGGCGCCAGCTGAACGCAAACGCTTGACTAGCGTTGCATCACCAGCAGGCTGAAAGTTTCTCAAAGCAGCTGCACCAGCAGCTGCTTTCATACCATCACCAGTCAAAATATTATCTTTTAGTAGAACGGGTATGCCATGCAAAACCTGAAGATCTTCACCTCTTGCGATAGCTTCATCAGCCTTCTTTGCATCATCGATTGCTCGCAATGAAACTTCACGAACAGCATTAATGGCTGGTCCATTTTCACTAATGGCATGTATTCGAGATAAATACCAATTAACGGCATCAACAACTGATAAGCGCTTCGCAAGATACAAAGCACGCAACTCAGCAATCGATCCTTGCATCAAAATATTTTCAATATCTTTTGTCATCATGACGTTCAATACCTTTTAATGATGCCCTTACTAACCATCAATCACTTTCTTTAAAAGAAACGATCAAAATAAATTCTCTCTTGAGGAACAGCGTGGCTCTCACGTAAAAAATCCATCACTGCCTGAGTCATCGCCGGTGGCCCTGCAATATAAAAATCTGAATTAGCGTAATCCAAATCTTCAAAACCATGCATCACTTCATGAATAAATCCTGTTCGACCTGGCCATGGATTCGTTGCATCACTGACTGCCCCAGAAACGCTAGGGATAAACTGAAGTTGCTGATTAAATTCAGGCAATTGTTGTAGCATCGCCTCACCACAAATATCACGCGGCTCACGACCGCCATAGAAGAAAGTCAAATGTTCTTGACCACTCTTTGGTTTTTGAGACCACGCACGGGCAATTGATAGCATCGGCGCTAAACCAGATCCCCCAGCGACGCAAACAAGATCACGCTCACTTTCAGATCGGTAATAGGCTTTTCCAAATGGCCCATCTAAACCTATTTCATCACCCAATGTCAGCGCATCAAATAACACCTGTGTACCAACACCTTGGGGTACTCGACGAATCATAAAAGACCAAACACCATCATCATTGGGCAAATTAGACATTGAATAAGCTCGCTCTCCAGAAACGCCAGGGAGTTGCAACATGGCATATTGCCCAGGAATAAAAGTGGCTGGAGATACTGCTTGAAATTGAAACTCACGAATGTCATGAGTTACATCTGTTACTTTTATTAGTTTTACTTTTAATCTTGTTGGTGGGAACTTGGCGGGTGCATCCTCTTCCAGCCTAACTTTCATCACGCAATCAGTCAAAGGTAGACACTGACAAGCTAATTGACGACCTTTCTTTCGATCTCTCTCAGATAAACCAGGTGCCGTATCAGACAACACTTTTATCTCACCGCTCACCAATTCAAACTTACAAGTGCCACATGACCCCACATTGCATTCATAAGGCAAACTTAAACTTGCCCTCAAGCCAGCTCTTAACAGCGAGTCATCAGACCCACATTCAAAAGCAAGATCAGAATCAGCAATCGTGATACGTGCCATTATGAGGAAACCTTATCTAAATGAACAAAAACATCATCGCCAACAAGAATTGGTTGATAAGTTTTTAAATGAACGGAGCAAGGTGCCGAAATAGCCTTACCTGTTGCAATTTCAAATGCACCTTGATGAAAAGGACACTCAACGACACCATCCTCAATTTCACCTTCACATAAAGAAGCCTTACCATGTGTGCATGTGTCATCAGTCACAAAAATTTGACCTTCTATTTTAAAAACTGCTAAAGGTGGTCTTTCCGGCAAATTAATTTGCAAGCCATTACCCTCGGCAACATCAGCAACCTGACATAAACGAACAGCATCTTGCGCTTCTACTGAATTACTTGCACTCATACTTCTTCCTAATTCCAAATTAAATAAAACTTATGGCAAAGTTTTCCAATCCACATCTAAGGGACTTAACAACTTGAGCGTTAAAGAAACATGTTGGAACTTCCAAACACCGTTGATTCTTTTAACGCGCGAAGTATAGGTACCACCCACCCAATGGGCTTTTGCTGGTTCTTGGTTTTCGCTCACCCGAGCTAATTCCCAAAGATACCAATCACATGTGGCCTCATCACCAGATTCGTCAATAGCGATCTTCGGAGAAATCATGTAATGCAAAGACCAATGAATAGCATTTTTAGCTATTTCAGATAAACCTTCAGCAATATTTTTAGCTCCAGAATATTGACCAAATCCATTAGCTTCCCAAATGGCATCTTCTGCAAAAAGTGACCCTAAAATAACTGGGTCATTCTTCAGATCTGCTCCTTCAGCGTAACGGGCGACCATAGTTCTGATCGCCTCCATGCTCTCAAGCTTATCAAGGCGTCTTACTAGATTTGCATCAGACATTCATATCTCCTAGAGCTTAAAAATAGTTACTTATGCTTACTCAAGCTCATCAAACGCAATGGTGGATAGGCAATGACTGAAAAAATTAAAGCTGAGAAAAACTCAATTTTGACAATTGAATTTAAAACGTAATGCGCCAAAACAAAACCAGCGGCACAAACCAAAATACCTGACCAATTGAACGCCTCGCTTTTATTAATCTGGCGCTGTGATTCATTCAACCTTGGATGCACAATAAAGTAATCAGCAATAATGATTCCTGAGATGCAAGTGGTCAAAATACCAAGAATGGTAATAAATGAATTAAACCAATCCAAAATTGAGCCCAACAACATCAAGATCGCAATCACGTTGGCCAAAATTACAAACATCAAACGACCTGGTCTCCAATTTAAAGCAGCATCCATTAAATTGGTTAATGAAAGTGATGCGCTATAAGTATTTAATACTTGAGCTTTAGCCTGAGCCAACAACATCAAAATGGCACCTAAGACACCCCCAAACACAATGAAGGCAGCAGCCACGCTATCGGGACTCTCAAGTGCCATTTTTTGAGCGGCTTCCTGTGTCATACCAGTACTGATGTAATAGGTCACTAATTCACTCATACCTGCATACATCACAGCACCACCAATAAATAGCATGCCAATATCCATGAATGCATTGCCTAAAAATGCAGCAATCGCCACATCTTTGGAACGGCGTGCATAACGACCCAAATCACCATCAATCAGTGCCAAGGCACCTGCTGATCCAATTAAGATATTGACGCAAAAAGCGAGCTTGTCGCCCCATGTTGCAGCGTGCATCGCTGTTAAGACCTCAACGGGCAACTGAGAAGTAAAACTTGCAACATCAGCAACGGAATAAGTCGACGCCCCAACAACACCCCACATGATGTAGACCAATACAGCTAAAAACAAAACCACCAGCCATGAAGAAACTTTTGTCACCAAGCCAAAACCAAAAGCGGTTAAAAGAATCCAGCTTAAAGTGAGTAAGCCGTAAATCAATACTTGCATTTGGAGTGAATCAGCAACACCAAAATAAAAGAGGAGGCCTTTATATAAAAGTACATTCTCTAAAGCAATAAACCCAATAATCATGAAGCCAAAAATAATGGCCGTCATCATCGAACCATTTTTTCCAAAACCATGAATTCGAGACATCACTGTGCTAGATAAACCGGTTTTATAGGCAATATGCCCAACACCCCAACCCAATAATGCGCCGATCACCATCACGATAAAGCCACCTAATAAGGCAATGGGCATACCTGCGACAAACGCAGTTAATGCGCCTATAAACAACTGTATTAAGGTTGTCACGATTCCAACTGTATTCCAGGAAAGCTGCAACCAACCCTGCCTGTCTGAAGCCGGAACCATCTCCAGCGCGTGATCTTCAATTGATGCGGCTATGCTATTTGTCTCTGTCATTTTCGGCTCGCTTCTTGATTATTAGTTTCAAATAAGAACGGTATCGTTTTAGGATACCGTTCAAACCATGCTTAACAAGTTATTAACCTCTTACATCACCATGTTCGGCGACGAATCTACTTTCATCAAAACTATGCGGCACCTTAGGGTCGCCTTTATAAAGTTCAATGTGTGGCGCAACTTCCGCCAAGGATAATGCCAATGTAAATAAACGGAATGAATCCGCTGGTAATTCATTCAGAGGAAATTTATCAACATGACTCAAAATCTCTTCTAAGCGGGGCAACATCGCACCATAAAATGCTTGCAACTCGCCCGTTGAAGAATTGATGCGCTTTTTCTGACGTTCATTTTGTGTTGCCAAAGCCCACTGTGGAACTAATGTTTCCAATGTTTCAAATGATTTTGGCAAAGATGTTGCTGTTGTTGTTGAATTCATAATTAATACTCGCTTACTTAGAGTGAATAAAGTTTTCTAATGTATGGTAGCCATGACGAATCAAAATCTCTTCGTCTTGTAAGTGCATAAACTTCTTAGCACCTGACTCCATTGCGATTTGTGTATCTTCCATCGTCCCTGTGTCTTCTAACCAAGCATTACGTTGCAAGCATTGCGCAAACTCCAAGGCCCAACGTTGAGAGTTAGTTTTTGGCTCAGCCAAGTAATACTTACCTTCCCATAAAGTCTTACCAGGACCCATTGGCCAGAATTGGTGTGTGAACCAAATATTTTCAGCCACGTGCACCAATAAATTTGGGAAAAACACTGATAACTCAAAAGAGAAGTCTTCACGACGTGATGGATTGATGCATTCTGGCAACATGGTTGCGCCACGCTTAGATACCAATGAGGCGGCGGCTAAAGAGTTAGCAATTTTGGCAACCGGTGTTGGTTCATTTTTCAATGACAAACAAATAGCTGTGGTGCGATGCGGCCCCATTAATTGAACATCAGACAATCCTGATGAAAAAGCATTAGGGAAGGATCCTGCATGGATAGTTGATACGTGATAAGCCTCAGCAAACGCATCATGAGCCACCTTCCAATTGCAATCTAAATAGGTGTAATAGCTAAAACATTTTGTTAATTTGTCATATGGGAAATCACTCAAATGTTTACCCATGTCACCCAAGTATTCCTTGAGCGGCGTTACTTCTGGTGCTGGATCTAAATTAACAAAAATGAAACCTTCCCACACATCTGTATGTACTTTTGTTAAATCATTTTCTTCTCGTGTAAAACATGGTGAAAACTTTTCTTCTTCAGGCACATCGACTAAAGCGCCCTCTGCGTTATAAACCCATCCATGAAAACGACAAGTAACAACGGCTGCCTTGCTCTTACCAAATGTCTCTTCTCCTGACTCCACCACCACCTTATTGCCGCGGTGGGAGCAAGCGTTATGGAAGCCACGAATCTTTTGATCTTTACCGCGAATCAAAATAACAGAAGTTTTTGCAAAGCCCAATTTCTTAACTTTGTAATCGCCAACATTGGCAATTTCTTCAACACGGCCAACTTTTAGCCATGTTTTCATGAAAACTTTTTCACGTTCAATTTCATAAAATTCAGGTGAGATACAAGATTCAACTGGTACTGGACCTGTTCCTAATTCTGGGTATTTTTTTGCCCACTTCAATTCTGTTGGTGCGTTCATCATTTTCCTTTCAATGAAAAAACTACTTCAAAATCTATCTTTAAAAAATTTTATTAATTTGGCAAGCCATATTGCTCACGGACCAATTGACCAATTCCTAACTTATCAATAATGGACATTGGGCACATGAAGGTCACACGTACAACACCCGGCAAACGACTGATCTCAATCGACCCTGCAATCGTTGCACGATTTAAGATCTCATCACGAGGAATGCCTGTTATCTTGGCGGCACGATCTAAACCTACATGAGTGGCCTCATTCAAAGTTCTACCGCTACCAATAAAAGTAATTGGCGCATTGACTTCAACGTGCTTCTGACCGTATTTTTTTGCCAAGGCTTGCACCGCCTTTAACTGTTCTGCATTCATGGGTCTAGCCATTGGTGGCAGATCATCTAAACGCTGCAACAAAATAGGACCATCCAACTCTAATTTTTTAATCACGCTAACCTGAAGCTCTACTTCACCTGATACATCAGTAGCATGACCGGCGATTTCGCCGTTGCCTTGCTGAGCATGCATGTCCCCCATATAAACACCGGCACCAGGGACCTTCACTGGACAAATCAATATGGCACCTTCGCGCACAGAGTTGGTGTCCATATGACCATCTGTTTTGTGCTTATCTAGCTCTTCTTGTGACATCGCATATTTATGCGGAGCGTCTACCAAGAATGAACCAAAATCACCTGCATTATGTGAGTCTGGTAAGTCTCTTGATGGCGTCGTGCCGATATTTCCTAAAAATGGTTGCATATGAGCAGCCAACCCCGAAATATCAGAACGTGCCAAAGACAAAATGGAATGTTGCTCAGAATTATCTGGAATCAGTGCGTGTAATTTGGGAGATTCTGCTAAACGATTAGCAACATCTTGATCAACCGTTAAAGAAACTTGATTAGCCTCATCCAAAACAATCACATAACCATTTGAAAACTTAAATGCATTCACCTCTGCACCACAGTTATCGCAATGCACAGCATCATCACCAATGCCCTCAATGTGACTTGCCGGACTGACTGTGCCACAGCTATTACAGAGCTTAGCTACAAATGGATCACCAACATAGCGGCCGTCAACAAACTCCATAACACCTGACGATGTTGCCAATGAGGTCACTCGCATGTGTTTAATCTTAATCGCTACTGCATCTCCAATCTCTGCACCCTCTACAGCGACAGGTTGAGATACTTCATGACCACCTTGAAACTTAGGTGTAATCATCGGACCCCAGCAACCTGGAGGCGTTCCCGCCTTAATCACACCACCATTTTTGACTGGGCCTAGCATCTCATTGCTCGGACCCAATATTCCTCGAGTATAGGTATTGACATCTACTACAGGCACTGCGCTTTTACTTAGAACACTCATTTGTGACTCCCACCGTAAAAAAGGCATTTCTGGGCAAAATAACCCGTTACATACATATTAGGTGTTAGTTCTAAAAAAAACAATGTAAATTACATTGTATTTTTACCTATTGACAAAAAATCTTCAAATGGCCTGTTTTTTGGTACTTTTAAGTTGCCCATAAAAAAATGGCTTGTTACATCGGTAGCAAGCCATTTTGATACTTTGGAAGAAATAAGACTTAGCTTCGGGTTGTCATCACCCTTGCTGATTGGTCATACATGCCCACAAACAGCCCCATCACTTTGGTAGCGACCTTCACGTTTTCCTTGAATTGCTCCATCTCTTGCATCGGCTCCACAATCAACTCCTGTCGCAGCTTCACAAAGGCATCCACCACATTCCTACCCTCAGCCGATACGCGATAGTTGGTACCGCGAGCAGATTTGTCATTGGCTTTTTCAATGAGGCCTGCCTTTAAGAGCTTTCGAACACTGTATTGAATATTGGCCAAGTCATCACGATTCATAAATCGACTGATATCTGAAAGACTCTTAGGACGGTCTAATGTGCCAATAATGTGCAAAATGGTGTTGTCCTGACCATTGAATGAGCTATCCCCAATGGTGGCAACCAAACCTCTTAGATTGTGACGATCAAATGCCTGTGCCAAACAAATCAAAGTGTGCTCAAACTCAGCCAAGAAACGCTCTGACTCTGTGTGCGCTAAGTGCCAGTGATCTAATTCTGCCGGCTCACCTGGCACTGTTTTTTGTTTTTTCATATCGACAATCTAATTAAATACCCATAAAAATTATTACTTCATTTTATATCGCTTAACTAAATTATCTGTCACGTAGATAAAGTCAGCAGGATCAACTGGCTGAAACCATTGCTTAAAACGAGTCATTGTCGACAAAGGCAACCCCATATCAAGCAGCAACTCATCCATTTGATGAATTGAGAAAGGCACAATATTTGTACCTTTAGCGTGTTTGCCACCTGTGCGGCTTTTCATCCAAGCTAACTTTTCAGTAATTTGTTCATTTTGAGCATCACGACTTGGCAGCTGCAATTGACCACCCAATAAATCAGCCAACCACATACCAGCAACCTCACAGTTAAGCTGACTGAAGAAAGAGGAGTTATAGCCAACAAAGGCAAGTCTTGGAACTTCAACAGGCACAATATTGCGATACAAACGGAAATCGCCTTCTTCATTGGTGATTCTTCGTTGCAAAGATTCATTTAAGAAAGGAACACTTTGTATCCAACCTGTTCCGCAAATGATGATGTCAGCATTCAATTTTTCACCCGTACTGAGATGCGCTATTTTCTTGCCATCAATAATCTCTAAGCGCTCAATACTAGTTTTCTTAAATTGAATTTTGCCATTAACAATATTTTCATAAAAACCTTCTGTTACCAAACTAATACTGCTTGTCGCAATAGTTTCTAGCGACACACCAGGATGCATGCCTAGTTCACGTAACTTGCATTGCTTGGTCACAATCCATTGAACCGTATTCATCATGCCATTACGTATTGGCTTACCAAAGCTATGTAAAAACTTCTCAAAGCCTTTGACGCGAATATATTTAAATAAGCCCTCGCCACCACGCGTTAAAAATAAATGTTTGTAATTCAGCACATTCATTAAATGTTTAGGCACTTTCCACATGAGATGGCGTGCGATAACGGCCATGCTCTTGGCTGTTCCCACCAATGCTTGAGCGACGTCACATGATGACTTTCCGTAACCAATCACCAAAACATCTTTGTCTTTAGCATCATTTAAATTAGTAAATTCACTGGTATGACACAAACGACCTCCAGCAGCTACATATTCAGCAGCACCTGGATAATCAGGAATCATGGGTCTTGAAAAAATACCATTACAAATGACTAGATAATCAAAATGATGTGAACTGACTTCATTTGTTTTAACGTCACGTGTAGCAATTGTCCAAATATTTTTATCTTCATCAAGATCTGCTGAAGTCACTTCTGTATTGAGTTTTAAGCTAGGCACTAAATTAAAATGCTTGGCGTAAGCCTCTAAGTACTCTTGAACCTGAGCACCTGTTGGCCACTCTGGATAATGATCTGGATAAGGAAAGTCTGACAAACAATAGGTTGACTTCACGTTTTGAGTTGTTAAACCTGGATAACGACGTGAGGCACTCCACACGCCACCCACATCATCTTCTTTATCAAAAACAGTGACTTGATGCCCAAAGGTTTTCAAGATCTTTGCTGCGCTTAATCCGCCGAACCCTGCACCAATAATCGCAATATTCATTTTCATAGATGTCTTAATTGTTTAAATTGCAGAATGATCAAGCCATTAACTTAGGGATTGCTGGCTCATAGGATTCAGGCCCCATAGCAGAGTAACCACCATCAACTGCATAATCAGCCCCGGTAACAAAACTAGCGTGATCAGAACACAAGAACAAAACGACTTGAGCCACTTCATCAGGATCACCAACACGACGCAGCATATGGAATGGTGCTGCAACTCTGTCTGTTTTGGCGCGATCACCACCTGACAATTGATTCATGATGGCTGACCATGTCCAGCCTGGCGATACGCTATTGACGCGGATATGATCTGGCGCCAAATCCATGGCCATATTTCTAGTTAATTGCGCTAATGCTGCTTTACTAGTCGGATATAGCCAGCGTCCAGTTTGGGCTACTGATGATGAAATACTTGTAAAGTTCACCACTGCACCACCGCCCGATTTTTTCATCCAAGGTAACGCAGCCTTCACCAGCATGGCGGCACTGATTAAATTCACATTCATGGAAGTTAACCAATCACTACGAGATGCATTAATACCATCATCAACATAGACGCAAGCAGCATTCACCACAAAATCAATGCGTCCAAATTTTTTAGCTGATTCGGCAACACACGCTTCTAACTGTGCATCATCAGAAATATCTGTTTGTCTAAACCATGCACCCTTGCCACAAGCATCCGCAATAGCCTGCCCTCGCTCAGCATCAATATCTGCAATGGTCACGGTTGCACCTGCTTTTACAAAAGCCTCTACCAAACCAGCGCCGATCAATGTTGAACCGCCGGTCACAATTGCATGCTTGCCACTCAAACCTTTAAACATAAGTCCTCCGTATTGGATAAGATGTTTCAATCGATGTTCTGCATGACGCTGCACTCTTCATAAACCTTGAAAATATCGGCTGAACAGCACATATTTATTTTTACGAGTTAATAGTAGGGCTAAATATAAAAAAATACAATGTAAATAACATTGTATTTTTACCAATTGACAAATTTGAATAAAACTGAGTTTTGCGAAAAATGACCCCCTAGGGGTTTAAATGCAAAAAAGGTGGGGTTATTTCTAACCCCACCTTAATATTTTTCTAAGTAATCAGTTACTTATACAGATTCTTCAAATTGAATGCCACGTTCTTTGGCCATGGTCATAGCTGTATCAAGAATCATATCTTCTTGACCGCCAATCATCTTCTTACGACCCAATTCCACCAAAATATCTCTGGCTGGCACACCAAAACGCTTACTTGCACGTTCAGCATGCAATAAGAAGGTCGAGTAAACACCAGCAAAACCAAGTGTTAATGATGAGCGATCAACACGCACCATGTGATCCATCATTGGCGTGATCAGTTCTTCAGCAATATCCATTAGCTTGAACAAATCACAACCTGTTTCAATACCCATACGCTCACATACTGCAGCGAACACTTCTAATGGCGTGTTACCTGCACCAGCACCTAAACCTGCAATTGAGCCGTCGATACGAGTGGCACCTTCTTCAATCGCGGCGATTGAATTAGCGATGCCCATACCCATATTGTGGTGACCGTGGAAACCAATTTCAGTTTCTGGCTTTAACACTTGGCGCAAAGCATGAACACGTGCCTTCACTTCATTAGGCAACATATAACCTGCAGAGTCTGTGATGTAGACAGTTTGTGCACCATATGACTCCATCATCTTACCTTGCTGCGCCAAACCTTCAACACTGTTCAAGTGCGCCATCATCAAAAAGCCCGTTGTATCCATCCCCAATTTACGTGCATAAGCAATGTGCTGTGGTGATGTATCTGCTTCAGTACAGTGAGTGGCAATGTGCACACTGCGTGCGCCACAATCATAAGCAGACTGTAACTCTCTCATCGTTCCCAAACCAGGAATCAACAAAACTGATACTTTTGCTTTCTTCATTTTTGATGCCACTGAAGTGATGTACTCTTCATTAGTATGCAAAGCAAAACCATGCTGCAATGAATTACCGCCCAAGCCAGCGCCATGCGTTACCTGAATGTAAGGCACACCAGCATCATCCATAGCTGTTGCTACTTTAACCATCTGATCAACGGATATCTGCTCACGTTTAGCATGCATGCCATCACGCAAACACATATCATGAAGAATAACTTTTTTGCCTTTGAGGTGATTGTTATCAAACATGATTAAGCCTCCACTGCTTTAGTTGGTTTTGTTGCTTTTAAAGTGACCTTGCCAGACATGATGTTCTGAGCAAATAATTCAGCTGTTCTTGTGGCAGCTGCTGTCATGATGTCTAAGTTACCAGCGTACTTCGGTAAGTAATCACCTAAACCAGCCACTTCCATAAATACAGATACTTTTTTACCGTCAAATACTGGGCCATTCACTAATTTATAACCTGGCACATATTTTTGAACTTCTTCAATCATGCGCAAGATAGATGCTTTGATTTCATCTTTCTTAGGCTCATCTTCTGTTAAACAGTAAATCGTATTGCGCATAATCATTGGAGGATCAGCTGGATTAATAATCGCCAAAGCTTTACCTTTTACTGAACCGCCGACCTTACACACCGCATCTGATGTTGTGTATGTGAATTCATCTAAGTTAGCGCGCGTTCCAGGACCAATTGATTTAGATGCCAAACTAGCCACAATCTCAGCATATGGAACAGCTTGGACACGTGACACTGCATGCACGATAGGAATCGTTGCCTGACCTGCACATGAAATCATGTTCACATTCATTTCACCACTCGCGGCATGCTGCTCTAAGTTCACCGTTGGGCAACACAAAGGACCAATCGCCGCTGGGGTTAAGTCAATCATCAACACACCCAACTCATTTAATTTGCGTGAGTTTTCAGCATGCACATAAGCAGATGTCGCATCAAACGCGATCTGGATGCCATCACTTAAAACGTGTGGCAACAAACCATCAACACCTTCAGCCGTTGTCTTCAGACCCATATCGCGAGCTCTGGCTAAACCTTCAGATTCTGGATCAATACCCACCATCCAAACTGGTTCTAAAAACTCACTGCGTTTAAGCTTATAAATAAGATCTGTACCAATATTTCCAGATCCTATTAAAGCGCATTTAATCTTTGCCATTTTCTTTATCCTTTGTAGACCAACTATAGAGTGGAACTTTAGACTGAATTACTCGTGTTTTATGTCACTTAAGCGACAAATGTCATCGACACATGCCCTAATATTTGAAATTCAGCAGTAATTGCATCACCTGCTTGAACCGGAATGGCCTCAGTAATGCCGCCGCTCATCACAAAACTGCCAGCAGGCAACATTTCATCTTGCTCCGCCAAAATATTGACCAACATCGCAATTGCTTCGGCAGGGTGACCTAAAACTGCTGAAGATTCACCAGAGGCAACTACTTCACCATTCTTCTTCATCACCACACCAACTTTAGTTAAATCAAGATCCGAAGGATTTAATTTGACTTGACCTGTGACATATCTTGCAGAAGAACCGTTATCTGCGACCACACTGGCTAAATCAAATTTAAATCCAGAAAATCTAGAATCAATAATTTCAACAGCTGGTAAAACATAATCAGTGGCATCCAATACATCTTGTAAGGTGCAATCAGGGCCTTGAAGATCTTTCTTTGTCACAAATGCCACTTCACATTCAACACGCGGATGAACCATCTCAGAAGTTTTAATCCCAACACTCTCTGTACGAGCCATCTTGTCGGTTAAGAAACCAATGGATGGAACATGCACACCCATTTGCTCCATCTTGGCTCGAGAAGTTAAACCAGCTTTCCAGCCTGCCAACTGATGACCTTTGGCCAAATAACGTTTTCTCAATTCAGCTTGCACCGCATAACCATCATTAATCGTCATGCTTGGATAATCATCAGTTAGTTTATGGATCGCATAAGCACCTTCTTGGGCACCTTCAACGCGATCGCATAACAAGCGGATGTCTTCTTGTTTGATCGTGAGCTCTAAAGCCATTTTGATTCTTTCTAAAGTAATCGTTCAGTTAGTCAATTGCTTAAACAGTCAACAGCTCAACTATTACAGCTTGATACAAATATTGCGTGTTTCTGTGTAGAACTCAAGTGAATGAACGCCACCTTCACGACCAATACCTGATTGCTTAGATCCACCGAAAGCTGTTCTTAAATCTCTCAAGAACCAGCTATTGACCCACGTGATACCCACATCAATTTTGGCTGCCACTGTATGTGCTCTTGCTAAATTCGTTGTCCAAATAGTGGTGGCTAAACCATATTGGGTGTCATTAGCCAATTTGATCACTTCTTCATCTGTATCGAATGGTTGGATATGGCAGCATGGTCCAAAGATTTCTTCACGCACCACTGATGCTGTTTCTGGCAAACCTGTCCAAATAGTTGGCTCAATCCAATGGCCATCTTTTAAATCATCCGGCATATGAGGTACACCACCACCTGTTACAACAGTAGCGCCCTCATCAACAGCCTTTTTGTAATAAGACATCACTTTTTGTTTGTGTTCAGCAGAAATCAATGGACCGTAATCTGAACCATGATCTTCTGGACGACCATATTTAACAGCCTCAGCCTTGGCTTTGAGTGCAGCAACAAATTTATCAAAAATTGGACGTTCAACATAAACGCGCTCAGTACCCAAACAAACTTGTCCTGAATTTAAGAATGCAGAACGGAAAATACCGTTAACGGCATCATCAAAGTTGGCATCTGCAAAAACCACACCCGCATTCTTGCCACCTAACTCAAAAGAAATATCGCGCATACCTTCTGCAGCTGCTTTCATAATTGCTGTACCAGTGCGTGTCTCACCTGTAAAGGTAATAGCATCCACCAAAGGATGGTGCGTTAAAAACTCACCGGCTGAATCAGGACCGAAACCGTTTACAACGTTAAACACACCCTTAGGCATGCCCACTGCATTCATGACTTCACCTAACAATGCCGTTGTCATCGGTGTTTCTTCAGAAGGCTTAACAACAACTGTGTTGCCACAGGCCAATGCAGGACCAACCTTCCATGTCATCAACATGAATGGTGCATTCCAAGGTGAAATCACACCAACCACACCCTTTGGGTTACGCACGGCATAGTTCACGGCACCACGTCCATCAGGTGTAGACATCGTGAATGACTCTGCCGCGACGTTTTTAACAACATCAGCAAACACTTT
This sequence comes from Pseudomonadota bacterium, assembly GCA_039804685.1. Lineage (GTDB taxonomy): Bacteria > Pseudomonadota > Gammaproteobacteria > Burkholderiales > Burkholderiaceae > Polynucleobacter. The sequence goes on along the minus strand of JBDLVQ010000037.1, from coordinate 19,758 downwards.
AAAGTTAGCCGCGCCACGTGGAATAAAGACATGACGCATCACGTGATTAGGTTGACCAGTATCCGCCATCTCGGCAGCCACAAAGTCTTCAAAACGACGCGTGATTTCATTCGCAACGGCGTAGAGCATCTCAACGCGCTGATCTACTGTCATCTTGCCCCATTCACCATTTAATGCCTCGTGAGCTGCTTTTACTGCGGCATCAACATCACTCTGATTAGCTTCAGCAATTTGTGCAATAACCTTGTTATCTACCGGTGAACGCTTATCAAAAAACTTATTAGAACTACCAACTACAAATTCACCATTAATAAATTGTTTAATCTGTTTCATATTTCCCTCTTAATCATTCATTTTTAAGTTTGTTTAACCAATATTCAAGCCAGCTCTAGAGCTTCTTTGCCACTAAAAACGCTTTCAGGAAGATTCTCAAATAACTCATATGTAATCCCTATGTGTTGAGCCAAAATATCTGAGCACAAAGGAATATTTCTTGCCAAGGCTGCATCCTTGAGCGCTTCATGCTCTGCATGTAAATCGCGCTTCAAATTGGTTCCATACTGCACGCCAACGGAGCGATATCGTTCTGACTGCTGATACAAGATACCAATGAATTGCAAAATCCATTTAGATTCACAAGCGGAAACTAATGCTGCATGAAATGCAGCATTACGCTCCTCCCAAAGTGAAAATTGAGCATTTCGCTCCTCAATATCACCCAAGGCCAATTTTTTCTCTGCTAGAGCTAGGCGATGGTAGGCCGCCATCACATCTGCCTCCCATTTATCGTTACCATTTTCGATAGATTGCTTAAGGGCTTGCATCTCTAGCATGACGCGTAACTCAGTAATTTCCTTAAAGTCTTTTAAGGACATGGCAGAAACAAAAAATCCCTTTTGACCCTCTGCGTAGACCAAGCTATCCGCGACAAGCAGGGCCAGTGCCTCTCTTAAGGTTCCACCACTGACTTGGTAAATATCCTTTAAGTGCTCAACTTTTAATTTGCTTGAAGGTGTGTACACACCTTTAATGATGTCATTTCTAAGGGCCAAGTAAGCACCCTCGACCAAAGTCTTTGGTTCTTGCTTTAACTCGTCAGAAGAATGATTTGAAACTATTCTCATTTTTAACCTTTGCCAACTTTTGGCATAACTCTTGCGTCTCTAAAATTAATTTCATCAAACTGTGCCAAGTTGGTGAAATTTATATTAAGATTGTACTTAAATATCGAGATTTAAGCAAAAATTTGATAAAAAAAACAGGCAAGACTGTTTCCCATCGATTTTTTCACAAATCCCGTTGCATTTCAAAGATTTAATTAATTAAAAAGAAGGTTCCCCGTGAAAAAAATCCGCAGCATACTCATTGCTAATCGATCGGAAATTGCCATTCGCGTGATGCGCGCATCCAGCGAGCTCGGTATTAGAACTGTTGGTATTTATGCCAATGAAGATCGTTTTGCACTTCATCGCTTTAAGGCAGATGAAAGCTACTTGGTTGGCGAAGGTAAAAAACCGATTTCTGCTTACTTAGATATTGAAGACATCTTGCGTATTGCTAAAAAGGCCAATGTTGATGCGATTCATCCAGGCTATGGTTTTTTATCAGAGAACCCAGACTTCGCTGAAGCTTGCCGCAAAAATGGCATTATTTTTATCGGCCCAGATCCAAGTGTGATGCGCACGCTGGGTAACAAAGTAGATGCTCGTAATGCAGCTGTCGCAGCAGGTGTTTCTGTGATGCCAGCAACAAAACCATTGCCGCAAGATTTGAATGAAGCAAAAAAATTAGCGCTTGCTGTTGGTTACCCTCTCATGCTGAAAGCTAGTTGGGGTGGTGGCGGTCGTGGCATGCGCGTGATTGAAGATGAAAAAGCACTGGAAGCTGATTTACCAATCGCTAGAAGAGAAGCTTTGGCAGCATTCGGCAATGATGAGGTCTACCTAGAAAAATTAGTCAGAAATGCAAGGCACGTTGAAGTGCAAATCATGGGTGATAAGCACGGTAACGTGGTTCACCTATTTGAGCGCGATTGTTCAGTACAGCGCCGTAACCAAAAAGTTGTTGAGCGTGCACCCGCACCATATCTTGATGATGTGCAAAGAAAAATGCTGTGCGATTCGGCCATTCGTTTGATGCAAGCAGTTCACTACACCCATGCAGGCACTGTTGAATTTTTGATGGATGGTGATTCTGGTGAGTTTTATTTCATCGAGGTCAATCCACGTATTCAAGTTGAACATACCGTAACAGAGCAAGTGACTGGTATTGATATTGTCAAAGCACAGATTCATATCAGTGAAGGCGCCAAAATTGGCACACCAGAATCAGGCATTCCTTCTCAAGAAAATATCCAATTAAACGGACATGCTCTGCAATGTCGCGTGACTACAGAAGACCCAGAAAATGGTTTTTCTCCTGACTATGGCAAGATTTCCACTTATAGAAGTGCTGCCGGTTTTGGTATTCGCCTTGATGCTGGTACTGCCTATGCTGGCGCTGTGATCACACCCTACTATGACTCTTTATTAGTCAAAGTAACTGCTTCTGCACCCACTGCTAAAGAAGCAATTGCTCGTATGGATCGCGCCTTGAGAGAATTTAGAGTTCGAGGACTCAGTACCAATTTGCAATTTTTAGAGAATGTGATCAATCACCCTCTCTTTATTTCGGGTGAATGCTCCACACGTTTTATCGATAACACGCCTGAGCTATATAAGTTCCCTAAACGTCGTGATCGAGCAACCCGTTTACTGAATTTCATTAGTAGCGTGATTGTGAATGGCAACCCTGAAGTGGCAGGCAGAACATTGCCAACATTCCCATTGGCCAAACCAATTACTCCAAAAATATCATTCAATCATGATTTAGATGTCGGCACTAAAGATCGCTTAACGGCAATGGGGCCTAAGAAATTCAGTGAGTGGATGAGAAATGAAAAGCGCATCTTGTTGACTGACACCACGATGCGTGATGCCCATCAATCACTGTTCGCTACACGGATGCGTACCGATGACATGGTTAAAGTGGCACCTTACTATGCCCACCATCTCCCTCAACTATTCTCATTAGAGTGTTGGGGTGGAGCTACATTTGATGTCTCAATGCGCTTCCTCAATGAAGATCCATGGGATCGCTTGAAAAAGATCAGAGCAGCCGCCCCGAATATTCTTTTACAAATGTTGTTGCGCTCATCCAATGCTGTTGGCTACACCAACTACCCTGATAACGTTGTGCGTTACTTTATTGCACAAGCTGCTCAAAATGGCATTGATGTATTCCGCGTCTTTGACTCGCTTAACTGGGTTGAAAATATGCGTGTTTCTATGGACGCCGTCCTAGAAAATAATGCACTGTGTGAAGCTACGATTTGCTATACCGGTGACGTCTTCAATCCGAATCGAGCTAAATACAACCTCAAGTACTACGTCGACATGGCAAAACAGCTTGAAAAAGCTGGGGCTCACATTATTGGTATTAAAGATATGGCTGGGGTTTGTAGACCCTTAGCGATTACTGCGCTAGTAAAAGCCATTAAAGAAGAAGTTGGTTTACCAGTTCACTTCCATACACATGACACCAGTGGTGCATCCATTGCTTCAGTATTAGCGGCTGTACAAGCTGGCGTTGATGCCGTGGATGGTGCCATGGACTCTATGAGTGGTTTGACTTCACAACCGAGCTTAGGTGGCATCATTGCAGCCACAGAGGGGTCGGATCGTGACTCAGGCATCACTCTAAATCAAATCAGACCAGTTTCTACATACTGGGAAGGTGTTCGCAAGTATTACTCTCCATTTGAAGCAGATATTCGCTCTGGCACATCAGATGTTTACCTGCATGAAATGCCAGGAGGCCAATACACCAACTTAAGAGAGCAAGCTCGCTCTTTAGGCATTGATCAACGCTGGTCTGAAGTATCACAAGCTTATGCTGACGTTAATCAATTATTTGGTGATATTGTTAAAGTAACACCAAGTTCTAAAGTAGTTGGTGATATGGCTCTTTATATGGTCACCAATGACCTGACTCCAGAGCAAGTATCAGATCCAGCCAAAGAAATTAATTTCCCCGAATCTGTTATCTCTTTATTCCGCGGTGAAATGGGTTATCCAGCTGATGGATTCCCCAAAGCACTCAGTAAGAAAATTTTAAAAGATAAGGTGGCTATTGATGGTCGTGCAGGCGCACATCTTGCAGCGACTGATCTTGATAAAACAAAACTTCAGGCTGAAGAAAAAATTAATCGTCACATCAGCGATACAGAATTGGCTTCATACTTGATGTATCCAAAAGTATTTACAACTTTTGCGGAACATCACAAACATAATGGCGATGTATCTTTATTACCAACCCCGGTTTTCTTCTACGGCCTCAATACTGGTGAAGAAATTGCAATTGAAATTGATCCGGGTAAAACTTTGGTGATTCGTCTTCAAGGCATCACGCCCGTTGATGAAGAAGGTGTGGTCAGAGTATTCTTTGAGCTAAATGGCCAACCACGTACGGTGAAAGTCAAAAAAGCAGGGGCTACAGCAACAAAAGTGGGCCGCATTAAAGCTGAAATTGACAACATCAAACACATTGCTGCACCGCTCCCTGGCATGATTGCAACGATTGCCGTTAAAGAAGGACAAACTGTTCAAAAAGGCAATCCACTAGTGTCAATTGAGGCAATGAAAATGGAAACCATGATTACAGCTAATGAAGATGGCGTTATCAAGAAAATTCATATAGCATCAGGCAATCAAGTTGATGCTAAAGATCTTTTAATTGAATTTGTTTAAATCAAAGCCAGATCATGCTAACCAATAGTTTTATGAACAATTTCCCGTGGCTCGAGTGTTTAACACCCGATGAGCTCACGCGTGTTCATCAAGATTTGACGATCAAACAAATTGCCAAAAATGAATATGTTTGTCGAAAAGGTGAAATGCCAGAATTTTGGTATGGCGTGATCTCTGGACTCATCAAAGCTAACAATGTTTCACCCGGCGGAAAATCCATTACCTATATGGCTATTCCATCCGGGAGTTGGTTTGGCGAAAGTCCATTAGTAAGAAAAGAAGTGGTTCGTTCTTATGATGCGATCGCGATGCGCGATTCTGTTTTAACTTGCTTGCCCAAAGAAACCTTTCATTGGCTTTTAAATAGAAATTTAAATTTCAATCATTACATCATTAATCAAATTAATGAGCGATTGTTTCACTTTATTTCGATGATTGAATCTGAAAGATTTTTAGATACCAATTCTCGAGTGGCAAAAATCATCGCTGGCTTATTCAATCAACATCTTTATCCTGGTCAAAGTACAGCGCTTAAGCTTTCGCAAGAAGAGGTGGGCTTTTTAACGGGCCTATCCAGACAAAGAACCAATATGGCGCTGAAAAAACTGGAGGGCCTTGGGTTTATCAAGATTAGCTATGGCGAAGTAGAAGTATCAGACTTAGATATGCTCAGAAAAATGGGCAATGATACATATGAGTAATTTTTACTCATCCACCAATCACCCCCTTTTAAAGACATCATGAAAATACTCATTATTCACGCACACCCAGAACCAAAATCTTTCTGTAGTGCCATGAAAGATACGGCGATTGAAACATTTCAGAGCTTAGGCCATGAAGTACAGGTATCTGATTTACACCAAATGAATTGGAATCCTGTGGCTAGTGGCGATGACTTTGAAGTTAGAAGTCAACCTGATTATTTGGTCTACGCTCTTGAACAACGAGAGTCCTATAAGAGTGGAAAAATCTCGCCAGATATTCAAGCTGAAATTGATAAATTGAAATGGTGCGATGTTCTGATCTTTAATTTTCCGATGTATTGGTTTTCTGTCCCAGCGATTCTTAAAGGGTGGATTGATCGTGTTTTTGTTTCTGGCTTTTGTTATGGCGGCAAACGCTTTTATGACGAAGGTGGGTTAAAAGGTAAAAAAGGTTTGCTGGCTTTCACATTAGGCGGAAGAGAACATATGTTTGGTGAAGATAAAATCCATGGTGAGATGCAAACCATGTTGCGCCCTCTTCTTCGCGGCTCAATGGCTTATGTGGGCTTATCAGTACTACCCCCATTCATTGGTTGGCACGTTCCTTATATTACGGATGAGGCGCGCCAAACTCTTTTAAAACAATACCGAGAATATCTGACCAATTTAGATCAATTGGAACCTTTGAGCTTTCCTAGCTTGGCCAATTTTGATGATCGCATGATGCCAAAAAATTAATCCATTTTTTAAATTTAACTAGCTCTATCAAGACATAAAAATAAACCCCTCAACTGAGGGGTTTATTTTTAGCAGATCAAGAAATCTAATGACTTAATTATCAATCAAAGCTTGGCACCGTTGTAATTAAAATCTCATCAGCTGTTTTTTTCTGACTATCACTCAAACTATCGTACAACTTCTTAGCTGAGTCATATACCTGCTCCATACCAGCATATCGATTTTGAGTGACACCCAAAACTTGTCCGACTTGTTGCACAGCTGTAGCACCACCTACACGAGCTTTTGCTCTTTTTAAATCCGCAAATAAAGTAGTCAAGCTCTTCTCATAATCTGACCATAATTCTTGCTGTTCTTTGGTGATACTCAACTTTTTCTTTGCGGCATCCAATCGCTCCATGTAGTAGTCAAAAGAACCCATCGGACTGCGATCTATCTCAAATCGCTTTCCACCAATACCTCTATTTTTATACTCTTGGTTCATTTCCTCACGAGCTGTCGGCTTAGAATCTGCCAAAACAGACAAAGAGAAAAAGGCCCCCATCACAAGGACCAAGGATGATTGGATTATTTTTGTGGCGCGCAATTGAATCTCCCGTGGTTGATGCTGATGCTTATTTGGCACTAGCCTCTAAAAAGAAGTTCAATAATAGCTGATTAAATCTAGCTGAGTGCTCAATTTGAGTCCAATGGCCACACTGTCCAAAAACATGTAGCTGTGATTTTGGAATCAAATCATGCAAACGCAAGCTGGCTGATAGAGGAATAATGGCATCATCGCGCCCATGAACAATCATGGTTTCATTAGCCAAAGTTTTGATTTGCTCTTCATCGCTGGCTAATGCATCCACCCAACGCTGACGAGGTGCTGGGAACATCGCTGAGAAGGCTTCTTGAAAACCTGGGCGGATACTGGCTTCATAACGCAACTTCGCCAAATCATCACTCACCAAGTTCTTATTGAATGCGAACAGATTAACCAGCTCCTTCATGTGCTCCAAAGTACCCTTGTAACCCCAAACAGCATCCAAACCATCAGTTAATTGAAACTTGGTACCGGCTGCTCCCATCAATACAAGACGGCCAACACGATCTGGTGCTCTTAGGGCTAATGCAAGTGCCAAGCCTCCGCCAAAAGAGTTACCGACCAAATGGGCTTTTTCAATTTTCAAAGCATCCATCAAGCTCAGAGCATGAGACACCCACATATCCATGGTGTACTGAACACCAGCAGGTCTTTCAGTGAAACCAAAGCCAACCATGTCCGGCGCAACAACTCTGAACTTTTCAGCCAATACTGGCATCGTTAAACGCCAATTAGCATAAGCTGTTACTCCAGGACCTGATCCGTGGATCAAGAAGATTGGATCACCTTGACCATGATCTTGATAGTTAGTTTTGATACCACCAGCAACAATAGATTGACCAATTTCAGGATTATTTATAACTGTATTTGACATTGTGTTCTTATCGACCTAAATCCTTAGCTGTAACGCCAGCAATGCCCCAATTTTCTTTTGGCATATCGTGTATCCAAACACGCACATTTTCTTTTGGTGCACCAACAGCTTCATGAAGTGCTTGAGTTACTTTTTCAATCACGGCACGCTTTTGGTCTTCTGTACGACCTTCCATCAAGTAAATCTGTGCAAATGGCATTTGAGTATCCTTTTTAAATTAGATGAAACGTAAGCTTGTGCTGCCCATACCTTGAATCTTCAAGGTAACGTTATCGCCAGCAGCAACTGCAACTGCTTCAGTAACGCCACCCGATAGAATCAAAGTGCCTGCAGGAATTTCTTCTCCGCGCGCACCCAAGTGATTAGCCATCATGGCGATCGCAGCGGCAGGATGTCCTAATACAGCTGCACCAGCACCAAACGCTACTGGCTCACCATTTTTTTCAAGAACAATACCAACTGTTCTTAAATCAACATCACCGACTGATACAGGATTACCACCGATCACAAAGCGAGCTGCTGAAGTGTTATCTGCAATCACACTCTTTAGGTCAAATTTAAAATCACGGAAACGTGAGTCAATCACTTCAATACCTGGGATCACAAAATCTGTTGCCGCTAATACTGAACCAATATGACAGCCGGGGCCTTTAAGTGCTTTTTTCAATACAAATGCAATTTCAGGCTCAACCTTAGGATGGATTAATTCTGACACTTTGCACTCACCGCCATCTGGCAATGCATAGTAATCAGCCATAAAACCAAAGCATGGTGTCTCAACACCCATTTGTTTCATCTTGGCGTGTGATGTCAAACCAGCTTTTAGACCAGCAATCTTGTGGCCTCTTGCTAATTTGCGACGCTTGATTTCATCTTGAATAGCATAAGCATCATCCCAATCCATCTCTGGATGATCATCTGTGATTTTTGGCGTATCTTTTGCATTTAATTCGCAGTTTTCAAGGTGCTCTGCTAATTTTTTAATAGTTGCTTGATCTAACTTCATATTCTGTCCTTTAACCTAAATAAGGTTTTAATTAAATAAGTCCACGCGCTTTAGCAAGCGTCATCGCTGTATCTTCAATCATGTCCTCTTGACCACCAACCATACCTTTACGGCCAAGCTCAACCAAAAGTTCACGAGCAGAAATGCCATATTTCTTTTCGGCACGTTTTGCAAACAACAAGAATGAAGAGTAAACACCTGCATAACCTAAAGTTAAAGAATCACGATCGATACGAATCACGTGATCCATGATAGGCACCACAAGATCTTCAGCAACGTCTTGAATCTTAAATACATCAACACCGGTTTCGATACCCATGCGATCACAAACTGCGATGAATACTTCCATTGGCGTATTACCAGCACCAGCACCTAAACCAGCAGCTGCAGCATCAATACGATTAGCACCACACTCAACAGCGGCGATTGAGTTAGCAATACCCATCGCCATATTGTGGTGGCCGTGGAAACCTAGCTCTGTCTTTGGATCAAGAGCTTGACGCACGGCAGTCAAGCGCTCTTTCACATCATCAGGCAACATATAACCAGCTGAGTCAGTCACATAAACGCAGTTAGCGCCATATGATTCCATCAATTTAGCTTGCTCAACCAATTTCTCTGGAGATGCTTTATGAGCCATCATCAAGAAACCAACCGTATCCATTCCTAACTTACGCCCCATACCGATATGCTGCTCAGATACGTCAGCTTCTGTACAGTGAGTTGCAACACGAATACAGTGCACACCTAATTCATGTGCCATTTTCAAATGATCAACAGTACCCATACCTGGCAATAACAAGGCTGATACCTTTGCATTTTTCATCTTTGGGATCACAGCAGACAAATACTCTTCATCTGTGTGCGCTGGGAAACCATAGTTAACTGATGATCCACCTAAACCGTCACCGTGCGTCACTTCAATCAATGGCACACCAGCATCATCTAAACCACAAGCAATTGTTTCCATCTGCTCAAGTGTCATTAAATGACGCTTAGGATGCATACCATCACGCAATGTCATGTCATGAACGGTGATCTTTTTACCTTTTAAGCTACTCATGTTCTTATTCCTTTATTCCTGAATTCTTTGATGTGGTTAATTAGTAAACCAACTTACCAGACAACATTTCCTCTGCGAACATCTCAGCTGTTCTTGCTGCGGCTGCAGTCATGATGTCCAAGTTACCTGCGTATTTAGGCAAGTAATCGCCCAAACCTTCAACTTCCATAAAGACAGAAACTCGATTACCGTCAAACACAGGGCCGTTCACTAATCGATAACCAGGAACATACTTTTGCACTTCTTTAATCATGTCGTGGATTGAGGCTGTGATCTTCGCTTGATCAGGCTCACCTTCTACCAAACAGTGAATCGTGTCACGCATCATCAACGGTGGCTCAGCTGGGTTAACGATGATGATCGCTTTACCCTTTTCTGCACCACCCACTTTTTCAACAGCACCTGCTGTTGTACGTGTAAATTCATCAATATTCTTACGTGTGCCAGGACCAATCGAACGACTAGATACAGTTGCCACGATTTCGCCATAAGTCACTTTTTGAACACGTGAAACAGCAGCCACCATTGGGATAGTTGCCTGACCGCCACATGTCACCATGTTTACGTTCATTTCTTTTTTACCCAAGTGTTCTTTCAAGTTCACTGGTGGAATGCAATATGGACCAATCGCCGCAGGGGTTAAGTCAATCATCAACACACCCAACTCATTTAACTTGCGTGAGTTCTCAGCATGAACGTAAGCAGAAGTTGCATCAAATGCAATCTGAACACCATCAGCCTTAACGTGTGGCAACAAACCATCAACGCCGTCAGAAGTTGTTTTGATACCCATTTCACGAGCACGCTTTAAGCCATCAGACTCAGGGTCAATACCCACCATCCATACTGGCTCTAATACTGGGCTTCTTTGTAATTTAGCCAACAGATCAGTACCAATATTGCCCGGACCAATCAATGCACATTTAATTTTTTTCATTTGAAAATACCTTCTTTATTAAATTCACTAATTATTTAAACAATGCTTCTCACAACACCGCCATCGACGTGCAATGCTGCACCCGTTGTTCCTGCAGATAACGGGCTACTGATATAAGCCACCATTGAAGCAACCTCATCAGGCGATACAAATCTTTTAAGTAAAGAGGTTGGTCGTCCTTCTGCAAAGAACTTACGCTCCATCTCTTCAATTGTTATGCCTTGATCCTTTGCCATTGAAGCAAAGAAGTTGGCGGCACCTTCTGTCTTAGTAGGCCCAGGTAATACAGAGTTAACTGTGACACCAGTGCCTGCAGCGACCTCAGCCAAACCTCTTGATACAGATAACTGAGCAGTTTTTGTCATGCCGTAGTGAACCATATCGCCCGGAGGACAGATACCTGACTCACTTGAAATGAAAATAATACGGCCCCAATTCTTCTTCAACATCAAAGGCAAGTAATGGCGCGACAAACGCACACCACTCATGACATTTATTTCAAAAAATCTCATCCATTCAGCATCACTGATTTGAGCAAATGGAACAACGTCAAAAATACCTAAGTTATTAATAAGAATATCAACATCGCCATGCGCATCTATAAGCTTTTGTACGCCCACAGCATTCGACAAATCAGCTGCGCAGCCGTGCAATAAGTTGGAGGACACTCGCTCTGATAGTTGAGCAATTGCTTTATCTACAGAAGCTTGAGTGCGTCCGTTAATAATGACCCTTGCACCATTCTCAGCCAAAGTTTTAGCAATTGCAAAACCAATGCCGGCTGTTGAGCCGGTCACTAGCGCAGTCTTACCTGCAATCTTTAAATCCATAATGCTTAACTAAAACGAACTGAACAGCTACCTAAACCACCGATAGTTGCTCTAAAGTTATCACCCTTGGCAATAGGTGCCATGGCTGCTAAAGCACCGGATAAAACTACTTCACCCGCTTTTAAGCCAACACCCAAGCTACCCAATGTATTAGCCAACCAAGTAATTGAATTAACTGGAGAACCTAAAGCCGCTGCACCTGCGCCAGTAGCAAAAATCTCACCATTCTTTTCTAAAATCATGCCGCATGTGTTTAGATCAATTTTCTTTGGATCAACGGCGTTGTCACCCAACACGAAAACACCACAAGATGCGTTATCTGCAACTGTATCTTGAATTTTGATTTTCCAATCACGGATTCTTGAATCCACAATTTCAAAACAAGGCATCACACATTCAGTCGCTGCCAAAATATCAGCGTTACTTAGGCCAGGGCCCATTAAATCTTTCTTCAAGATGAATGCAATCTCACCCTCAGCTTTAGGCTGGATCATGCTATCAAATGCAATGGATTCACCTTCGTTGTAAATCATGCCGTCTAATAGGTAACCGAAGTCAGGGCGATATACGCCCAACATATTCATGACCACCTTCGATGTAACGCCAATTTTTTTGCCAACGATGCGTTCGCCAGCTTCAATTCGACGTGCAATCATGCGCTCTTGAACTGCGTAAGCATCTTCCACAGTCATATCAGGATATCTGCTGCTCAAAGGATCAATGACTTGACGACTCTTTAATGCGTTGTAAAGCTCATCACCCAAATCAGTAATAATTTTTTTATCCATAGCCATTTTATTTTCTCTTTATTTCTTTAGCACGTTGGCTAATTAAAGTTTGACGCAAACGTTGCGTAATTCTGTGTAGAACTCTAAGGAATGAACGCCACCTTCACGACCAATACCCGATCCTTTTGCACCGCCAAAAGGTGTGCGTAAATCACGCAAGAACCAGCTATTGATCCAACATAGACCTACTTCAATAGCTTCAGCCATGCGATGAGCGCGACCTAAATTTTCTGTCCAAACTGAAGTTGCCAAACCATATGTGGTGTTATTAGCTAACTCAATTGCTTCTTCTTCAGTATCAAATGGAGCGATATGGCAGCATGGGCCAAAAATTTCCTCGCGAATCACCGTAGCAGTTTCTGGCAATCCAGTCCAAATAGTTGGCTGAACCCAATGACCATCTTTGAATTCATCAGCCATTTTTGGAACACCACCACCTGTCACAACCGTAGCACCCTCGGCAACTGCTTTTGCATAATAGGATGTCACTTTTTGTTTGTGCTCTGCAGAGATCAATGGCCCCAAGCCTACGCCCGGCTCATTCGATGGTCCCACTTTCAAGCCTTCAGCCTTGAGCTTTAATGCTGCAACAAATTTATCAAAAATAGGTCTTTGAACATAAACGCGCTCAGTACCTAAACATACTTGACCACAATTCTCAAAGGCTGAACGTGTCACACCTGCAATCGCTTTTTCAAAATCACAATCCTCGAAAACAATCGCAGCATTCTTGCCACCCAATTCAAAAGAAACTGGACGAACACCTTTTGCAGCCGCGGCCATAATCGCTTCTCCAGTGCGTGTTTCACCTGTAAAGGTGATACCACTCACACCCTGGTGTTTAGTTAAAAACTCGCCAGCAGAATTAGGGCCAAAACCATGAACGACGTTGTAAACGCCCTTAGGCACTCCAACCTTTTCAAATACTTCTCCAAGCAATGTTGCTGTTCCTGGCGTCTCTTCCGATGGCTTGATCACAACTGTATTGCCACAAGCTAAAGCTGGGCCTACCTTCCATGTCATTAGTAACAATGGCAAATTCCAAGGACAAACAACGCCTATCACACCTAAAGGTTTACGAATAGCGTAGTTGATCGCCTTACCACCATCTGGAGTATCCATTTGGAACGTTTCATTGGGTACATTTTTAATGATGTCAGCAAACACTTTAAAGTTCGCTGCACCACGTGGAATATCAATATGAGATGCCAATGATCTTGGCTTGCCAGTATCAGCAATTTCAGCTTCTAAAAAATCATCAAAACGACGGTTAATTTCGTCTGCAACCGCATACAACATCTCAACGCGCTTAACTGTTGTTAATTTCCCCCAATCACCTTTCAGTGCTTCGCGGGCAGCAGTAACAGCCTGATCCACTTCAGCAAGACCCGCTTCGTGAACCATACCAATAATTTGATTACTAACTGGTGCACGTTTTTCAAAAGTTTTATCGGTCGCAACAAATTCGCCGTTAATGTAATTTAGAAATTGTTTCATATTCTTTTCTATTAATTTTTATTTAATTTTTGAGATTCCAGCCAAAGCACAAATCTCGTCCTCTTCTGCAGAACCACCGGACACACCCACACCACCAATTAATTCACCATCTAACTGGATCGGCACGCCACCCCCAAAAATGATCAATCGCTCTCTCTGAACAATCCCCTCTCTAAGGGCTGGATCATCTTGAATAATGCTCATCCACTGACTGGTTGGAAAACCAAAACTTGCAGATGTGTAGGCTTTATCAATAGAGATATCGATTGAGTGTAAAAAGGCGCCCGGCATTCTCAAAAAAGCCATCAGGACCCCACTGGAGTCCGTGACAGCCACATTAATTTTGATGCCCAACTCATGCGCCTTGTCTATTGCGCCCTGAGCTATTTTTGCAGCAGCCTCACAACTAATATTTTTTTGAGAAACAAAATGACTCATTAGGTCACCACAGCCAAGAAAGCTTCGTTCAATTTACGATCATGGTAGAAAATTGCGCGGCCGACTTCTTCGATTGGCCATGTGATCTCATGCATATCTGGATACCACTCATAACCACCACAGAATGTTTCCAAACGATTGCCTGATGGGTCAAAGAAGTAAATAGTCGCACCACGAGTAATACCGTGACGTGTTGGACCAATATCAATAGACACACGATTCATACTCATGATGTCAGCTGCACGAAGAACCTGCTCCCAAGAATCTAATAAGAATGAAACATGATGCAACTTATCATCTTCACCATGACGCACCAAAGCTAAATCATGAGCCTTGGTTGAACAAGTGATAAAGGCAGCCAAGTCTGTTGTCTTATCTTCCAATTTCACACGTTCAGTGACTCGGAAGCCAAATACATCTTCAAATAGTTCTCTGGTGCCATCAATATCTTTACCGTAGACCAAAGCATGGTCCATACGTACTGGGGAAATACCCTTTTGGTCAGGATTCCAAGCTTCGGGAGCAAAATCGCCTAAACCGTTACCCACATGACTTTTCTCTGCATAAAGCTCAAATGTATGGCCTGTTGGCGCTTTAAATCTAACGCGCTCTCCCGTTTCCATCATTTCACCAGCGGGCATGCGCTCGGTTGTAACGCCATAAGCCTTGAGAGCTTTGTCTAAATTTTCAAGAACTTCTTTACTCTCAACTTTGAAACCAAAGAAATCCATTCCAGCACGATCAGCTTGACGCAGAATCACACTGTTGTGGTCACGTTCATCCCAAGTTTTGAAGTAAACACGACCGGATTTATCACGGCCAGTTTCTTTTAACCCTAATACATTCGTATAAAAATGTATTGATTCTTCCATATCCAATACGCGGATTTGCGCGTGTCCCGGACGTAAAACACCTGTCATTGGCATACTTTTCCCCTATTCAATCTATTTAATAACTACGATTAATCAAATAACTTCTTTATTTTTCTGTTACACCACGAACTACATTCTTTTTCATCTTACCCACTACCTTTAAACTAATATCAGTTTGTGGCTTCACTCGACAAGCCAAAACACAACCTCTAGCTTCTTCTTCAACTGTCACGTGATCTCGGCTCATCACACGCTTGGTATATTGACCACTGGTAATCTCTACTTTGCAAACACCGCAACCACCACCGCGGCAACCGACCGGTATTCCTTTACGACCAAGTGCCTCCATCCCAGCAAGTAAATGCTGATCTTCTCGACAGCGATACTCTTCCTGAGTATCTTCAATGAATACTTTGTGGGACATCAACTTTCTCGATTGTACCTATTAATCTCGAGATTATTTTGAAATACATGATGATTTATCACAATGAGTGTTTTCCCCTAAAAAGGGGTTCTTTTTAACTAAATCTGTTGAAGAACTGGCAAAATATCGATAATTTCAAAAATATAATTTATTTCAAAAGAATCATGTACTTAGTAGCTCAACCATCATTCATACCCAAAACTCAAGAACCAAAAACACTTGTTGAGGGTGCCTATTTGGCCCTCAGACGTGACATTATCAATGGCGTTCACCCTCCTTCAACCAAGTTAAGAGTTGAACATTTAAAGGATAGATATAACGTTGGTGCGGGCACTTTAAGAGAGGCACTAGCCCTATTGGTGGCTGATAGCTTGGTTTTCACCCAAGGGCAAAAAGGTTTTACAGTTAGCCCCATGTCTTTAGCTGACTTCTTAGACATTACAAAGATGCGTGTGATGTTAGAAATTGAGGCCCTGACACAGTCAATGACTCATGGAAATGACAAATGGGAGGCAGATGTGATTGCTGCCTATCACCGCCTCACCTTATCAGAGAAAAAACTCAGCAAAACCAGAGATGGTGATGATGGTAGTTTTTTCCATGAGTGGGAACAGAGAAATGAAGAATTTCACTCAGCTTTAGTTTCAGCGTGCCCATCTAAATGGATTCTGCAGTTTATTGGCATTCTCTACCATCACTCAGAACGTTATAGACGCATCGCTGTGTATTACCGCAAAGATAACCAACGAGACGTTCATGCTGAACATGAAGCTCTAAAGACATCAGCATTAGACAGAGATATCAATCTTTGCACCAAGCTTCTAGGTCAGCATATTATGCTGACCTATGAAGTGGTATCTAAACTACCTGATATTATTTTTAGCAAATAACCAGATTAGATATTTTTAAAGAGCGGACTACGAACTGTATTAGTTGAGTCTACTGCTGAGATAAATTTCTCAGCATAAATATCGCGCTCATACAAACGACCCTGCATCAATGTGGTAATCGCTGCTTCAATCATTGGAGGCGGGCCACACAAATAGGCTTTACGACCACTAAAGTCATTATTGAAATGCGCTTTAGCTGCTTCATGCACAAATCCTCTAGCACCAGTCCAGCCAGAATCAGCCGGCTCATCTGACAAGGAAGCTACATAGGTAAAGTTTGGATGCTTAGCTGCCAAATCTTTAAATTCTTGATCGTAATAAAGTTCTGATTGCGACCTTGCGCCATACATCAAAGTCATTGGTAAATCACAACCTTCATTTAGCAAATCAAGGATCATGCTTTTCGGGCTAGATAAACCTGAACCACCAGCAATAAATAGCATCGGTGTATTCGTTGATTTCTTAACAAAGAAACGTCCATAAGGACCACTTAACTTGAGCTTGTCACCAACCTTTAATTGCTCATGAATGTAGGTTGTTACAACACCACCAGGAACGATACGAATATTTAACTCAACTTCACCATCGTGGGGGGCATTCGCCAATGAAAAAGCACGGCTTTGATTAAGCGCTGGGATTTCCAAATTAACATATTGTCCCGCTTGGAAATCAACCTTTTGATCACCATCGAGCTTTAACCAAATACCTTTGATCGTTGGTGTTAAATTTTCAATTCGAGAAACTGTACCTTGATAATCAACCACTGGAATAACACGAGCATCTGGATCTTCGTCAATATCCGCTTCAATGGTGACATCACTTTGCAAAGTAGCGCAACACGCTAAACACTTTTGCTCTTCACGCTCAAAATCCATCAAAGCAAAAGTCGATGCTTCACCATGCTCTACTTCACCATCAACTACCTGAACTTTACAAGTTGCACAAAGACCATGACAACAAGCATGGGGTAAATAAATACCTGCTCTTAGAGCTGCATCCAAGATGGTTTGACCATCTTCAACTTCAATTGTTTGGCCTAGGGGCTCAATGGTTAGTTCGTATGACATAAAAACTCACAAATAAAAACTTTTAACAAAAATAAGTCGCTCAAAACGCTGAGCGACTTATCCAACATCTATTCAATAATGTTAAGACTTCCACTCTAAAACAAACTGGTCATCATCTTCATCGACGTTACCTGAAAGAGTAATAAGGTGCATATGCATTTCTTGCAACTCAAACTCTCGCCCCATTTTTTCTTCAATGGTTGCACGTTTAATGACCATTTTATTCGGCACATCAATTTTCACCATCGCCGGTTGCTCGTCAACAACAGCATTTGGATTATCTTCAAGAATGGCCTCAACAATATAGCGACTCTCTGGATTTGTTTGGAATGCAATAAATACGTTTGCCATCTTAATTTCCCTAATTTTTTAAATAAAACTTTTTGATGCTTCTTTGTAACAGATTATTTATCTAATCTCTTTTCTGTTGCATCACGCAATCGCCACTCAAAGTCATTATCTTTATCAATCGGATTTGTATTCTGATCAATCATGACAACACCTTGCTCTTTGCAAAAGATTTCATAATCTTCTGCTTTTAAAATCATCTCAGCAAAAATCTCGGGCTCACCCACTGCAAACTCGAATAATACAAAATCATCATCACGCTTTTCAATGAATCGAACAAATCTCTTTTGTGGATCAAAATCTTCAACCATATTGTCACCCATATTGTGTTTGCCCCTTATATTTAAAGGCTTTAGTTTTTAACTGACGAATTTTATCCCTGTTTTCCCGAAATAATTCATTTTTCTCGAGATTTAAGGGTAAGCACTAAGCAGACACTCTAGAGTGCGCTGAATTCTGAAAGCACAAAATAATGGTTTACCCTAGGTTTTTAGACCTAGATCATATAGAGTGCTTTTAACTAATCTCCACCCCGTAGGTTTTGAACCTGAAAGAGGGAGACGGAATTGGCCTTGTGATCGACTTTAGTTTTAAATTGTCCTGTAGTGCAACGCTTTGTCTGAACATCGACAGCAGAAAAAATATCATCTACAGGGCTACCTAAATCCTTATTTTCTGGCAAATGTGCATCAGGATGAGTTTTTCCTAAAGTTCCAACTTTCCACAATTGTCCTTTTCGGTCATAAATCAATGTGCGAACAATATGCATCGACTGCGCATCTAAATAAAATAGTCTTTTGCTGATTGGGTGCTTAGGGTCAAGTGGCTCAACCTCAACGATGAAGGTCTTGCGTAACTGCCATGTGATATCAGGAAAACATCCGCCCTGGCCATTCACATCAATGAATTGATACCCGTCAGCTTCAGCTGGCAAATCAGTTGCCAATTTCATTTCTCGATGATTAAACATCGGCAACATCAAATTTTGAGCGCCTTTGTAACTCCATTTCATATCGGAGATACGACCATTGAAGCCTTCAAAATCTTCAATCATCACATCAGAGCCTAAAAAGGCATCGGTATATTGCCCTGGCGCCATACGTCGTACCCGTCGCTGAAATCCCAAATACATATAAGCATCTTGAGGTTTATGGTCATTATCAGCATGCAAGATCAATAACTGAGTATTTTTTAAATCTTGGGGTTCAAAAACCTTAGCGTAAATAGCAACTGCTAAATCAGCGGGGTTAGGCTTAATTTCCGGAGCGGGGTCATCAAGACGATGTTTGAATTTCAAAATATTAAAAGAAAACTTAACCGTCTTATCAACTTTACCCGTCATCAAATCGCGATAACGCCAGTAGAAGGGGTAGATCACCCCGCTATCACCGACGCCCGCGCCGGCCCTGAAATTCCAAGCTAACTTCTCTCCAGCTCGTGGATCTTTTAAATCAGGTTCTTCCACAAATGGACGGCCTGAAATATATTGTTCAATATCTCCAACATTCTGACCAAGCTGAGCCTTATTGAGATGTTGCTTGCTTGCATCAACAAACTTCTGACTAATCTGAAACTGAGTTGTTGCACCCACTTTGATCTGATGCCAATCATTCTGAATCACATATTGCAAACCAGGATCCAAAATCGCCTTAAATTGCTCCAGATTACTTTTATTAATAACCAGACCAGGCTTTAATCCTGCAAACTGAGGGAATCCTTTTGCATATGGATTAAAGCTGTTTTGAAGATCTTGCTCACTGGCTGCATGTGCATTGCTAATCAAAAATAATCCGCACAATAGAGCGGCGATAGAAGCAATTTTTTTGTTCATCAGATTTTTTGATCTTACTTAAGTAAGCCTTCAGCTTTCATTGCAGCTTGAACAGCAGGACGAGCGGCCACTCTAGCA
>JBDLVQ010000036.1:0-4733 GCA_039804685.1 Pseudomonadota bacterium | reverse complement strand
TGTTTTATTTAAATTAAGAAATTCTTTTTAACTCTGCTTGAATACTTAAGGCATCTAATTTCTCTAATGGCATGGCCGCCAAAATATCAATTCTTTTTCTTAAACCAACCATAACTTCTCTAAATGCTTGTCTTTTATCTTCATCTGTTCCTGAAACTTGCGAAGGATCGGGGTAGCCCCAATGAGCTGTAGCTGGCTTACCTGGCCAAAATGGGCATTGCTCACCAGCGGCGTTATCACAGACCGTAATGATGAAGTCCATTTGAGGGGCATCAGGGGCTCCATACTCATCCCAACTCTTTGAGCGAAGATTTTCTTTTGGGTACCCCATTTCTTGAGCCAAATCAGCAGCGAATGGATTAACGCTACTACCAGGAGTTGAGCCTGCTGAATAACCTACAAATCTTCCACTTTCATGTGTTGAAGCAATCGCCTCACCCAACACAGAACGAGCCGAGTTGTGAGTGCACAAAAAAAGGATATTGTATTTTTTCATACTGATTTTTCTAAAAACTTTGATGGGACTTTAGTGGTGCATGATTGGCCACCACAGCAATTAAAAAGCAGAAAATCCATTAAATTTTCAACCTGTGAGGCATTGGGTCTGTAGATTAAGTTTCTACTTTGACGTTCAACTAAGATTAAGTTGGCCTGGTACAACTCTTTCAAATGAAATGAAAGTGTTGCTGCAGGTATACCAAGACTTTCCTTAATGTCAGAGGGTGTCACTCCATCAACACCTCTTTGAACGATTAGGCGGAAGATATTTAACCTAGATTCTTGACCTAGAGCTAAGAAGGCTTGTACAGCATCAATGTTTTTCATAATTCGATGATAATGGAACTGTGTGACACTTTCATGACGATTCAAGGCAGTTTATGAATCTTTTATGACTTGCCTTTTTTGTCTTGTAATAAGTTTATTGTTGCATGAAACTCTTCGCCACTATAGGAGTTCACATGTACACGTATGAAGATGCTGTAAAGCAATTACAGGAAACAGGCTCAATTGGTTTAATCAATTTCAAAGAGTTGCCTTATGATGACCTCGAAGAACTTTTAGAAGAGATTAAAAAATGGTGTGTTTATGCCAATGGCAACAAAGAAAAATTAGAGAAGAAATCTAAGAAAAAAGATAAAAAGAAAAAGAAAAAATAACTCTATGAAAATTCATGCCAAAGATTAATAAATCAAGGCATGATTAGCCGATTTTCTATGGGCTAAGGAGATCAAATAAGCATCAACGATTTAGTGGATAATATGCGCAGCTAAATCGGATTGATCACTAATTGAAAATTACGTCCTTCAAGATATCGTTTATTACTTTACTAATGCCACACATGGCATTTGCTATTGATCTTCTACCGGATGATGTTATTGCCCCCCGCCGGGCATCCATCAAATACAGATCAATTACCAACGCAGTGAACGCAGCGACCGCTATAGTCAGGGTGAGAAAACCTACACCGGCGGCGAGATCATCAACACTCAAACCCAACTGAAGTATGGCCGTTCTTTTGAACTAAATGCCCTACCTGCTTATTTCTATATTCAAACACCGATCACCGACATATCGACTTCAGGCATATTTGCTAGCCAATCGACTAACTCGGGCCCTGGAGACACCAGCTTTGCTTTTGCTTTATGGCCCTACGCCAACCGCAATACAGATACTTATATTGGACTGGCATCGTATTTAACGATTCCATCAGGTAGCTACCATAACCAAAATACTTATAACGCTGGTGAGAATAGATACAAATTGGCCGTTCAAGCGGGATACGAACAGCCTATTTATAAAAACATAAACTGGATGTCCGCTGTCGATACGCTTTGGTTTGGCAAGAATGACGATTATGGAAATACTCACGACTCCCGCAAACAAAAACCATTGCATAGCGCCCAAACTGCTTTTATTTATAAATTCAATTCTCTTTACACTGCTTCAGTCGGCTATTTTTATAGCGTAGGCGGCGTCACTAGCATCAATGGCACTAGCCAAAACGACATGACTCAGAATCACCGCTACCAAATTAGCGGTATTGCTAATTTACCGATGGGGCGCTTGACGCTTCAATACGGCCAAGAGATGAGCACCAGAAATGGCTTCATTGAAGATGCCCGCTGGATCGTGAGATATAGCAAATACTTTAAATAAATAAAAGCCGCTGATTGGCGGCTTTTTCTTGCTTGAGGATGGCTTGAATTTAGAGTTTAGTTGCGCTGCTCTTCTCCACCATCTAGTCAATACGGTTATCAACAGGTCATTCAGTTTTATTGTCATCTGCCCTAACCCCTTGAATAAATTCTATGTATATCAAGATCATCGTATAGGGCCTCTATAAGCTAATAAGCAATAGGTAACTGGTTCCATTGAGTGGTGTAGTTGGGTGATCGATTACCAGAGCGCATTTCCCAATTTTTTTTAGTGCCTGTCGCTGCCGATTTGACCAGGGTACTGCCATACCGAGTGTTAATAGAATCAATAGCTTTCATAAGTTCAGCCGACTTACCTTTAGCCTCGACATCTTCAAATAAAGATTGCTGAACAATAGGTTTATCTGCCAGCAGATTAAGTATCACTCCTGCTTTTTTGTATCTAAATCCTGCTTTAAATATTTTTCTCAAGCCTTTCATGGCCGCCTCAGTTAACTCTAATGAGTTATCCGTTGGATCAGCCAATGGCACAACAATACTTTGAGCATATTGATTTTCGTATCTCATGAAAGGATTAGTTTGAATGAAGACCGTCATAGCTCCAGTAACAGAATGCTGATCTCTTAACTTTTCTGCAGCTCTTGCTGTGTGAGTCGCTACCGATTCAGATAATTCATTAAACGTAGTAACTAATTTGCCAAAACTGCGAGAGGCAATAATTTGCTGTTTAGGTGGCGCTACTTCTTCTAGCTTTAAGCAAGAGACTCCTCTGATCTCATAACAAAGACGTTCCATCACAACCCCAAATTGCAATCGCATGGTTTGGGGTGACATCTGCATCAAATCAAATATGGTTTTGATACCCATCGCTTCTAATCGCTTAGCAATTTGGCGGCCTATGCCCCATACCTCACCTACAGCGACCTCAGTCATCCATTGATGGAGTTCTTTTTTGGGCATCGTACTGATATCGCAAACACCCAAGAACTGTTGATTTTTTTTAGCCAAGTGATTAGCTAATTTAGCCAAAGTTTTTGTCGGTGCAATGCCCACGCAAACAGGCAAACCTGTCCAGTCTTTGACTCGCTCTTTAACGGCGCTTCCTAAATGGCTTGGAGTTTCGTAATGCTTCAAAACAGAGTCTATTCTTAAAAAGCTTTCATCAATGCTGTAGACCTCTAGATTGGGGGTGAATTGTCGTAAGACTTCCACGACACGATTACTCATATCACCATAAAGTGTGTAATTAGATGAATAGGCTTCTATCCCATGCTGCTTGGCTAAGTCTTTCATCTGAAACCAAGGAGTCCCCATCTTGACACCCAAAGCCTTGACTTCTGCGCTACGAGCTACAGCACAACCATCGTTATTAGAAAGAACCACCATAGGAACATTTTCCAATTTGGGAGCAAAGACCCTTTCACAAGAAACATAAAAATTATTAACATCCACCAAGGCGAATAATGGTGATGACATGATTAACTCCTACTTGAATGGCTAGCGTAGCGACGTATAACCCCCACCACCACACCCCAGATTTGTAGCTCATGACCTTCACTGAAAGTAATGACTGGATAGTCAGGATTTTCAGGGCGTAGTTCAATACGCCCCTTGCATTTGTAGAGCCTTTTGATGGTGTACTCACCATCAACAACGGCTACAACAATATCCTTGTGTTTGGCTTTTAAGGCTTTATCAACAACTACCTTATCGCCATCGTGGATGCCAGCCACAATCATTGATTCACCTCTCACAGTAAACATGAAAGTGGCTGGCTTATTCTGTACTAAGTAGTTATTGATATCTAAGCCATCTTCAACATAATCCCCTGCCGGACTCGGAAAGCCAGCTGAAATTCGATGAGATAAGAACCTAAGCTCACAAGTCGCCAAATCCCTTGCCAAGCCTTGCGGCTCTTGATGAAGGGTCACTGAATGACTTGAAGGTGAAATAAGCTGATTCATATAATACTGTATATTTATACAGTATACATAGATTCTGTCAAGTTCAGCAAATTTGTCGTTGCACTATTAAGATACAAGTCATCATGTTGGGGAAAATTCGTCAAAAACAAATCGCCAATCAATTACAAGTCCTTAGCACTCCCAAGGAGGTGATCTGCCCTATTTGCGACCGCCCAATTCCAGACACACAAAAAGATGCGCATCATTTCATTCCAAAATCTAAAGGTGGGAAAACAACGGAATATCTGCATCGTATTTGCCACAGGCAAATACATGCCTTATTTACAGAAACTCAATTAGCGAAAGAGCTCAATACTGCCAAAGCTATTAAGGACCGAGCAGAGATGAAAAAATTTATTGAATGGGTTCAATCCAAGCCGATTCATTTTTACGAGAGAACCTCAAAAAGCAAGCGATTGAAAGCTTGCGGATAACTGAAATTGAACCTAATATGAACCTAAGTTTTTAAAAACTATCATCAATAATTTAAAGGATATTGCATGTCTATTCGCGTGATTGCCCGCTTTTTCTCAAAAGACACTTCTAGAGAAACTCTTAAGCCTTTACTGATGAATTTGGTTGAACCAATTAGACATGACTATGGCTGCATTAG
>JBDLVQ010000035.1:0-5939 GCA_039804685.1 Pseudomonadota bacterium | reverse complement strand
CGTTCTGATAAAACCTTATTTAGACGTTCACGCAAATAGAGAATTTCACGTGCTTGAATCTCAATATCTGAAGCTTGACCACGTGCACCACCTAATGGTTGATGAATCATCACACGTGAGTTAGGTAATGAGAATCTTTTACCCTTAGAACCAGCGGCCAACAAAAAAGCGCCCATACTGGCAGCCATACCCATACACAATGTACTCACATCAGGCTTAATAAATTGCATCGTGTCATAGATTGCCAAACCAGCCGAGACCGAACCACCTGGCGAATTAATGTACAAAGAAATATCTTTTTCAGGATTTTCACTCTCCAAAAAAAGCAATTGTGCAATCACTAAATTGGCAGAATGGTCATTAACTTCACCAACCAAGAAAACAACACGCTCTTTTAATAAACGTGAATAGATATCATAAGCACGCTCACCACGCCCTGAAGTCTCAACCACCATAGGCACCATTCCTAAGGCTTGAGCATCAAGCGTGTTATTTACTGTGTTGTTGTTCATTATTTTTCTCCAAGCTCTCAACTGATGATTAGTTCATTTGACTTAATTCTTCAAAGCTTACAGCTTTATCAGTAACCTTTGCTAAACCATTCACATAAGCCACCACATTATTTTCTAAAACGAGCGCTTCAACATCTGCTAAACGCTTGGGATCGCTGTAATACCAACGCATCACTTCTTTAGGATCTTCATAGCTTGAAGATTGCTCTTCAATTTCAGCCTTAATCTGTTCCGGCTTAGCCTCTAAAGTTTGTTGCTTAACGAGCTCATTCAAAATAAGCCCTAGCTTAACTCGCTGTTCCGCTTGCGCAATAAATAATTCAGCAGGAATAGGAGCATCCTTAGCATTAGGGATGCCACGAGCTGCCAAATCTTGTCTCGCATTAGCAATCAAGCGCTCTTGCTCCTGCGCAGCTAAACCCTTTGGAACATCTAACTCACAAACTTTAGTTAAAGTTTCCATCACTTGGCTTTTTAATAAAGCTTGCGTACGGCGCTTCACTTCGCGTGTCAAATTAGTACGAATTTCTTCTCGCATTTTTACAACACCTTCTGCCACACCTAATGACTTAGCAAAATCATCATCAACGGTAGGCAAATGTGGCCACTCAACTTTATTCATCGTAATTGTGAAGTCAGCTGTCTTACCTGCAACATCCTTACCGTGATAGTCAGCAGGGAAGGCTAATGGGAAAATCTTTGACTCGCCAGCCTTAAGACCAGTGGCAGCTGACTCAAACTCGGGCAACATACGCCCCTCGCCCAAAATAAATGTAAAGTTTTCAGCTTTACCACCTACAAATTCAACGCCATCAATCTTACCTACAAAATCAACCGTTACCTGATCTCCAAGCTGTGCTGCGGTGCTTTCGCCACCATTACCGTGATCACTAGCCTCTCCGCGCACATGAAAATGAACACGCTGCTTACGAAGAATCTCTAGTGTTTTATCAATTTCAGCATCATTTACATCAGTTGTATAACGCGTAATTTCAGCTTTTGTTAGGTCCCCCAACTTCACCTCTGGGAAAACCTCAAATGTTGCGTCATAAATCACGGGGTCAGCGCTAATTTCACTCTTTGGCTCTAAACGTGGTTGACCAGCAATTTTCAAACCTTCTTTTTGGCTTAACTCATAAAATAAATTAGAGGCGTGGTCAAATTGAGTTTCAAAATCAACCTGCATCCCATATTGCGCCTCGACCATTTTCATAGGCACTTTACCTGGGCGAAAGCCGGACATCTTGACCGTCTTAGATAATTTTTGCAAACGTGTAGCGCGTGCTTTTTCAGTGTCAGCTTTTGGAAAGCTAAGAGTAATTTTGCGATCTAAATTGCCAAGGTTTTCAATTGTTACAGACATGCTGGTATCCCGTTTAAGCTAATAAAAATATTGATTCAGTTTTTGGCCAAAAAAGCTCAGTTAAATGCTTTACATTAGCCTTAATTATAAAAGCCCACCATTCTACATGAGAGCTAAAGAAAAAAGGCATTTTAGAAACCACCACCCCTGATAAATCATAGACTTACAGTGGTAAATGTACGGTGAACCTTGTGCCAACGCCTTCAGAAGTTTCAAATGTAATCAATCCGCCATGACTATTAACCACTGTCTGACTTAACCACAATCCCACCCCCATCCCAGAAGCCTTATTAGATTTAAATAGTTGAAAAACTGAATCTTTAATGTCATCTGAAATGCCATCAGCAGTATCGCTAATACTTAAGTTAATTTGACCCTCAGCTAACATTAAGGAGACTGAAAGTTTTTTAACTTGCTTCTTCGATTCAATTAAAGCATCAAGGGCATTATTTAAAAGGTTTAAGACAACCTGTTGAAGTTGCGTAACATCGCCTCTAACTGAAATTTGACTCTGTAAATCTACTTCAATATCCACCTGAGATTGCTTTGCCTTATTTCTAACTAGGTCAATGGTATCAATCACAAGCTGACTTAATTCAAAGAATTTGAAATCAGAAGATTCTGGGTTTGCGAACATATTTCGCAATTTTCTAATAATTTCACTAGCACGCTTGTTATCTTGTATGACAGCTTCAATCGTTTCCCTTGCTTTTAAAGGGTTAGCTTGCATAAAGCCTAACTGATTTTCCATCAACTGAGCATTTAGCCTAATAGCGCCTAATGGCTGGTTAAGTTCATGGGCAAAACTAGCTGCCAATGCGCCCATCCCAGCAGACTTATTGCTTAAAATCAGTTGCCGAATCATCTCCTCGCGCTCATTAACTAACACTTGAAGCTTTTGGCCGTACTCCGCCAAATAATCTGAGCGCTCCTCTGACTTTGCCAACGCAGATTGCATTTTTAAATTTTTATCTTCTTTAATAGCTAAAAAAATTTGAAGAAAGCCCATGTTGGAAAGCGTTACCGCTAAAATTTGTCCGAAAATCATAAGTCCCTGATCCCAGCCAACACCGTAAATATCAGGGCTACCCCATCCCCCATAAATAGCAACAGCCCTCTGCCCTAAGCTTCCACAAAAAACAGTACCGGCAATAATAAGAAGTAAACCACCGATATAACGATACTGTTTATAAATTTGCACACCAACCAAGACATAATCAAAGCACCCAATGACCCAGTAAGAAAAATACAAAATCATTAAACTACTCAGAGAGCAATTTGTCTCGAACATATACCCACTAATAGACATATAAATCACAGCACAAATCAAATTAAATAAATGGTATTTACTCTGGCTACTATCAAGGTACATGCGTAATGCATATAACCTGCCCAAATTACCAACCACCATCAAAAATGGGGCCAAGTAATAAAACATAAACTCAGACACTAAGCCAAAGTTAGCTGATATAACCACCGAAAAACCGCTCACAATTCCGGAGCCGGCCCAAATATTGACTTGTTGATTTTTTTGATCTTTAAGCACCCCCCAGATAGCTCCATGAAGCACGAAATAAACCATGAAAATTAGAGAAATACTAGTTTGAATGTCAAGTTTCATATTAAATATATAAATTCCTCAGGTACTGCCACATACTAAAAAATAAAATAATTGACCACAAGATAATTTTATTAATTGCTCCACAATGGTTATGATTTATGGAGTTAATCTCAAAAGAGGCTTCAAATGAATATTGGGAAAGAATTTCGCGCATTTGCAGTACGTGGTAATGTCGTAGATCTAGCGGTTGGTGTGATTGTAGGCGGTGCGTTTGGGAAAATAGTTGACTCATTAGTTGGTGATGTTGTCATGCCAATTGTCGCTTGGTTGATTGGTGGCAAATTAGACTTCTCTAACTTATTCATAGTATTGGGAAATATTCCTGAAAATGTTCCTCGTACATTAGATGCCCTGAGAAAAGCTGGTGTTCCTTTATTTGCTTATGGAAGTTTTTTAACTATCACACTCAATTTCTTTATATTGGCATTTATCATTTTTCAAATGGTGAAAATTATTAATCGGATTAAACTGCAAGACGAGGCAAAAGTAATTTCAGACCCTTTGCCGCCACCGGAAGATATTCAATTGCTACGAGAAATTCGAGATAGCTTAAAAAAATAGGAGATTAATATGATCACAACACCATCAGGTTTACAGTATGAGGATACTATTCCAGGTTATGGAGATGAGGCCCAAAAAGGGAATTATGTCTCCGTTCATTACACAGGCTGGCTATATGAGAATAGTCAGGTCGGTCAAAAATTTGACTCTAGCAAAGACCGCAACGAGCCTTTTGAATTTCCACTGGGTGGAGGAATGGTCATCAAAGGTTGGGATGAAGGCGTTCAAGGCATGAAAATTGGCGGCACTCGTCGCCTGATCATTCCATCTGAACTTGGTTATGGCTCCTATGGTGCAGGAGGCGTCATTCCGCCTAACGCAACCCTCTTATTTGAAGTAGAGTTATTAGGCGTTTAAAGACAATATTCACAACAAAAATACCCGTAAATAGGCTTTTTGCGGGTATTTTTTATAAACCACTCCCAGTTAACTTTTAAAAATTAATGCAATCGCATGCACAGCGATTCCTTCGCAACGACCAAGATAACCTAAACCTTCATTGGTCTTTGCTTTCACGTTAACGTGACTAGTAGAGATTCCCAAATCATGGGCAATATTTCTCACCATCTCTTGAATATAAGGCCCCATCTTAGGAGTCTGGCAAATAATAGTGGCATCCACATTGCCAACCTGATAGCCAGCAGCCTGAACTAAAGCGATGGCACCGCGTAACAAAATTCGGCTATCTGCCCCCTTATAACGCTCATCTGTATCTGGGAAATGTTGTCCGATATCACCTAGCGCAGCAGCCCCGAGTAAAGCATCCGTCAAGGCATGCAACAAAGCATCTGCATCAGAATGCCCCAAAAGGCCATGCGTATAGGGAATATGTACGCCACCCAAAATTAAACTGCGAGAAGGAACTAATTCATGTAGGTCATACCCCTGACCAATACGGAATGGCATCCCAGAATGTGATGTTGTCATGATGATTTTTTCAAACCGAGTAAGTTGTTAATTAAAGACCAATCTTGTGGATATGTCACTTTTAAATTTCTCCACTCCCCATGAACTAACAAAGGCTGATATCCAATTTGCTCAATCGCACTAGCCTCATCTGTTACTTCCAATTTTTTTACAATAGCCTCGGCTAATGCATCTTTTAAGGTACGCAAACGAAACATTTGCGGCGTTTGCGCCAACCACAAGCCATCTCGTGGCAAAGTGTTAGCAACTAGATTGGAGCTCTTATCTGAAGCCAACTTTAACGTATCTGTCATGGGCATAGCTAGTATTCCGCCTGAAGCACCAGCGCTCTCAGTTACAGTTTGAATTAAACGTCTGGCAGCCTCAGAAGTTAGTCCTGGACGTGCAGCATCATGAACCAGCACCCAGGAATTGTCTGAGACACCGGATTCGGTCATGGCTCTTAATGTATTTAAAACCGTATCGTGACGAGTGGCCCCACCAGTTTCCCGGACAAATAATTTTTCATCCATAGGCCAGACTTGTCCACCAAGAGTTTTATTACCCTCAGCGGAAACTCCAACCCAAACTGAACAGATTTCTGACATTTCCAGAAAAGTATCAATTGAATGCATAACCATTGGCTTTCCAGCCAAGAGCTCAAATTGCTTAGGAACACTGAACCCCATGCGGGCGCCAACACCTGCACATGGAATTAGTACATGAAGAGAATTAGTTAATTGTGCTGAATTCATGCCTCAATTCTATAATGCCTAGCTTATGCAGAAGTTATCAGCTAATTTAGAGGCTCAACTTAATTCGGTGGCGTGGTCACCTGCTCTACCCGGCCCTCGGGAGGGACAACGCTTAACTATTTCAAATCTGGCTGGGTCTGCCGATGCGGCAGTCATTGCACAACAAGCCCAACAACACCGAAAAGAATTCTCAGTCTTAGTCATTATTTGTGCAAATGCAC
>JBDLVQ010000034.1:0-3995 GCA_039804685.1 Pseudomonadota bacterium | reverse complement strand
TGTTACCGTGCCTGGTTGGCTGCAGGTGGTCCTGGAGCTTCAGTGATGGCAGGTCACAGTTTGGGTGAGTATGGTGCTTTAGTAGCTTCTGGCGTGATTGCATTTAAAGATGCTGTACCGATGGTGCGTTTTCGGGCTCAAGCGATGCAAGACGCTGTCCCGGTAGGTACAGGCGGCATGGCTGCTATTCTTGGTTTAGATGATGATGCTGTTCGCAAAGCTTGTGCTGATGCACAGGCTGCGACAAATGAAGTGGTTGAAGCAGTGAATTACAACGCTCCTGCGCAAGTTGTCATTGCTGGGTCAAAAGCAGGCGTTGAAAAAGCTTGCGAATTAGCAAAAGCAGCAGGTGCCAAGCGTGCATTACCTTTGCCTGTTTCCGCCCCATTTCATTCTTCATTGCTAAAGCCGGCTTCTGAAAAGTTAGAAGCTTACTTAGCAGACAAGACGTTTGAAGCTCCTCGTATAGATGTGATCAATAACGTAGATGTGAGCATCTTGAAGGATCCTAGCGCTATAAAAAATGCTTTGGTAAGGCAGGCTGCTGCACCAGTTCGCTGGGTTGAAACAATTCAAGCTATGGCTAGTCAAGGGGTGACACATGTGCTTGAGTGTGGCCCAGGTAAGGTTTTAGCTGGTATGACAAAACGCATTAATGGCGATTTAAATGGTTTGGCGGTTTATGATCCTGCCACGATGGCTGAAGTGCTAGCTATCATTAAAGCGTAAATTGACGATTAAAACTCTAATTAATTACAGATAATAGTTTGGGAGAGCTTGTGAGCACATTAACAGGACAAATTGCTTTGGTCACAGGAGCATCACGCGGTATTGGTCGTGCGATCGCTATGGAATTATCCAAGCAAGGCGCAATTGTGATCGGCACGGCAACTAGTGAGTCTGGCGCTAAGGATATTGATGCGGCATTGAAGCTAACTGGTGGTGCAGGCGCTGTATTGAATGTCAATGACGCAACTGCCTGTGATGCTTTGATTGACTCGATTGTTAAAGAGCGTGGCGCTTTGAATATTTTGGTTAATAACGCAGGTATTACTCAAGATAACTTGGCCATGCGCATGAAGGATGAAGAGTGGACTTCGGTGATTGATACCAATTTAAGTGCTGTTTTCCGTTTGGCTCGCGGCGTATTACGCCCAATGATGAAGGCCAAAGGCGGCAGAATTATTAATATTACATCTGTAGTAGGTAGCAGTGGCAACCCTGGACAGGCTAACTATGCAGCAGCAAAAGCTGGGGTGGCTGGTATGAGTCGTGCCTTGGCTCGTGAGATTGGCAGCCGTAACATTACGGTTAATTGCGTGGCTCCTGGCTTTATTGACACGGATATGACCAAAGCCCTCTCAGAAGACCAACAAAATTCATTAAAAGTTAACATTCCATTGCAACGCCTTGGAACTCCTGAAGATATTGCCCATGCGGTAGCATTTTTAGCGTCTCCAGGGGCTGGATACATCACTGGAACAACACTTCATGTGAATGGCGGACTATTTTTGAACTAAATTGGCCAAATAAGCTGATAAAATCTATTTTCAACATTTTTACAACAACCCCTGGAGGGATTACATGGATAACATCGAACAACGCGTTAAGAAAATCGTAGCTGAGCAATTAGGTAAAGACGAAGCTGAAATCAAGAATGAATCATCTTTCGTTAATGATCTAGGTGCAGATTCTCTCGACACAGTTGAATTGGTCATGGCATTAGAAGATGAGTTCGGCATCGAGATTCCTGATGAAGAAGCTGAAAAAATCACTACTGTTCAGTTGGCTATCGATTTCGCCAAGTCCAAACAAGGCTAATTAGCTGTGAGCCAGTTGAAGGGACAGCGCCGGGTCGTTATTACCGGACTAGGTTTGGTTTCACCTGTAGGTAATACGGTAGGTGACGCTTGGGAAAATTTGTTGGCGGGTCGCAGTGGTATTGCAACCCTCACAAAGTTTGATCATTCTGGTCTAGCCGTGCACTTTGGCGGTGAGGTAAAGGGTTTCAATATCGAGGATTACATCCCCGCTAAAGAGGCTCGCCATATGGATACTTTTATTCATTATGGTATTGCCGCTGGTACTCAAGCTTTCCGCGATTCTGGCTTAACAGTCACAGATGCTAATTCTGAAAGAATTGGCGTGATGGTGGGCTCAGGCATTGGTGGTTTACCAATGATTGAAGAAACCCACACCGAATACACTAATCGTGGCGCACGTCGTATTTCGCCGTTCTTTGTGCCGGGATCAATCATTAATATGATCTCTGGTCATCTCAGTATCAACTTGAACCTTAAAGGTCCTAACGTTGCTGCTGTGACGGCTTGTACAACAGGTTTGCATAGTATTGGTTTAGCCGCGCGCTTAATCCAATACGGTGATGCTGACGTCATGATTGCCGGTGGTGCTGAATCAACAATATCTCCATTAGGAGTTGGTGGTTTTGCTGCTGCTCGTGCACTCTCAACTCGCAATGATGACCCTGCAACAGCGTCTCGTCCTTGGGATAAAGACCGTGATGGTTTTGTTCTTGGTGAAGGTTCTGGGGTCATGGTTCTTGAAGAATATGAACATGCCAAAGCTCGTGGCGCAAAGATTTATGCTGAGTTGGCTGGCTTTGGTATGAGTGGTGATGCTTATCACATGACTGCACCTAATATGGATGGTCCACGCCGTTGTATGGTGAATGCGCTTAAGGATGCTGGTGTTAATCCAGATCAAGTGCATTACGTTAATGCGCATGGCACATCAACGCCTTTAGGCGATAAGAACGAAACTGAGGCTCTAAAAGCTGCCTTGGGCTCTGCTGTTAAAGGTGTGGTGGTTAACTCAACCAAGTCAATGACTGGTCACTTGTTGGGTGGTGCTGGCGGCTTGGAATCAGTTTTCACGGTTTTGGCATTGCATCATCAAAAATCACCGCCAACTATCAACATCTTTAATCAAGATCCTGAGTGTGATTTGGACTACTGTGCCAATACTGCCCGAGATATGAAGATTGATGTGGCAGTGAAAAATAACTTTGGCTTTGGTGGTACAAATGGAACGATTGTTTTCCGTAAAATTTAATTTGCCAAAGCTATAGATGCCTATTTAAGCTAAATAAAGGTCTCCTTGGAGGCCTTTATTATTTAAAGAACCCCCATTCTAAGAATGGCTTAAGCTCTTCTCAGCAAAGAGCTGATTAATGCTCTAAAGTAATAACTATGATGAAAAAACAACTTTCTGCAGTCGGTTTGCTAAGTATTTTGATGGCCATCAGTGTGGCATCAATCACCTCAGTTTGGGCGCAAAACCCTAGCAATAGCACTACTAGCCCAAGCGCTCCGACAGTTGCGCCAGCTCTAAAGGCTTACCCAGACTTTGCAGATTTAGTTGAAAAAGCAAATCCGGCTGTAGTCAATATCCGCACAACAGAAAAAGTGAATGTAAGGCAAGGGCAACAAGGTGCCCCTGGTTTACCTGGTTCGGATGATGAGCAAGCAGAATTCTTCCGCCGCTTCTTCGGCATTCCAATGCCAACCCCTAAGCAAGCCCCTAATAATAAAAAGCCTCAGCAAGAAGAGCAGAATCGTGGTGTTGGATCAGGATTCATTATTGAAAGTAATGGATTTATTTTGACGAATGCCCACGTCGTTGAGGGCGCCACCACTATTTATGTCACATTACCTGATAAGCGCGAATTTAAAGCTAAATTAATTGGTGCCGATAAGCGTACCGATGTGGCACTTGTGAAAATTGACGCCACCGCCTTGCCGCGTTTGCAAATTGGGGATTCATCTAAAGTGCGTGTCGGTGAATGGGTTGTTGCAATTGGTTCGCCATTTGGCCTTGAGAATACCGTCACCGCTGGCATTGTTTCTGCAAAGAGTCGTGATACAGGTGAGTACCTACCTTTTATCCAAACTGACGTTGCTGTGAATCCTGGTAATTCAGGCGGACCTTTGTTGAATACTCGTGGGGAAGTGATCGGTATCAACTCCCAAATTTTT
>JBDLVQ010000033.1:0-5556 GCA_039804685.1 Pseudomonadota bacterium | reverse complement strand
TAAAGAGCGTGGCTTACCTGTATCTGCAATTTCTGCCTCTAAAAAATCATCAAAGCGACGATTAATTTCATCGGCTACTGCATACAACATTTCTACACGCTTAACTGTTGTCAACTTACCCCAGTCACCTTTTAATGCAGCGCGCGCACCTTGTACTGCCAATTCAACTTCTGCAGCTCCAGCTTCATGCACCATACCAATCACCTGATTATTAACAGGCGCACGTTTTTCAAATGTTTTATCAGTAGCGACAAATTCGCCATTAATGTAATTTAGAAATTGCTTCATGTTTTTTGTTTCTTTTGTAATTATTAAATTTTTGAAATACCAGCTAATGCGCAGATCTCATCTTCTTCTGCGGACCCGCCCGATACGCCAACCCCACCAATCAAATCATCTCCAACACGCACTGGCACGCCACCCCCAAAAATAACTAATCTGGGTCTTTGGACGATTCCTTCTCTTAGCGCAGGATCATTTTCAATAATGCTCATCCACTGACTGGTTGGAATTCCAAAACTGGACGCCGTATATGCTTTATCAATCGAAATATCAATTGAGTGCAAAAAGGCGCCCGGCATCCTCAAAAATGCCATTAGGACTCCACTGGAGTCCGTAACAGCCACATTAATCTTGATACCAAGCTCCTCTGCCTTTTGAATGGCCCCTTGAGCAATTCGTGCGGCAGCTTCGCAATTAATGTTTTTTTGAGAGATGAATGCACTCATTAGGTCACCACTGCCAAGAAGGCTTCGTTCAATTTACGATCATGATAGAAAATCGCGCGGCCTACTTCTTCAATTGGCCAAACAATTTCTGGCATATCTGGATAGCATTCATAACCACCACAGAATGTCTCTAAACGATTACCTGATGGATCAAAGAAATAAATCGTTGCGCCACGTGTAATACCGTGACGTGTTGGTCCGATATCAATAGATACACGGTTCATACTCATGATGTCTGCAGCACGTAACACTTGCTCCCATGTTTCTAACAAGAATGAAACATGATGCAATTTATCATCTTCACCATGGCGTACAAGAGCTAAATCATGCGCCTTTGTTGAACACGTAATAAAAGCTGCCAAGTCTGTTGTTTTATCTTCTAATTTCACACGCTCTGTTACATGGAAGCCCAATACATCTTCAAACAACTTTCTTGTACCATCAATATCTTTACCGTATAACAATGCATGGTCCATGCGAATTGGTGAGATACCTTTTTGATCTGGGTTCCAAGCTTCTGGAGCAATTTCACCTAAACCGTTACCAACATAGCTTTTCTCTGCATACAACTCAAATGTATGGCCAGTTGGTGCCACGAAACGCACGCGCTCACCAGTCTCTAGCATGTCACCTGCAGGCATGCGTTCTGTCTTAACGCCATAAGCTTGCAATGCCTTATCTAAGTTCTCAAGCTCTTCTTTACTCTCAACTTTAAAACCAAAAAAGTCCAGACCAGCACGATCTGCTTGACGTAAAACCACGCTATTGTGGTCACGCTCATCCCAAGTCTTAAAGTAAACACGACCACTCTTATCGCGACCAGTTTCTTTAAGACCCATCACATTTGTATAAAAGTCTACTGACTCATCCATATCCAATACGCGTATTTGAGCGTGTCCTGGACGTAAAACTCCTGTCATTGCCATTGTTACGATCTCCTTAATTGGTTACAACTAGTTATTTTGCTTCTACACCACGTACAACGTTCTTCTTCATCAAGCCAATCACTTTTAAAGTGATATCTGATTTAGGTTTTACTCGACAAGCTAAAACTCGACCATTAGCTTCATCTTCAACTGTGACGTGATCACGACTCATTACTCTTTTCGTGTACTCGCCACTTGTAATTTCAACTTTGCAAACACCACAACCACCGCCACGACATCCCACAGGAATGCCTTTACGACCGAGCGCTTCCATACCCGAGAGCAAGTGCTGATCTTCACGACACGTATATTCTTCTTGGGTATCTTCTATTAAAACCTTGAAGCTCATTTTTATCTCGATTGTAACAAATAATCTCGAGATTATTTTTAAATATCCTACGGTTTACTGCAATGAGTGTTTTCCCTAAATTATTGAAAAAATGACTCAAAAAACCAGAAAATATCGATATTATTAGGAAAGCCAAAGAAATTTATAAAAACATGCATTTAGTCCCACAATCATCTTTCGTCCCCAAAGAGCCAGCGCCTAAAACCCTTGTTGAGGGAGCCTATCTAAAGTTACGCAGGGACATCATTAACGGCATCCACCCACCATCGACCAAGCTTAGAGTTGAACACTTAAAGGATCGATATAACGTAGGAGCAGGCACTTTACGAGAAGCTTTAGCCCTTCTAGTGGCTGATAGTCTTGTTTTTACCCAGGGACAAAAAGGTTTTACTGTTAGCCCGATGTCAATCGCTGACTTTGAAGACATTACCCAAATGCGCGTCATGCTAGAGACGCAAGCCATCACCCAATCAATTACCAACGGTAATGACAAATGGGAAGCCGATGTGATCGCTGCCTACCATCGCTTAACTTTAGCGGAAAAGAAACTAGGTAAAACCGCAGAAGATGAGGCAGATAGCTTTTTTGAAGAATGGGAGCAACGCAATGAAGAGTTCCACTCAGCATTAGTTTCAGCTTGTCATTCACGTTGGATTTTGCAATTTATTGGTATTTTGTATCATCACTCAGAACGCTATCGCCGCATTGCGATGAGATATCGTAAAGATAATGAGCGTGATGTTCATGCAGAACACGAGGCACTTAAAACTGCCGCCCTCAATAGAGACACGAAACTTTGCTCTAAGCTTTTAGCCTCGCATATCTCTATGACCTATGACTTGGTGTCAAAACTACCTGATAGCATTTTCAATAAACCATAAGGTTTATTGAAAAGCTATGCAACGGGTCAAAATTAAATTTTCTTAAAGAGCGGGCTGCGCACTGTATTGGCAGCATCTACAGCAGAGATAAATTTCTCAGTGAAAATATCACGTTCAAACAAACTACCTTGCATCAATGTTGAAATAACGGCATCAATCATTGGAGGTGGGCCACATAAATAAGCTTTTTGACCGCTAAAGTTATTATTGAAATGTGCTTTAGCTGCTTCATTTACAAAACCTCTTGCACCAGTCCAACCTGAATCAGCAGGTTCATCAGAAAGTGCTGGCACGTAAGTAAAGTTAGGATGCTTAGCTGCCATGTCGGTGAATTCTTGATGGTAATACAACTCATCCTGAGACCTTGCACCATACATCAACGTAATCGGTAGCGTGCACCCTTCAAATAACAAATCCTCAATCATGCTCTTAGGACTTGATAGGCCTGATCCCCCAGCTATAAATAACATCGGAAGATTAGCAGACTTCTTCACAAAGAAACGGCCATAAGGTCCGCTAACTTTTAGCTTATCGCCCACCTTTAATTGCTCATGAATCCATGTCGTTACAACGCCACCAGGAACGATACGAATATTTAATTCAACTTCATCATCTTGAGGAGAGTTGGCTAAAGAAAAAGCCCGACTTTGACCAATTGCTGGAATATCTAAATTGACATACTGGCCAGCTTGGAAATCAATCTTCTTACCACCGTCTAATTTAATCCAAATACCTTTAATCGTTGGCGTTAGATTTTCGATGCGACTAACAACACCCTCAAAATCTTCCACCGGAATAACGCGTGCATCTGGATCTTCTTCAATATCAGCTTCAATTGTTACATCACTTTGCAATGTAGCGCAGCACGCTAAACATTTATTCTCTTCACGCTCAAAGTCCATCAACGCAAAACCAGAAGCTTCTCCGTGCTCAACTTCACCATCAACCACCTGCACTTTACAAGTTGCACACAAACCGTGGCAGCAAGCGTGTGGGATATAGATGCCAGCTCTTAATGCTGCATCCAAAATTGTTTGACCATCTTCAACTTCAATGGTTTGGCCAAGCGGCTCAATGGTTAATTCGTATGACATAAATACTCGTAAAAAAATTAGAAACTAGTGTGGTTGAAAAAATGTAGTTAAGATTTCCATTCCAACACAAACTGCTCATCATCCTCGTCCACATTGCCTGACAATGTAATCAAATGCATGTGCATTTCCTGCAATTCGAAGTCACGGCCCATTTTCTCAGAGATCGTTTCACGCTTGATGACCATTTTGTTTGGCACATCAATCTTTACCATCGCAGGTTGCTCATCAACAATTGCGCCTGGATTATCTTCAATGATTGCTTCAACAATGTAACGACTCTCTTGGTTTGCTTGAAAAGCAATAAATACGTTTGGCATAATTTTTCCTAAATCTACTTAAATTAAAACTAATTACATTCTCTTATGAGTAGCATCTCGCATACGCCACTCAAACCCATTGTCATGATCGATAGGATTTGAATTCTCATCGATCATCACGACCTTGTGCTCCTCACAGAAAGTTTTGAAATCTTCTGCAGTTAACATCATTTCGGCAAATATCTCTGGCTCACCAACAGAAAACTCAAACTCAATAAATCCATCGTCTCGTTTTTCAATTAAACGGACAAATCGTTTTGTGGTGTCAAATTCTTCTGCCATGTGGTTTACCTATTTAAAGCTGTATCTTATAAGACCTATGTACCGAATATTATATTAATTTTTCCCGAAATAATCATGTTTTCTCGAGATTCAAGGGTAAGCACCAACCCTCAGAATCAGGATGCCCTGAGGATTAGCCCTTCTCTATAATGGTTTACCCTAGGTATCTAGATGTAAATCAAAAACGACTAAATTAGTCACCCGATCTGAGGTTTTGCACCTGGAAAAGTGATGGCGGATTGTTCTTGAGGTCTAAGTAGCCTTTGAATTGTCCTGTTGTGCAATGTTTTGCCTGAATATCAACCGCTGAGAATATGTCATCAATCGGCATTCCCACACCTTTATTTTGAGAAAGATGTGCATCTGCATGAGTTTTTCCTAAAGTACCCACCTTCCAAAGCTCACCTTTACGGTCATAAACTAAAGCTCGCACAATATGCATAGACTGAGCATCTAGGTAAAAAATACGTTTACTAATCGGATGTTTAGGATCTATTGGCTCCGCTTCTACGACAAATGTTTTACGTAACTGCCAAGTAACATCTGGGAAACATCCCCCCTGACCAGTCACATTTAAGAACTTATAACCATCTGACTCAGGTGGTAAGTCATTCGCCAAAGTCATTTCGTTGTGATTGAACATCGGCAACATCAGATTCTGCGCGCCTTTATAGGTCCACTTCATATCTGAAATTTTGCCGTTAAACCCTTCGAAATCTTCCACCATCACATCAGAACCTAAGAAAGCATCGGTATATTGACCGGGAGCCATCCGCCTAACGCGACGTTGAAAGCCTAAATACATATAGCCATCTTGCCCCTTGCGATCATCATCTGCATGAAGAATCAAGATTTGGGTATTTTTTAAATCTGGCGGTTCAAATACTTTGCCATAAATAGCTACAGCTAAATCAGCTGGGTTAGGCGTAATGTTGGGCTCTGGATCATAGATACGATGCTTGAACTTTAGGAAGTTAAA
>JBDLVQ010000032.1:0-3800 GCA_039804685.1 Pseudomonadota bacterium | reverse complement strand
AAAATACGAACACAAGCTTGCTCAATAGCCTCAACTAAGGCACGCGATCGAGACTGATTGGGACGCT
This sequence comes from Pseudomonadota bacterium, assembly GCA_039804685.1. Taxonomy (GTDB): domain Bacteria; phylum Pseudomonadota; class Gammaproteobacteria; order Burkholderiales; family Burkholderiaceae; genus Polynucleobacter. The sequence continues at coordinate 3,733 of JBDLVQ010000032.1, read as the reverse complement.
TGCGAGGTTTTGGTAAATCACTAGACAAACCTTCAGCACCTGATAGAGGTAAATTTTTATTCATAAAATGCGAGCGCTACTGGCAAGTTCCATTTCTCATCAAAATTTTCCTAATTAAATCATTGAATTAGGGTTTTTAATGCCTAACCATAAAAGCGACTATCAAAAAATATTTACCCTTCATATACTGAAATCAATATTTGCTCGAGCAGATTAGTCCGCATCTCGCTGCCGTGTCAAGCTATACAAATAAATGTTTTTAAAAGGTATTTTGAAGGTGATCTTGTATTTTAATTAAGTTGAGGAAATTATGAGTCAATCATTTGTTGTGACACCATTAGGCCCATCAATTGGGGCCGAGATTAAAAATTTAAATCTAGATAAAGTTTTTGAAAAAGATACTTTAGACAATCTTGAATCAGCGCTTGTTAAACATGAAGCGATTCTTCTTCATGTGCCAGATTTATCACCTGAGCAACATTTAGCAATCGCCAACTATTTTGGTGAATCAGAGATACATACGTTCTACCCAAACCTTGGAAAAGGATTTGAAAAAATTACTGTTATTGACTCTAAATTAGGGGATCGAGCAGATATGTGGCATCACGATGAAAGCTTCCTACCAAGTCCGCCAATTGTTACGATGACTCAAGCCAAGATCTTACCTCCTTGCGGTGGAGATACTTGCTGGATCAGTATGACATCAGCTTACGATGCATTATCAACAAATATGAAGCAATATCTTGAGGGGCTTTCTGCATGGCATGATATGAATAAGCCTATGACTGAGGCTTTGCGCCAAAATGCAGTCAAACATGAAAGGTACTTGGAGGTGGTTAATATGGCTAAACGTCACCTTCACCCATTAGTGATCACACATCCCATAACTGGACGTCAGGCGCTCTATTTGAGCCCCACTTATACAACCCATATTGATGGATTAGCATCAGCAGAAAGCGATGCCATACTTTTATACCTACATCAACATTGTCAGCAAATACGATTTATGTACAGGCATCGTTGGAGCGTTGGTGACATGATGATCTGGGACAACCGAAGCGTTATTCATCATGCAATCCTTGACTACCAACCCCACCAAAGGCGTATGCATAGAGCCTCTGTGTTTGCAAGATCTTAAGCACTGGTTTTTAAGTTCAACAAAAATATATTTGAAAGATAAAAATGAATAACGACTTAAATTTAGATTTGCTCAAAAAATATGCCCCAAAGCCAGGTCGATATGCACTATTACCCCAATTAACTCAACAGCAACAACTAGCGCTGTTATGTAGAGTACTTCACCGTGAGGGTTATAACGATCACATTGCAGGCCACATTACAGTTAGATTAAGTGATGGATCCTACTTAGCAAATCCTTGGGAGTTAACTTGGGCAGAAGTAACCGCTTCAGATATCTTGCATCTTGACCAAAACGGTCAAGTGATTGAGGGCGAATGGAATATCACCCCTGCTATTAATCTACATATGGATATCCATGCAGCAAGGCATGATGTTTCTGTGGTTATTCACAATCACCCAGCTTGGGGATCGGTATGGTCTGCAGTTGGCCGAGTTCCTCCAATCTACGATCAAACATCTGCCATGGTTGACTCAGATCCAGTTTATTACGATGAGTATCGTGGCACTGTAGAAGATGGCGCTTTAGGGCGTGCAGCTGCCAATGCCCTGGGACAAGAAAAATGGGCGTTATTAGCTAATCACGGTGTTTTGGTTGTAGCAAATGGTATACGCCAGGCACATCTTAGAGCCATCACACTTGAGTGGCGTTGCAAGCTATCTTGGCGAGTAGAGGCACTTGGTGGTGGTAAACCGCTACCCGACTCTGTCGCAACTGAAACTGGGAAGCGCACAGATATCAATGGCTTCCCATTCTTGTGGGAAGCTATGGCACGCGATGAAATCCGCCGCGACCCCAAAGTATTGGAGTAATTTTTTGATAGGTAATTAGATAGGCGACAACCTCATTAGAATGCTTACCCCTGCGAGGCTAGTTTTGGTATATTTTTTATAAAAACCCATCCCACAACTAGCTTTTGGGTGGCCCTTACCCGGAAAACAAGTACTTTTTTAGAATAAAAGCCTTACCCTCAACCCAGATAGCTCAGGAGATTTATCAATTTGCAATCCCAAGCCCTGCACTTCTGCAATCTTTTTAATAATTGACCACCCCAAGCCACTTCCTAAAGAGTCAGACTGACTCATTCTATTGAAGCGTATACCTAGTTCACAAATTTCTTGATCCGTTAAACCTTGGCCACTATCTTCAATAGTTAAGTAAACTCTTCCACTACTTTTGTTAATAGCAACTTCAATAGTTCCTTTAACAGGAGAGTAACGAATCGCGTTATCCAACAGATTTCTAAATAAAATACTTAATAAGCCTTCATTAACATCCACTAAACAAATAGCATCTTCATTAAGCGCAATATTTTGCTGCTTTTTCTGTATTTCCGGATAAGAATAGGCTATTTGTTTCTTAATAAATACATACAGATTTAAAGTATGTTTATCAAAAGTCACATGCGCTGTATAAACTATAGATAAAGCCAAGAGCTGTTCAATCAAACGACTTGCGCGATCTGAGCTTTCAATTAGATTTTGAATAGATTCAGCATTAAATTGCTCTTCAACTTTTAGGAGCTCAGCTTGAGCTCGAATGGCAGCTAAAGGCGTCCTTAATTCATGAGCAGCATCAGAGGTAAATCTTCGTTCCTGCTCAATTGACTGCTTAACTCGTTCCAAAAGTTGATTTAATTCATCAACGATTGGTGTTATTTCATTCGGCAAACTCTTAACATCAATAGGATCTAATGAATCCGCCCTTCTTTGAAAAATGGCAGATTGAAGATGTGTTAAAGAACGATGAGCCCAAGAAATAACGCCATAAACCACTGCAAAGAGGACAGGCAAACCCAATAATAAGGGCCAAATAAGCCCCCATAGCAACGCCCCTAATAATTCATTTTTTTCTTTATTGAATTGCTCAAGGCTAATTTGATGTTCTAACAATTTATGAAATATTTCTTCTAATTCATGCTTTGCATCTAACCATACGAAAACTGTACTCGTCACCCAAATGAGCGCAATGCTACCCAACACCCAAAGAAGTAATCGATTTTTAAGAGAAAAACTCGTCTGCATCATGATTTAGATTTGAACAAATAACCGACGCCACGAATGGTTTGAATCCATTTAACACCAATCTTTTTACGCAAATTATGAATATGCACTTCTAAAGCATTACTTTCGACCTCATGCCCCCAACTATATAACTGATCCTCTAACTGAGATTTAGTTAATACTCGGTCAGATGACAGCATCAAGGCATGCAACAAAGCAAACTCTTTTTTAGATAAGTTTATTTCCTGATGATCAAGAAAAACTTGATAACTCATAGGATTTAATACGATATCCCCAGCCTGCAACTCATTTTGTGCAGCACCTTCAGACCTTCTAATTAAAGCTCTCAACCGAGCAGCTAAAACCTCTAAAGCCACGGGTTTTACAACGTAATCATCCCCACCAAAATCTAGACCCTGAGTTATATTCTCAACACCATCTTGAGCAGTCAAAATCAAGACAGGCAAACGAGCCCCACTCTTCCGTAATTCCTTTAATACTTCAAAACCATTTTTAAGGGGTAATCCGATATCCAATACCAAAGCAGCGTACCGCGTATTAAGTAATTCATATAGGGCCGCCTGCCCATCTC